>JAEEGM010000006.1 GCA_016280325.1 Eubacterium sp. | reverse complement strand
GACGGAAAAAAGATGCTTGAGAACTATCTGCAGGAAGGACGTCGTTGGAGGATGAGTCTTCACGACGCAAGTTCCTACGGAATCTGATGTGCGCCTGCCACCGGAACAGTGAATTGTGATCACGGTACCGGGCCGATCGTACAGTACATAAGAAAGGAACAGGGAACGTATGAGAACCTATCTGGTAACCGGAGGAGCCGGGTTTATCGGCTCGAATTACATCCATTACATGTTTCGTAAGTACGGCGATGAGATCCGCATCATCAATGTGGACAAGCTGACTTACGCCGGCAATCTCGAGAATCTGCGGGACATCGAGGACAGGGACAACTACACTTTCATCCGCGCGGATATCACGGATAAGGACGCGATCGCGGCTATTTTTGAGAAAAATGACATCGACCGCGTGGTGCACTTCGCGGCGGAGTCACATGTGGATCGGTCGATCGAGACACCGGAGGTTTTTGTGCATACCAATGTTCTGGGGACGGCCGTGATGCTCAACTGCGCCAAGGCGGCGTGGGAACTGCCGGACGGAACATTCAAAGAGGGGAAGAAGTTTCTTCATGTGTCGACGGATGAGGTGTACGGTTCACTACCGGATGACGGGACCAGTTATTTTTATGAGACGACACCGTACGATCCGCACAGTCCGTATTCGGCGAGCAAGGCGGGATCGGATTTTCTGGTAAAGGCCTATATGGATACTTACCGCTTCCCGGCGAACATCACGAATACGTCGAATAACTACGGACCGTATCAGTTCCCCGAGAAACTGATACCGCTTTTGATCAACAACGCCCTGAACGGCAGGGAACTGCCGGTATACGGGGATGGTAAAAATATCCGCGACTGGATCTATGTTGATGACCACGCGAAGGGAATCGATATGGTTCAGGAGCAGGGAGAACTTTTCGAGACTTACAATATCGGCGGTCACAATGAGAAGCGAAATATTGAGATCGTGAATCTGGTACTCGATACGCTCCTTGAGATCCTGCCCGAGGAGGATCCAAGAAGAAAGCATGTGTCAAAGGATCTGATCAAATACGTGACGGATCGAAAGGGACATGACAGACGCTATGCGATCGCTCCGGACAAGATCAGGGAGAAGATCGGCTGGGAGCCGGAGACGAAGTTTGAGGACGGGATCAAAAAGACGATCCGTTGGTATCTGGAGCATGAGGAGTGGCTTGAAAATCTCACCTCCGGAGCGTATCAGGAATACTATGAGAAGATGTATGGGGGACGATGAACATGAAGGGAATCGTTTTGGCCGGTGGCTCCGGCACAAGGTTATATCCGCTGACGATGGTGACGTCGAAGCAGCTTTTGCCAATCTATGACAAGCCGATGATCTATTACCCTCTGTCGGTACTGATGTTGGCCGGGATCCGTGAGATCCTTTTGATCTCCACACCGGAGGACCTGCCGCGGTTTAGGGAGCTTTTGGGAGACGGCTCGCAGTTTGGGATCGAGTTGTCCTACGAGGTGCAGCCGAGTCCGGACGGGCTGGCGCAGGCCTTTATCATCGGAGAGGATTTCATCGGAGATGACTCGGTGGCGATGGTGCTCGGCGACAATATTTTTAACGGCCAGGGACTGACGGAGATCCTTCGTAACGCAGCGAGCAAGGAGAAGGGAGCGACAGTATTCGGCTACTATGTGGACGATCCTGAGCGGTTTGGCATCGTTGAGTTTGATAAGGACGGAAAGGTCGTTTCGATCGAGGAGAAGCCGGAGCATCCGAAGAGCAATTACTGTGTGACGGGCCTGTATTTTTATGATAATCGTGTTGTCGAATACGCGAAGTCACTGAAGCCGTCGGCACGTGGGGAACTCGAGATCACGGATCTTAACCGAATGTATCTGGAGACACAGGAACTCTCGGTGGAATTGCTCGGCAGGGGGTTCACATGGCTTGACACCGGGACGCACACCTCGCTTTTGGAAGCGTCGAACTTTGTTTACACGGTGGAGACACATCAGCATCGCAAGATCAGCTGTCTTGAAGAGATCGCTTATGAAAACGGCTGGATCGGCCGCGAGGAGATGCTGTCGGCCTACGAGATCTACAAGAAAAATCAGTACGGCGAATACCTGATGGATGTGTTGGAAGGAAAGTATCATTCATAAAGTGACGCGTCAGGATGACATAACAGAATCACGGATTTGATAAGGAGTTGAGTTATGAAGCAACAGAGGCTGGATGATCGTATTATCAAAAAAATGCTGCGCGGTACGATGGTCGTGATGGTGGTCACGGTGCTCTCGACAATGCTCGGGATGCTCGTGGACGGTATCGTGATCGGTCGGTATCTCGGGCAGGCTTATATGTCGGCCTATGGTCTCGCAAACCCGGTCTTTAACCTGCTGGTAGCGATCAACGGTGTGTTGGCAGCAGGCATCCAGGTGCTTTGCGCGAAGCATATCGGAAGTGGTAACTTTGAAAGAGCAAAGCAGGTGCATACAATCAGTTTTATCACGGCGGCGTTGATCTCGGTGATATTGTTTCTTGTGATGTTTTTCGGATCGGATCAGATTGCGATCATACTCGGCGCGCATGGTAAAAATGCCTCGCTTTTACCGGAGGCATCGGCCTATCTGAAGGCACTTGGTGTCGGTGTTCCGCCGCTGATGCTTGCGTTTATCACGAACTCTTTCATGCAGATCGACAGCGATCAGACACGTACGATCGTGGCGGTGGTCGTGATGACGATCGTTAATATTGCCGGCGACTTTATCACCGCGCTGGTGATTCACGGCGGTCTTTTCGAGATGGGAATGGCAACCTCGATCAGTTATTATGTGGCGTTCATCATTGCGATGACGCATTATCTGAAGAAAAATAATGTCCTGACCTTTTATTTCAAGGGACTTCGCATTCGCGATTCGTTCAAGGTGATGAAGCTCGGCGCTCCTTCGGGCGTAGTCAATCTTTTCATCACACTGCGTAATGTCGTTATGAACCGGTTGCTGCTTCTCGTGGCGACGCCGGTAGCGGTGGCGGCCTTTTCAATCCAGAACACCCTGACGGCTGCGACCGGAGCGATCAGTACGGGGCTCGGTATGGCAGTGCTTCTGGTATCCGGTATCATCGCCGGTGAACAGGACCGCGCTTCGGCGATCAATCTGGTCCGGATCATGAATCGGCTGGGACTGGCGATCGCGCTTTGTGAGATGGCCGTGTGTCTGATCTTCGCGACGCCGTTAGCGGGCATTTTTGCCGGAAGCGATCAGCAGCTTTTGGGCGAAGCTGCATACTGTGTGCGGATCTACGCGTTTGGCTTTATCGGAAATGTTCTGAACTCGATGATGGAGAATTATGTACAGGGTATGGGACGTGTGGCACTGGCCAACACCATCGTGATCCTGGATACATTTTTATACTGCGTGATCATCGCGTGGACACTCGGCTTTGGTCTCAGTCTTCCGCTCGGATACATCTGGGCGTCCTGGGCGATCGGCGAGGCACTCGTGCTTCTCACGACTTTCATCATGGCGTGGAAGCGGGAGGGACACATCCCGCGCAGAGCCGCGGACTACAATTTCTTCCCGAAAGGGTTCGGCGTGGAGCCGGAGGATTGTATCGAGAAGACGGTCTACAAGATGGAAGAACTTGCCGATATGGGCATGGCCGTGGAGGAGTTCTGCGAGAACCACGGAAGTGGCTCGTCACTGGCGAAGAAGATTCATCTTTGCATCGAAGAGATGGGGTCCAACATCATACGACATGGTTTCGACGATGGCAAGGAGCACTCGATCGATGTGCGCGTGATCTGTAAAAATGGGGGCTTCATGATCCGTATGCGCGATGACTGCAAGGCCTTTGATCCGAAGGAGTGGTACGATATCCACAATCCCGAGGATGTTACGAAAAATATCGGCATTCGTCTTGTGATGAAGATGGCCGGTGATGTTCAGTACGTCAATACCATGCAGCTGAACAATCTGATCATCGAGGTATGAGTGATTATCATTGCATCGTGACGAATCTTGTGATATACTGTTAGTATTCGGGGATAAGGAGATATAGATTATGTTTACATGGAACTTTCAATATGTTTCCAAAGCGCGTCTGGCTGAGACGTTCGGGCAGTTGAGCCTGAACTCCGGGAAAGGCGATATTCTGATCCGTATCCATACGGCGATCCACAATGAGATGGAAGCCGTGGAACTGGCCGGATTTGTGCGCGAGTTGGTTCCGGGTGCGCATATCGTCGGTACCAGTACGTCCGCCGTGATCAACAACGGACGCCTGATACAGAACCAGTGCGTGATTTCCGTGACTCAGATGACAAGGGGGACGATCGATACCGCGATGCTCCCGACGTTTTATGAGGACAGGGACGAGACGATCGCGCCGGATGATCTCTGTCAGTCCGTGCGTGACACTGTGGTAAGTGAGCACACCAAGCTGGTACTGGCTTTTACGACTGCCAAGTACCTGGATATTCACCCCTTTGTTGAAAAATGTAATGAATACCTTCCGGGCGTTCAGATGATCGGAGGACTGGCCAACGCGGCTGAGTTCAATCTCCGCAAGAATCCCGGTTCCGGATTTGTTTTTAATGAAAAGGGTTGGTCTTCCCGGTCGCTTTTGGTAGCGTCGATCAGTGGTGAGGACTATGAGTCGCTCAGCTCATGCGCCAGTGGTGCCCAGGATCTCGGAGAGGATATCGATCTGACGGAAACCTTCGGGACCTGCATCCTGGAGATGAACGGCGACGACGCAGCGAAGAAGTTCCGCGAAGGAGTCGGTCGGGCAGCCTGTGAGAGACCGGAACTGATGGAACTGTTTCCGTTTGTCTATTCGGATACGGAGGAAGTGCCGTTTTTTGTCAGATACATCGATGACCGCATCCATGCCGGTCACAATGTCACCAAGGGTAAGAAGGTCCGCAGGGCTTTCATCTATGACCGCAAGGTGGTCGTTGACAATCAGAGGCTTTTCCGCCATGTCGAGAACTTCGAGAAGGGCGAGACGATCTTCGGTTACTCTGACATTACCCGTACGAAGGTCTACAACAACAGTGCCAAGTGGGAACTCTCGGCTTATGAGAATTCCAATATGTGCGGATGCCTGCTGGACGGAGAGATCGTACATGTTTCCGGTAAAAATGCCTTCGCGAACGGAACCTTTATCGTATCCGTGATGGGTGAAGCACCGGCCAGACCGCAGTTCAATTCGTACGTTTTTTCACACACGGAGTCACTGGTGGCAGACAACCAGAAGCTTTTATCCTACCTGATGGAGATCGAGGAGGACATGAAACCGTCCTCGGGCAAAACGGTCGATGAGAATCTGCAGCAGTTTGTCCGGGATTGTGAGTTGAATCTCCTATATTCGGAGAGTGAGGATCTTCCGAACGCGGCGGCTCTTAATATGGATATGAAGATCCGTGGGTTTGACCGGGTCTGCATGATACAGGAATCGGAGATCGCGAGCATGAAGGCGGTTTTCGCGGAGCAGATCATCGCGCTGACCTACCGGAACTTTGTCGGCAAGTGCGCGAGCTGTGCCGAGAAGCGCGGGTATCGCCTTTATATGCTTGACACCTGGCAGCTGGCGATTGCGGCGCCTTCCTACATGGTCAAACTGTCTGATTTTACGGCGGATATGGAGAAACTTCAGCATGAGCTGTTTGAGACAACCTCGGGCTACATCGCTATCGTACCGGGCTTTTGCGTGATCGATAACTGTGCGGTAGAGAGCCTCTACGATACGTATTCCTCGGCGCGCATGGAGATGACACAGAAAAATATCCAGTTTTTGGTTTATGATGCCGGAGCGGATCAGCTCGACGAAGAGAGCATCCGCGAGCGCTATCATATGGTTAACGTGATCAATTACGCGATCGCGCACGACAGGATTATTCCGTATTATCAGGGAATCTACGACAATGAGAGCGGCAGCATTCATCATTATGAATCACTGATGCGTCTCGAGGATGAGAACGGTCAGATCTACTATCCGGGCGACTTCCTCGATGTGGCAAGATCATATGGACTGCTCTATGACTCCATCTCAAAAACCATGATTGAAAAGGTGTTTGAGGAGTTCAGGGATCGTGAGAATCTGAGCGTCAGTATTAATCTGGGACTTCGGGATATCAAGAACGCGGAAGTGACGGATCTGATCTATGACTTCCTGCCGACGGTTGATCACCCGGAAAACTTTGTGTTTGAGATTCTCGAGAATGAGGACTTTGACGATTACGAATATATGGTCAATTTTGTGGATCGGATCCATGGACTCGGTGGCCGGATCTCGATCGATGATTTTGGCAGCGGGTATTCCAACCTGCAGCATATCCTGAGTATCCAGGCGGATTATCTCAAGCTTGACGGCTCGATCGTCCGCAACTGCAACGTAGACAGAGATTCAGAGAATCTGGTTGCGCTGATGGGGGGCTGGCGTGATCTGAGTACGAGAAAAATGCAGATCATCGCTGAGTATGTGGAGAATCAGGATATTCAAGACAAGATGAAGTTGTATGGGATCGATTATTCACAGGGGTATCTGTTTTCCAAACCATCCCCCGAGATTGGAGCGGCCACGTGAGTAAACTGACACAAACAATGCGTAAGGAAGGCAAGCGGTCCGCCGGAGACAGACGAATCATCGGTCTGGTCGTAGAGGATCTTTTTGCTGACTATACGCGTGAGATCATCCATAGTGTCTACCATTCGATGCCGCCCGGTCGCGGATATCGTTTGGTGGTAATGGCCGGAAGGTATGATGACAACTCCTATGACGATGACAATATGCACGCCTATCGTGCGGTATGTAACAGCATCTATCAGTTGGGAGGGGCCAGTGATATCGACGGGTTGATCGTATCGCTGGGAAGTTTGAACTACCTTGGAGAATCCTTTTTGAGTTCGCCTTTGATGCGGCGGTTTCAGGATATACCGAAGGTGTTTATCGCGACGGAGATGGAAGGGTGCGTTACTGTCAAGTATGACAACGAAACCGGTATCGAGGAAGCGGTGGATATCCTTGTTAACGTATACAGCGCAAGACACTTCTGCATGCTGGGCGGAAGGGATGACAATCCCGATGCGTTATCCCGGCGAGAGATCTTTCGGAGCTGTCTGGAGAAAAACGGATTATCTTTTCCTCCGGAGGCATATATGGCTTCGGACATGTCGGACAACTGCGTGGAGGAAGCGTTGGAACTTCTGGATCGGAATCCGGGTGTGCAGGCGATCTTCTGCGTAAATGATGCTGTGGCCAAGGGGCTTTACCGGGCTCTCGAAAAGAGACACCTTGTACCGGGAACGGATGTCAAGGTGTTCGGCTTTGACAATACGTGTATGTCCGGTGAGCTGATCCCGTCCTTAGCCTCGGTCGGATCGAAGGAAATGACCGTGGGGCAGCGGGCGATGGAGATCCTGATCGATTGGATGAACGGTGAGCCGGTCACTTCGGAACTGGTGCCGACGATGCTCTACGGGAGACGATCCCTGGAGGTCGAGGTGTATAATTTCCTGACGCTGGATCTCGATCAGGTTACGGATGATATCATTTATCATGTTTTTGATGATTGTTTTTATCGCTATCGCAATGAGCGTTACAACCGTGAAAACGTCAATCTGAAGAGATTGTTTTATGAGTTTATCTCGCGGATTCTCAACGCGGTGCGAAGACGGTATATGAGCCAGGAGGAGTTTGATGAACTCGGGCGGCTTTCAGACATTTTTATCGACAACGGCGCGATGGAGTACACGGATATCCGAAAACTGGTCATGAGTATCGATCGGTTTCAGATTTTTTTAAACATGAAGGGTGCCGATCTGATGGCGATCAGTCTGATGGCGAATCGGCTGTTTCTCCGACTGCGTACCAAGATTATTTTCGCGTTGTCGAAGCAGAAGGAGAGGATCAGTCGCAAGGTGAGCTCGGACAGGGAGCGCCTCCAGTTTTTCCTGACAGAGAGTACGGATTATACCGGAGAGGGGCGAGGCTCTTTCGAGGAGATCATCGAGGGGATTGCGAAGCTGGAACTGAAAAATGCCGCGCTGTATCTTTTTGAAGAACCGGTGGAGTTCAAGCAAAAGGATAAAACCGTGTTCCCGGATACGATTTACCTGAAGTGTGTACTGAAGGACGGAGACATTCACATGATCTCGAAGGATCGCCAGAAGGGACCGGTACGCGAGATGTTTATTCGTGAGGAACTGCCGTCGAGGAGTCGGGGGTATGTGACGGTTCCCGTGTTTTACGGGACGACTATCTATGGAGCGCTGGCCTGTGAGATATCAGAGGACACGTTTGACAGAGGCGAATTCATCGCCGATCAGTTGGGAAGAGCGATCCATATCCAATTGAAGCAATAAAATGAATATGATAGAAAGTGCCATGACAAAAGGGGGTGACAGGATTTGAAGGAACTGGTTATCGAAGCGGATATTGAAAAACTGGACGATGTTCTGGCCTTTGTGGACGCCGAATTGGAGGCGGCCGAATGTACGATGAAGGTGCAAATGCAATTGGATATTGCCGTGGAGGAGATCTACGTCAATATCGCGCATTACGCGTACGGCGAAGGGACCGGTATGGCAACCATTCAGATGGAAACGAAACCGGGAGAGACCAGCATTACGTTTATTGACAGCGGAACTCCGTACAATCCGCTCGCGAAGGAGGATCCGGATATCACACTTCCGGCAG
>JAEEGM010000026.1 GCA_016280325.1 Eubacterium sp. | reverse complement strand
GTACGCCGGAGCTCAGTTCGTCACGGATACGCTCATTTACCATCTGCTCGATCGTCTCAGCATCCACGGTGTCACCGAATTTTTCCATATAACGTGCACGGAACTTCTCCGCGCTCTTGCGCAGATACTTTCCGAGGTGAACCGTATCCACAGACTGTCCGCCGTACTGTGAGCTTGCCACAGCCGCGATCACCTGTGTGGTAACCGTGCAGGCAACCTGGAAACTCTTCGGGCTCTCGATCAGCTTACCGTTCATCACGGTACCATTGTCAAGGATATCTCCGATATTGATCAGACAGCAGTTAAAAATAGGCTGGATGAAGTAATCCATATCATGAAAATGGATCGCTCCTTCTTCATGTGCCTGTGTGATCTTCTCCGGCAGGAGCACACGCTTGGTCAGGTCCTTCGATACCTCACCGGCGATCAGGTCGCGCTGTGTGCTTGCCACGAAAGCATTTTTATTGGAATTCTCTTCCATTACATCTTTGTTGCTGTTCTGGATCAGGCTCATGATCGAATCATCGGTCGTGTTAGCCTTACGAACGAGCTCGCGAGTGTAGCGATAGATAATGTACTTCTTAGCCAGCTCGAACTTCCCTGCTGCCATCAGCTTCTGCTCGATGACATCCTGGATGTCCTCCACCTGCATCTGATCACGCTTCATCCCTTCGATCCCGGCGATAATCCCGTCGATCGCATCATCACTTACCTTCTGAAACTGATCTACCTCCGCATTGGCCTTGCGTATAGCAATCAGGATTTTGTTGCGATCGTAATCCACCGTACGTCCGTCTCTTTTGATAACCTTCACTTTTACTACAACTCCTTTCGACACGCATCGTGCGTTTTTGGTGAAGGATGTCTCTTCCGTGCGACACATCCTATAACAACTGACAACTTTTTCGTAATCTCGGGATTCTACTTTTGTAAAATCCTTTTTATGCCTCATGATAACCTCTTCGGTTTTACGTTCATCAGGGGGTCTGCCCCGGTGAGGCCAACTGTCAATTATTATAGCACCGTCCTCAGGCGATGTCAATACGCGAACACAAGATATTGTGCTTTTTTTACGAAAGTTATCGAAATATACGCAATACCTATGGTCTACACGTGTCGACGATAGGCCGAAAATGCCGTCGGAAGGGCGTATTTTTCATCTAAATCGTGTGGATTAACCCATATCCCACCCACTATATGGTGTGGTACGGCTTGAACCTCATAGCCGATCATATCCCATTCGATATGAGAAAAGACATGTTTGGCAGGAGGAAGTATGCCGGATATGGTTATATCGGGGGTGGCTTCCGTTCCGGTATGTGATGCCGGTGTGTCCCTTGGTGCATCGGATGACAGACTCGTCAGGATCTGCCGAACAACCTCCGCCACTTTATTCTTTTTCAGATGCCCCTCCACGGATGGCAACTCCCACAGGCCGGCGAGCAGTCCCGTCTCCGGTCGTCGTTTTATCAACACACGCCCCTGCTCGTCCCGAATCAGAAAAACGGTCCGCTTTTCGATCCGCCGTTTGGTCTTAACTTTTCGAACCGGAAGTTCGGATGCGCGTCCGGAAGCCCATCCCTTGCAGCGTTCTTTCAGCGGACATTCATCACAGAGTGGCTCGCCGTTCGGTATGCACACCACCTCCCCCAGCTCCATCAGCGCCTGGGTGAAGTCGCCGGCGTGGTTGCGGCCGGTGGCAAACCGCTCCCGCATCAGCTCACGCAGACTCTCTTCCACCTCACGTCGCACCTTCTGACTCATCACATCGTCATCCCGATCAAGATACCGCATCAGCACACGAAGGACGTTTCCGTCCACCGCCGGCTCGGGAAGTCCGTAGGCGATTGACGCGATCGCACCGGCCGTATAATTACCGATCCCCGGAAGGCTTACCAGCAACTCATAGTCCGCCGGGAGCTCTCCGTCAAAGTCTTCGACCAGGCGGATCGCCGCTTTTTTCAGATTCCTCGCCCGCGAATAATATCCGAGCCCTTCCCAGAGTTTCATCAACTCATCGTCAGGCACCTCCGCCAGATCACGCACCGTCGGGAGGCGGTCAAGAAACCTCTCGTAATATGCCATCACCGCCTCAATCCTGGTCTGCTGTAGCATGATCTCCGAGATCCAGACATGATAAGGAGACGGAGCCTCCCGCCAGGGAAGGCTCCGTTTGTTTTCATTATACCAGTCAAGAAGCGGTGTTACCAGCTCATTCATCGGCCACGCTCTCATAGATCTTCGTCACATCCTCACGTGTCAGCTTAACATAATTGCCCTCGGTATCTTTTTTCGCGAAAAGCTTGTCAACCATCGCCGGGATATCGGCCTTCTTCGCACCGATCTCAGAGAATCCCGACGGCATACCGATCTGTTTTAAAAATGCCTCGAAACGCTCGATGCCCCGCATCGCCGTCTCCATCGGATTGATGGTGTCAAGCGGCACACCCCAGACCTCTGTCGCGAAGGGAACAAACTTCTCCGGATGTTTCTCCAGTACATAGCGCATCCAGGCCGGTGCGATCACGGCAAGTCCCGCTCCGTGTGTCACATCATACATTGCCGAAAGCTCATGCTCGATATGATGCGAACCCCAGTCCTGTTCCCGACCGACACCGCAGATATTATTGTGCGCGATCATCCCCGCCCACATGATATTCGCTCTCGATTCATAGTTATCCGGATCTCTCAGCACACGCGGCGTTTCATACAGGATCGTCTTCATCACGGCTTCACACAGACGATCCGTCACCGAAACCTCCTTCGTATTGGAAAAATATCTCTCACACACATGGATAAAAATATCCGTTGCTCCGGCTGCCGTCTGGTACGCCGGAAGCGAGCATGTAAACTCCGGATTCATAACAGAAAAACGAGGACGCAGGAGCTCCGAATGCGCGCCTTTTTTTATCTGATTCTTCTCATCCGTGATCACCGAATTCGGCGATCCCTCACTGCCTGCTGCCGCTATCGTCAGCACCGTTCCGATCGGAAGCGCATCCTGTATCTGCGCCTTCCCCTGATAAAAATCAAGAAAATCGCCGTCGTACTTCGCTCCGGCCGCGATCGCCTTGGCCGAATCGATGACCGAACCGCCGCCGACCGCCAGGATGAAGTCCACGCCTTCTTTCTTAACAAGTTCAATCCCTTCATAAACAAGGCCGCTTCTCGGATTCGGCACCACACCGCCCAGCTCGGTAAACGGTACATCCGCCGCCGTCAGAGCCGCGATCACCTTCCCGTATATGCCGTTATTTTTGATAGAACCGCCACCGTAATGAAGCAGCACCTTACTGCCGCCGAACTTCCGGATCAGTTCCCCTGTCTTAGCCTCCGCGCCACGACCGAACTCAAAATAGGTCGGCGCGTAAAAAGAAAAATTCTCCATGATTAACTCTGCCCTCCATATTTTTCTCATTATTGATCATATACTATTCGCCGGCGGAAATCAGACTCACAGCCAGAATTTTCGTCAGATAATAAACGATTCCGCACTCATTCTCCTGCCACAGTCGTTGGTTGTGCTTCTCTGCACAGATGAGATACCCGAACGTCTCGCTCCCCAACGCCACGCGAACAATCATCACCGCTTGCACCCCGCGCCGGTGCAACGCCTCATACAGGCACGGGCTGGTCTTCTCCACCGTGTCGAGCACACTGTCAAGAAAAATATCCTCCATCATCAACGCGTCGACATCACTCACATCCTCGGCTAACAACTCTCCGGAAGGCGATCTCATCTTTCCGTCACGCTCGACATAATACACATGCGAGATTGAGAGTTCCTCTTCAAGAAGTGGTAGTGCCGCATTCAATCGTTCCAACGGATCCTCCGCAGCCTCACATGCCTCCGAGAGGATATTCATGCAACTGTACAACCCCCGTCGCGCCATCGACTTGACATCCAGATGCTTGTGCTCTTCTTCTACGTAAACGGTATAGCAGTTGCGCCCGCGGTTCTTGCCCTGATACAGTGTCTTATCAATATAGGAAAAAAGATCATCATACTCTCTGGCATCATCAGGATAGGTCGCGCAGCCCGATGTCCCCGTGACGAAGACATCGTTCCCATCGATGCGGATATTTTTACGAAGGATCTTCTTACCTTCGTACATTTTTTTGAAAAACTTCTCCTTGGCCTCATAATCAGTATCCCGCAGATTGATCACGAGCAGCTCATCACCGCCGAAACGACCGACCAGGCCGTAGCCGTCCGTGTATAGAGCGAGTTCCCTGGACACATCCATCAACACCACGTCACCGGTGTGATGACCATAGTTATCGTTGATGAACTTGAAATTGTCGAGGTCAACGATGCAAAACGTGAACGGTGTTCGCGATGAGATCAATGACTTCGCGTAATCAAAAATATACCCTCTCGAGATGACCCCGGTGAGGTGATCGAGGATCTCATCGAGATGAACCTCATCCAGAAGTTTGTCAAAATACGGGAATCTGCGCAGCTTTTTCACGGTGTACATCACCTGGGCAGAACTTCCCTCGCGTTCCCTTCGCATCACGTCCGTAACATCAATAAAACTTCCCACCAGTCCGACGATCTCGCCGCCGCGGTAGATCGGGCGCTTCGAAGCGATGATATCCCGTTCCTCATCGTGAACCATGCACTTGCCGAGCACCTTGTAGGTACTCTCGCCGGCAAGAACACGAAGCTCATCCTGCTTGTACGGCTCAGGATCACTGTGCCACCCCATCTCCTCATCATTTTTCCCGATGAGTATTTCCGCGGACTCGAACCCGTAGAAGTCGAGAAAGGCCTGATTGACACCGACAAAGCGTCGTTCCTTGTCCTTCCAGAAAATACAGTCTTGGGCCGTGTCTATGATGTTGTCAAATAAAGACTCGTTCATTTTCATGGTACATGTCCTCGGTTTCATTCTATTATAAGTATCAAAAATTCACTCACATATTCTGTGCGTTATGCGTTGCCTCATCAGTAGTGTCTCACCACTTCAAACCGTTGCAGCTTGCACCCTTTTTCTTCTGTTGTCAAGCCTGCCTTCTGCTTGGCGATCGCAAGTTGTTCCTCGACAGTATCGACACCGTCCAGGTTCGGGAGAAGAAGGCCGCGGCGCATTCCCTTGGTGACGATAACGCCGTATTTTTTTACATCGAGTTCCTTCGGAGACTTGATATTCTCCGCCTCTCCGAGTACATCCACACTGTACTCAAGGAAGGGCAGTTCCTCCTCTTCCACCGGATCAAAACGCGGATCTCTCGTCGAAGCCGAGATCGCGTTCTCGATAATCTCATCCGCCACACAGTCTCTCGTTGCCGAGATCGTGCCGATGCAACCGCGAAGTTTACCGTCCTTGTGAAGAGAAACAAAAGCGCCTGCCTGCTTGCCGGTCAGTTCCTCGATGGCAAGCGGGGTTGCCGAACCATCTTCCGTAGCATACGGTGTCGAGGTATCGGCTTCCGTTCTCACGGCACCGCCCCCTCTGATGACCTCGTCCTTCACCTCATCCCAAGTGATCCTCCGGCCTTCTTTTATATTGGCTTCAAGCGAGCGTCTCGCCAGACGTACATAGACATCCTCCGCAGCTTTCTGCTTCTGTCTGCGTTCGCGGTCGCGCTCTTCCCATTTTTCCAAAAAGTTTCGCGAGGGATCCTCTCCCTCCACATGGTAGGTGCATATCCCATAGCCCACACCGGTCACGCCCTGGTGGACGAGTTTTTCGATCTTCACCGCTTTTTTATCCAAGGCGCCTGCCATCATCACGAAAGAACGATGTCCGCACTCCGCCGCGTGCTGGCACAGCACCTCATCAAAGTCCATCAACTCATCGAAGTCGCCACGTCCCATGACATCCATGATCCGCTCGTCGTACTCCGGTCCCTTCGGGTGGAAGCCGTACGGCCCATCCTCGGTCATGCGATGACTCAGATCGCCACTCGCTACATAGACCACTTTCCGATCAAGCTCGTCGGCAACGGTCGAGACCAGTTGTCCCATGCGATAGTGCGTCGCCAGGGAGAAACCGGACAGTCCGATCCTGACCAGTTTGAAGTCGGTGTATTTTTTCGTAATGAAAAATAAAGGCACCATCGTTCCGTGATCGAGATTCGGATCACGTTCTCCGAGCACCCCGGCATCGATCTCGTTTACCGCGGCGTGGTTCGCCCACTGCATCGCGAAACGCTCGTCGTAATCCACCTCGAAACTTACCTGCGGCGCACGGAAGTTTCCGAAGTCGCCACTCGCGTGCGCGCCCGGGGAGATATGAAAATAGTCCGCGTACATCACACTGTGCGGCGAAGAAATCACGATGGTCTCCGGCGCAAGCTCCGCGATCTCCTCCGCGACTTTCTCGTACGCCCGTATCGTATCCTCGACGACCGCCTCGCCGCCACGGCCGACCTCCGGCACGATCAGCGGCGGGTGAGGTACCATAAATCCGGCTATGACTCCCATTGGTTTCCTCCCTGTCAGTGCGCACTAAGCATATCATCAACCAAAGGCGAAATCTGGCTCATCATGTTTTCCACGCCCTCAAACATTGAGCTCTTCATGGTTCCCAGTTCACTGGCTGATTTGATGTGTGCCTGCAGCGTATCAAACTGAGATTCCATACGCGAAAAACTCGTGTCGGCATTCCTGATATCCCGCTCTGCCACAGTTGCTTCATCGATGATTTCCTTCTGCACACTCTCGGTTCCTATTGCAACCTCGGTGACGTGATCAAATGTCTTATGAGCATCATTGACACTTTCCACATTGCCTGCAAGAATCGTCATGGTATTCTCTATACTTTCATTCAGCACATCGGTACCGGATTTAACCTTTTTCAGATCCTCCTCTACAGTGCTTACAAGCTGCTTGATTTCCTCCGCAAGATTTTTGACCTCTGTAGCAACCACGGCAAATCCCTTGCCCTGCTCGCCGGCTCTTGCCGCCTCAATCGAAGCATTCAGCGCAAGCATATTTGTCTGATTTGCAATAGCGGTAATCTGAGTCATGCTCTCGGCAATATCATCCACAGAAGCTTTAAAGGATGAAAAGCCCTCCTCTATCATACCAAAACTCTCTCTTGCATCGGATGTACTGTTTTTCAGTTCCTCAACCTTTGCCTGTGCATCACTGACAGACTGATCTATCTGCCTTTTCACCTCATCCAAGTGTCTGGCAGATTCCTGCATGGACGAAAAAATATTAGCAAATGCTCCTACCGTATCTCTGAGTTCGGTACTTGCTCCTATCATATCGTCAAAAGACATCTCCACCTCGCGAAGCTCATGCAGGGAATCAACCTCTTTTTTTGCAATTTCCTTCTGCAGATCCTGAACATTTTTGGCAGCAAATACGATTGCTTTGGCATCATCGCGGTTTATAGGCGCAGGTACAGTATTTCTCATTATCTGATTCTCTTTTTTTCTCATAATAGGTCTCCTTTTATTCAAATACAACACAGGACATTGTCTGATTGATGAACTGATCGTTGTTGTGCTCACCAAAGCCGATCAATCCACAATGGCTCCCCAGTCTTCCCATGGATAAAAGATAATCATTCCAATCTCCGTTCTGACTGAATGCAAAAAATCGAAACACACAATTGACAGAATACACAGCAGAAATCTTTGAAAAATCGCTGCGTATACGATTTGTGGTTTCCTCAAGTATTTCGCGATAATCCCTCAACTCCAAAAGAGTCAGGACATCCGAGTCATTTACCTGTCTGAAACACGCGATACCATCACCGATCACTTCTTTGATCGATATGATACAGAGGTCATCTCCAATCATTTTTCCGAAAGGATTAGTAAATGTCTGATTCGGAATCTCACTTTCCCTGATTCCCAATGTTTCCATATACACACGTTTGGCTGGTTTTCCATTCAACTGACCGATCAGGTATTTGGATCTGTCAGTGTGTGATGCGATGAAACGATATCCCTCTTTCATCGGCCTGTAAACATTTTCCTTGTAGACACCTACCTTTCCTGATTTGTTTTTTACAAAAGCATAGGCATCCGCATCACTGTATACAACACCGTTTGCGGAAACCCTGGGGACTTCACTCGTCCCTCCCATCAGCTGTATCTTTTGTCTTCCGATAACGGCGTTTATCGTGGTCAGAACCTGCGCATCGTTGCCTGAACACAAATCTATAAGCACCGTATTTCTTGACTCCGCATGTATACTGTGCATATCATTTTCAATTCTGCCGAAATACTTTATCGGCATCGTCGAAACGTTCTCGATCACATTTGCTACAGCTTGTACGCCTGTAAAAGCGGAAACAGCCACACCGCCCTCGCAGGTGTCCTTCCCGTAGCTCGAGCCGACGCATCCTATGCTTGGAACTCCGGGAAATGCTTTTTCCAGCTGCTCCACATGCTCTTCAAACTTCTTGTCTGATGACATCAGGATCAAAAAATCCGGTTTGCCGTGAATATCCTTGATCGCCTCGTCCAAGCGACCGCTTTTACTACTTCCGTAAATCAGGTTCATAGTCTGTTTTCCACCTTTCTGTTTTTATTCTCTTTGTTATAAACACCTTCACACTTACAATTTATTCTATCAGATTTTTATGATATATGCAAGAAAAAAGCCCTGCCGTTTGGCGGGACCTTTTTCACAAATTATAACAAATGAATATTCTTCTCTTCGCACGCGCGGATCTCCTCCTCCGGCCACAGCGAAGACTGCACCTCACCGATGTGAGCCTTTTTCAGGAAGAACAGGCAAAGTCTCGACTGGCCGATACCTCCACCGATCGAATACGGAAGCGCGCCCTCAAGGATCGCCTTCTGGAACGGCAGGTTGGCACGCTCCGGACAGCC
>JAEEGM010000005.1 GCA_016280325.1 Eubacterium sp. | reverse complement strand
TTATCCTTTATATACTGCTCAACCTCCGTATCGTCCTCTGCCTCTTCCGCCTTATCACGGATTGCCTGGTAGTCCTCTGCCTCCGCCATCGTCCGTAGCTCCTGCAGAAAATCTACATCAACAAAGGAGGCAACGTTTCGCGCGGACTGGATTGTAATCCCCTTGAAATACTCATCAATCTGATTCGCGCTAATTAGATAAGAAGTAAGCGCCACTCCCATCGCTACCAGAAGGACGGTCAGCACCACAAACAGGTACATTTTTATACCAAAAGAAAACCTTCTTTTTTTTGCTTTCGCCATACTCACACCTCAATATTCAAAAGCTTAACAAACCCTGTTACCGAAAAAATATCCATTACTTCCTCATTAACGTTGCGAATGACAACCTCAGCCCCCCTCGATCGCATCGATTTTTGCAACGTAAGAAAAACACGCAGCCCGGTCGAGGACACGTATTCCAATCCGTCCAGATTGAGAACAAGGCTCTCGGTTTTGTCCGCGGACTCCGTCACCTTGTCCTCAAAATCCTTCACATTGGTCCCGTCGATCTCTCCGCTTATGAGAAGCTCGATCTGACCATCCCGATTCTCTTCTCTTATCTCCATATATTCCTCCTTGCGAATATTGTATCCGAATTCATCTTACCAAAATTCTTTAACAAACGTCAGCATGTTCTGATCATTTTTATACTCATAATAAATATCATCCGCGGAATTCTTTACTAAAAATATCCCGAGGCCTCCTACCTGACGTTCGTCCAGATCGGATTCCGTATCCGGATTCCCCTCCGAAAGAGGATTAAACGGACGTCCCTTATCAATAAATGTTATGCTCACTCGAATGGGGACCGGATCCCCCTCCAGTCGCAAAATGATTTTTGCATTTCCCGTGCCGGGATGGTACGCATAACTGGAGATATTCAGAAAAATCTCCTCGACGCACAGTTTGATCTGACGCATCATGGTTTGGTTGTCGGTTCGTTCTTTCAACTCCGAATTCACAAACGCAAATACATCCTTCAGTTTTTCACTGGTTGCCGCTACTTCTAATTCTGACAATGTACGTCACCTCCTCCGGGTTACCTGCGAGGCAGTCCTAAGCTTTCCTTCATCTTGTCCTTGTTTTGGTACATGTTTCTGTCAGCTTCCTCAAGAAGCCTATCCAGGTCATATTCTCCTACCCCACACGCTATACCGCAAGCCACGGTGATTGGCTCTTTTTCTTCCTTATTGATATCGTCAAGTGCCTGAGACCATGTATCCATCATCTTCTTCGCATCCGAAGCGGTCGCCCCGACACCGATAACGACAAACTCATCACCACCGATCCGATATCCCGTCACCGTATCCGACAGGATACTTTTCAGGCTCTCGGCCGTCTTCATGATCAGATGATCCCCAGCCTCATGCCCAAGTGTATCGTTTACAAGCTTGAGATTATTGACATCAAAATTCAAGACAGCAATCTTATCCGGATTGCCGAAAACCTCCGAACGCCGGATCAGGTACTTATCCTTATTGAAAAGATCCGTCAGCTTATCATGCTCACTCTCATAGATGATCTTCTCACGAAGCACACCGTTTTCCACAAACAGGCGGATCACGTTGTAGACCGATGCTTCGCGAAAGTATTCTTCATTAAAATTCATGCCCCGACGCAAAAAAAGAACATACCGCTGCGACCCGGTCTGTTCACTCAAAAAACAATATCTTCCGTCCACCAGATCAAACCTCTTGGACGACATAAGATCCTTGTATTCCTCAGCATGCTCCACAACCTTGTTCTGAAGTCTCTGATGAAAATGGCTGATCCGAATCATATTCTCATCTTCCATCTCCATATAAAGCGTCGCCTCTGACGCCTGGCAGAGTTCACACAGATCCGGCAGGCACGCGTCATAGCCGTGTGCCAACTTCGCGAGGATCCGCTTCTGAAAATCGCTGATATCCGAAATCTGTCGGGAATAGTCACTGATATCCTTAAAAAGAGTCGCGTAGTCACTCACGTCCGTAAACAGATGACACTGAAGGCGTCTGCCTCCCTCCTCTACGGACGCGGTTTCCACGCGATAGTATTTTTCACTCTCTGTATCCGAAAGTTCCCAGCAGCGTTCATCATCCATGGAAGGGCGCCGCTTATGAAACGTCTGAAGCGCATGTTCAGACAGAATAATTCGCGGATCCGTATAGATGATCTCTCCGTTCTCATCGGATACGATTACACCGCCTACGCGATGCTGAACAAAGGTTTTAATGGCATGATCGATCATGGCTTCGCCTCCGGTCCGACAACCTCAATCCGTCTCAGCCGCTGAACTTAGAATCTCGAAAAACTCAGGGAGTTCTTTCTTCAGACGGATCGGTGCCCCTTCACTGTTTAAAAAGCAATGCTCCGAACGAGCTTCACAGACAATATCGCCCTGCTCATTTTTCATAAGGTACTTCATCTTCAGCTTCACGCCTTTGAATTCGTCAACGCCGACATCCACCATGACAACATCGGAAAATGTCGTCGTCTGCTTGTACTGAACGCTCACCGAAACCACCGGCGAGACCACACCGAGGCTCTCCAGTCTCGCGAAGTCCCAACCGACCTCGGCAAGATACGCTACACGCGCCTCCTCCATCCACCTGACATAGTTGGAGTGATGCGTGATGCCCATCTTGTCGGTCTCGTAATACTGAACGGTATGTTTATATATCATTTTATTTTCCCTTAATAAGTTTTACCCAAATACGTATTACTCACTCTTCGCCTTGGCCAGAATCTCCGTAAACTTCGGCGCCTTGCCGTAGTGAAGAACACCGGCACGATAGATACGGGCTGACACGATACCGATAGCAATCGTCGATCCGATCAGGATCGCCACGGAAATCACAATCTCATACCACGGAATATTGCCCATCACGACACGGGTAAACATCGCCATCGGTGACGTAAACGGAATGTAAGATGCCGCTACCATAACCGTGTTATTAACATCCTGATTCATACCGAATACAACGACCATAAACGCGATAACAAAAAGCATCGTGATCGGTGTCTGGAGTGTGTTGATATCCTCAACCTTGGTCGCCATGGAGCCGATCGCGCCGTACATCATCGCGTACAGCAAAAAGCCCAACAGGAAGAATAACAACATGTAAAGGAGCATCTCTGTCGGAATATTAAACACCGAAGAAACGATCGCGTTCCCCTCCCAATAGGAACTGTTGAAATTATACGCCACCAACGCGGTTCCGAACACAACGATCAACTGCGCGAGTCCTGCCACGCACGCCGCCAGAATCTTTCCGAACATCAGGGCAATCGGCTTCGCGGATGTGATCAGAACCTCCATCGCCTTGGAACTCTTCTCACTGGCAACATTGGTTGCCACCATCTGTCCGTAAAGCAGGATGATCATATACAAAGCGAAGATCATGATGTAGGTGTAAAAATAGTTGGCCGACTGATCGTTCCCAAGCACTTCCGGCACGCCTGTGATCACGACCTTTCCGGCTTCATCGATCTGATCCTCACTCATTCCGGACTGCTTCATTCGGAAATAATAGTTCAGACGCTTCATCGAATCATCCGAAGGTGCCTTCGCGTCATCATAGATATTCATTGTTTTGACAAAATACGTATAACTCTTCAAATCGTGAATCGCATATCCGCACTTGTACTCACCGCTCAGAACTTTGTCCTTCAGCTTCGCAAGATCCGGCTCCAACACGATCTCATTCTTTGCGTAAGCAGGCTCAGCCGAAAAGGCCATCTTCGCGATCTCGCTGTCCACGTCTCCTTCTGTGAATAGAGCTACCTTCACAGACTCCTGCTGTGTTTCACCGCTGCTATCTCCGGCAATCGCCTCCTTGATCCGCGGGAAAAACATCAGACCCGCGATCAGTACCACCAGAATAATAGTCACGCCGACAAAGGCTTTATTCTTGAGATGCGCTGTCATCTCAAAGGAAAAAATAGTCTTAAACTGTTTCATCAGTCTTCACCTCCGATCTCCGACTCACCGGCTTCTGTCGAAGATGAATCCCCGGAAGCTGTATCCTTCTGTCTGTCATCGGTATACTCAACAAAAATATCATTCATCGTCGGTTCATATACTCGGATCTCATCCACATCGTACCCGGATGCGACCTCTTCCATAATTCGTTTTTTATCCTCGGGTTTGTCCATTTTCAATAATAACGTTCCGTCTTCGGCCTGTGTTACCGCCGCACCGTATGCGGATTGGATTGCCTCCGGTTTCTCCGTACGGATCACCAGTCGATCTCTCGTGTAGCTGCGCTTGATCTCACGGATCTCTCCGGACAGCACGATCTCGCCGCCGTTCAGGATTGCGATATTATCACAGAACTGTTCCACATAGTTCATCTGATGGCTGGAGAAAAGAACGATCTTACCGGCCTCGATCTCACGCTTTACGACATCCTCGAGGATCATCGCATTGACCGGATCAAGTCCCGAGAAGGGCTCATCGAGAACGACGATATCCGGATTGTGAATCACCGCTGTGATGAGCTGGATCTTCTGCTGATTACCTTTGGACAAGGTATCCAGTCTCACATCACGATACTCGGACATGCCAAGGCGCTTCAACCAAAGTGTAAGTGCGTCCGAAGCCGCCTTCTTGGTCATCCCTTTCAGCTGAGCCAGATAGATCAGCTGATCAGATATCTTTTTCTTCGGATAGAGGCCTCGCTCCTCCGGAAGATATCCCATGCTGACCTTGCTGTGATCGAGCGGCTTTCCGTCTAAAAGAATCTCTCCCGAATCCGCTCCGAATACATCCATAAGGATTCGGATTGTCGTTGTCTTGCCGGCACCGTTTCGTCCGAGAAGACCAAGTGCCTGACCGCTTTCGGCTTCGAGGCTGATGCCCTTCAGGACGTGCTTCTCGCCGTAGCTTTTATTTATGTTTTTCAGTTCCAGTTTCACTGTTTAATAACCTCCTTGACCAATGTTGTAAGATTTCGGATCGCCGCGGTCTTGAACTCTCCGTAGGATAACGGGGCGTCACCGTCCGCCTTGTCCGAGATGGCGCGAATCACCAAAAACGGTATCTCATTATCCGAGCAAACCTGCGCGAGAGACGCGCCTTCCATCTCGCAGGCATACGCATGGAACGTATTCTCGATAAATTCCTTTTTTTCCTTCGAGGAGATGAACTGATCACCCGAAGCGATCGTTCCTGTCACCAGCGTGTAGTCCGTATCCAGCCCCTCGTAAGCTTTCTTCACCATATCCACTACCGTCTTCGGCGTTTCAAAAAATACCGAGTTGTAATCCGGATTCAGCCCAATCTCATAGCCGAGTCCCATCACATCCATATCGTGTTGGCAAAGCTTGTCTCCCACTACGATATCTCCCTGGTTCAGACTCGACGCGATAGCGCCTGCCACTCCCATGTTGATGATCAGATCGATATGGTGCTCCGAAAATGCCGGTGAGCACTCCATCAGCGTAATAAAATGCTGTACGCATGCCGCCATCGCAACCTTCCCGATCTTGGACACCGTAACGATCAACTGCGTGTCCCCTTGCGCGCCATAATAATACGGAAACAGTCTGTCCTCTCTGTGCTCGAATCCTCCTTCGGAAACAAGCGGTAAAATCTCCTCTTCCATGGCACCGATGATTAAAAATGTTTTCATGATGTCACTCCTTTCACACATGCATTATTCTAGCATATTTTCAGGATATCTGCAAGTGCTTTGTTTGTGAGGATATTTTTGAAAAATTATAAAAAATATATGGAAATCTGTCTTGTCATATGATATAATATCAGATTGTGGGGGAATTTCTTTCAGGAAGGAAGGGATGGCATGAAGTTCAAGAAACGAACGGCTCTATATCTGCTGTTTTTAATCCTTGTGGTCATCACTATTCTTGTCGGCCTTCTTTACTTTATTCAGCTTCGTACGAACCGCGAAAACGCGTATCGATCCTCCACGCTTCTGATCGATCAGTTGAAGAGCGTCATCAACACCAACGATGATAAGGTGCGCTCTCTTACCGCTTCGCTCAAGGACGACTATGTTACCCGAGCGAAGGCGGTCTCGTACATTATTGACAAAGACCCGACGGTAGAAAAGCAGATCACGGAGCTCGCGTGGCTCACGAACCTTTTCTCCATCGACGAGATCCATCTTTTCGATACCAAAGGCAATCTTTACAGTGGAACCAAACCCAACTATTACAATGAGAATCTGAATTCCAGCGAGCGCTTCGGCGCTTTTAAAAAGATGCTTACCGAGAAAAATTTCACGATGTGTCAGAGCGTCTCAGACGATACCGGCACCTCAATGCAGATGATGTACGCGGTCTGCTGGAACGACGCGCATACACATATGGTCATGGTTGGTGTCGAGCCGATGCGACTTCTGAACGAACTCGCTACCAGCCAGATGGATGCCGTGATCAAGGAGATCCCGGCCTACGAGGGTATCGAGATTCTCATCGCCAACGACGATAACAACAAGGTTGTCGGCGCCACAACAGCCGATAATATCGATCGATCGTTGTCCGACTTCAACCTGTCCATAACCGGAGACGAGAAGATCAATCACGTCTACAACCAGGTAGCCAATGTACTCGGTTCCGATTGCTACTGCTCCCTGGCACGCTACGATAAGTACAAAATTGTGATCGCACAGAATTGCAGCATCGTCAATCAGAATATCCCGGTCCCACTTGTGCTGGTGTCAATCTACATGGTATTTGCCGCTATCGTGATCGTCCTGATCGTACGACGGATGACCAAGCGGGTTCTGAAGGAACACAACAATGCCAACTCCGACGCGATGACTTCCTTTGCCAACCGCCGTGCCTATGAGAATGACATCAAGCGTTACGCCGAAGGAAACTATGAGCCGACGCTGGTTTTTGTATCGCTGGATCTGAACGGCCTTAAGCGCACCAACGACTCTCTCGGACACGAGGCCGGCGACCGCCTGATCATCGGAGCCGCAGCCTGCATCCGTCAGTGCTTCGGCAACTACGGCGAACTGTATCGTGTCGGCGGCGATGAATTTGTCGCCCTGATCTTCGCCGATCTCGATCGACTGACGATGATAAAAATGGACTTTGCAGAAGAGCTGGAAAAATGGTCCGAAGAAAATGATATGATCCTCTCTATTTCCTACGGAATCGTGAGAGCCGCCGAAGATCCTTCCATGAAGTTTGAAGAGATCGCCAAGTTGGCAGATGATCGTATGTATAAGAATAAAGATGAGTATTATCAGAAGATGAACCTGGCAAGATAAAAACACCTGCGAAGCGATCCCTTCACAGGTGTTTTTAATTTGCTCTGTTATGTGTGTAAAGCATATCACTCTGTAGCATCCGGCTGCCCGGGTGTCGCTGACGCCGTCACTGCCGCCCCCGACGCGATCGCCCGATCTCTGGCCTTCATACCTTCATCGAACTCCGACATTTCCTTTCCGGTCAACACACTGAATATCAGTCCGAAGCTACCGACGATCAAAACAAAGAACAGTATAAATAAGATCATCTTTATGATTGCCCTGCGCTGGGACTTTTTGCTGACTACCATCATTTGATTCTATGTCTCCTTATCCGAAAACGTGGGCACCTGTCATACAGCTGCCCGGTTCGTTTTTATAACCTTCTCTGTACCTGCTCCGGATTCATCGCGTACATAAGTGCCGACTCATCCGAAATGATACCCTTTTTATACAAGTCTGTGATATACTGATCCATCGAGATCATGCCAAGCGGTGCCGAGGTCTGGATCACGTTGTCGATCTGATAGTTCTTCGAGTCACGGATCATGTTGCTGACCGCCGGTGTGATCTTCATGATCTCAACAGCCGGCACCATACCGCCGCTTATCCTCGGAATCAACTGCTGTGACACGATACAATTCAATACCAGTGAAAGCTGGATACGGATCTGTTCCTGCTGATCGGCTGGGAACGAATCGATGATACGGTCGATCGTGTTGACAGCCCCCTTCGTGTGCAGCGTCGCGATAACAAGGTGTCCGGTCTCCGCCGCACTCATCGCGGTACGGATCGTCTCCGCGTCACGCATCTCACCGAGTAGGATGACATCCGGTGCCTGTCGAAGCACCGCACGCAAGCCGGTGAGATAGGTCTCCGTATCGATAGCAATCTCTCGCTGCGAGATGATCGCTTTGTTATCTCTGTGCAAATACTCGATCGGATCCTCCAGTGTGATGATGTGAGCCGATCTCGTCTTATTGATCTGATCGATGATGCAGGCCTGTGTGGTAGACTTACCGCTGCCGGCCGTTCCAGAGATGATGATCATACCGTGCTTCACCTTCGAAAGCTCGATCACGGAATCCGGAATCCCCATGTCATGATAATCCGGAATATCGAAAGCCACGATTCGAATTACGCAGGACTGCGAGCCTCGCTGGAAATATGTGTTCACACGAAATCTCGCCAGATGCCCAATCGCAAAAGAGAAGTCGTCGTCTCCTTTTTCCAGAAAATGCTTCTTGTCACGATGTGCCGCTTCGTAAATCTCATTGATGAGCGCCTCGGTCATCGCCGGCATCAGGCGTTCTCCACCTTCAAAAATATCCTGAATGTCACCGGCTACCTTGTAACTTAACGAACCACCGGTAATGATAAAAATATCCGAAGCTTTATTCTCAACCGCTTTACTCAGTATCTCTTCCAGATTCGGCATATACGTTCCTCTCTTCCTGTCTTACTCGTCGATAGTAACAAATCCCGGCATGTTTGCCGCGTCCTCTTCGCTGAATACCGGCATGGAATCATCCGCTTTCCACTCACCGGTGTAAACCTTCATCCACTTGACGATCTGATATCCGACGTCTTTCTTGCCCCAGCGTACCAACACCTCGCACTGCAATTCCTGATTCTCATCAATCTTGCAGGTGTAGGTTGCAAACGCGTCCCATCCAATGTAAGCGATGTTTTCGGCAACAATCCTCTTCACGCCGCTCTTGGTCGTCTCCGCCTTGTACACCTTAACCTGGCTCGGGATGTCCGATCCCTGACGGATCTTTGCCAAAATATCTTCCGCCTCGGTATCCGCTTTGTAGTAGTTTGTCATCGCCTCGATCGACTTGTCCGTCAGCTTGCTGTTCGCCTTCGCCGTGGACAGGGACAAAAGCGCGAAAACAACAAAACAAAGCACGGCGAAGATGGTCAGAATCGAGCTGCCACCCACCGTGGTAAAAGACATTTTTCTTTTCTTACGTTCCTTTTGCTCCACTTCTATGTCCTCACAAAAATAGATTCATTATCCGCACCGATCCGTAACTAATTCACATTCCATCCGCGTCGGATCCAATCCGGGATGTGCCATTATTTTTTTGCCTGCTCCTGCAACTGCCAGGCAACCTGCACCGTATATACCGGTGTCGTTTTCTCCGCTTCGCCTTCCTTCGGGATCTCAAAAACAGACACATCCGCTTTTTGATGAAGGAGATTATCCGGCGCTTCCCCGCCGGTCGCTATTTTCGCCTGTGTCTTTACCTCGACACGAAGGCTGTCATCGTCATATGCCTTGGTCAGAACAGCACCCTCGCCGTTGTCACTCGTGGCATCTGTCACCTGACCTTGGATCGCGTCTGCTGCCTTCTTCAGGTCACCGTGGTACGCCTTGCAGGTCTCAACCACCTCTGTGGCACGAACCGCTGCCGTCTCTTTCGTCGTCCCGTCCTTCGACAGACGATCGGAGTACACGAAAGCCTGCAGACAAACCGCTGCCGCAAACGCGAACACGAAGACCATGATCAACTGCTCCATCAGGGAGAGCGGCGCCTTACTTCTCTGATAACTCATCAGCCTACTCCTCCCTCATCTTCGATCAACTCGCCCTTCGTCCCGTTCAACAGGCTTCTGGCTGAGATCGTAATATGGTTCTCGCGATCCTCGGTATCCTTTGAATGAACCGTGATCACGCCATCTTCCATAGAAAAATCCAGTCCATGTGCCTCGAGCACCGGACTTCCGTCTTCCGGATCGATATTGTTGTCCGCAACTGTCAGGATCTCATAGACATGTCCGTCATAAAAATAGATGCGCTGGTCATAGGTGTCACCCTCGATCTCCTGATACAGATGAAGTGTATTCACCCCGTCATTGGTCTTCGGTGTGGAGAAACCTCCTACTGCTACCGATCCCACAGCGTCTGCCGAGCGAATCTTCGCTGCCACATAGGACGTGATGATCCGGCGATTGTACGCATCGTTGTCACGGGAAACCAGACGACGATAGCTGTTCGCTCCGAGTGCCAGAACCGCGATCACCGTGATGGCAAATACCGCAAACAGCACCAGGACAAACGCGCCCTCGATATTATGTTGTTGTCCTTCCTTACGTCTCATGCTTAACCTCCGGCCCGGCAAAGAACCGCCGGCAATTCTTTCGCGATTCTTTCGGACTACTCCTCATTTTTCATACTACTCGTCTGTCGGCTCCGCCGATGCCTCCATAACGGTAATCTGAGGCATCACATTATCACCGAATATCTCATAGAAAACTCCGTAACGATCATGGTCAATCTGAATGCCATAGTGATCCTCCAGATACTGGATCGTAGGCGGGTATACTCCCTCCGTGGCATAGCAGGTCATGACAGCCTTTCGAACCGAGTTCTCCAGCTGTTTCAGACTCTCGCTCCCCTCTTTGCTCCCCAGCTTCTCTGACGCAAGCACCAGAAGTACAGCTGCCAGAATGGGAACCGCGATGATTATGATTGTTTTAGCAAGTGATTTCATGTCACATGCCTCCTGTCTTCGTGCAAAATCCCAATCGTTTGGTGCATCATCCGATCGATGACATGATATTTACGAGCGGCAGCATTACGGCTACCAGGATGATTCCTACCAGGATCGAGGTGATGATGACGATCGTCGGCTCGATCTTGCCGACCTTTCTCTCGATATCCATCTGTACCGCGTCATCCATACGTCTGGCAATCTCAGCCATGGCATCATCCGATGTACCGGACTTTGCACCAAGATCCAGGATGCGGCAGTAGGATGCCTCAAGGATCTTCTCCGCGCGGAAAGACTCTGCCAGCGGCTCACCGCGTTCCAGTCGCTCCAGGCAGGCCTCGTATCTCTTCTGCACCTTCGGTGTCGTATCCTGGAACTTCATCGCTGTTCGGAATGAATCCTCGATATTCAATCCGGAAGCCATTCCCATCGCCATCGCCGACGCAAATCTCGACTCCGCCATACGACGAGCCAGACCGTGACTTCCGAGAACCTTTTTATACAGTCCCAACAGTGCCTGACGGCATGCACGACTTCCGCTGATCACAGCCGCTGCCACGATGATAACACCGAGGATCACACAAAGGATCGGCATGATGTTACCGAGGGTATTACCAAAGGACAACAAAACCTTGGCCGTACCGCTCATCGTACCGCCTAACTGCTCATATACACGATTAAAGATTGGGAGAACCTTTACCAGGAGAACCACGATGATGACTAACATCAGCACCATCAGGATCACCGGATAGAGAATCGCGCTTCGAATCTGATTACTGATCTGAACCTGTCTCTCATAGTAATCCGCAAGCGCTCGAAAAGACTGCTCCAAACGACCGGTCATCTCACCGGTGTCGATCATATCCGCCACATATTTCGGGAAACATCCCGCCTCGCGGATAGCCTCTGAGAATGGGCGTCCTTCGCCGACCACCTCAGCCATGTCTTTGATCATTTTTTTGTTTTTCTTGTTCGGCTCATCATCGGCCAGAAGATACAGACCATCCTCCGTTCCGATACCGGAATGAAGCAACAGAGACATCTCCAGGCAAAACGCGGACACGTACTCGTTGCTCAGTGCTCTCTTACTCATAAAACTCTTCCTCTGGTTGCTGGTCCGGAATCCGCTCCGGATCATTTTTAAAAATTAACAGTTACCTAAACACCTCATCAATAGCTGTACTTCGCTTTGTAGTTCTTGGTGTTGTTGATCCACTTCATGACACTCTTACTGGACTTGCCCGTCGAAGCAAAGGTAGGATCCATCAGCTTCCACTTGTCCGCCGCAATATAGATCGCACCGGTGATCCAGCCCTTTTTCTTGGTGTATACATTGATCCAGGCATGGTATTCCTTACCGGTGTAGCCGATCACGAGCTTCACGGGGACGCCCTGACTTCTGAGCATCGCCGACATCGTCGCAGCGTAGTCAAAACAGATTCCCTTTTTCGCACTGTAAATCTTATTCAATACCGGGAGATATCCGGCCTTAACCGTCTTCGCTTTATTGTAGTCGTACTTGAAATTCTTGATCACCCATTTGTAGACCTTCTTTACCTTGGCAAGGTCGTTCTTGGCGCTCTTGCACAGGCTGTCTGCCTTTGTCACGCACTTGGACGATGCCGTATAGTCCACATACTGATTCGGACGAATGTACGGCTGGAACTGATTATCAAGAGAAGCGTTGAAATTCGCGCTCAGTACGTACGCGTACTTGTTCCCGCTGACATTTTTCAGCACCTGAACCTTGTATGAACCGTTCCCGTCCGTCAACGGAAGCACCTCATACTCCTTCTTTCGGATCGTGTAGGTATAAGTCGCGCCACCGGGGCCCGTCACCTGCACCG
>JAEEGM010000025.1 GCA_016280325.1 Eubacterium sp. | reverse complement strand
GCGAAGGGCGTGTAGAAAAGACCGACGATACAAGTCAGCCCGAGGTACACATATGATAAGAGTGCTCCTGCTTTTCTTTGGTTCATTCCTTACGTCCTTTATTTATCTTTTTTGACATATCATATCGGATTTCATCGCCCTTCGAGGCGTATTTAGCGCTTGCGCTACTTCGCCGAGAAGAAGATGAAATCAGATGATTCTCTTTCTGCTTACTGTATTCGACATAGTAACCTTCCCATATATCCGACGCCACCTTCGGATACGTCGTTATCGGATACCGGCTGACCAGTTCCTTCGCAAGCGCCGCGGAATAGATCTCCGAGCCGGTGATATTCATGTGGCCACGGTTATACATATGCTCTTCCGGAACAAAACCGATCTCGGCCAATTTTTCATCATCATACTGGATGACATCGACACCGTAGTCGGCAGCGATCTCACGAACACGATTTACCACCGCGTACTCATTTTTCAAAAACCGTGCCGGGAAGAGCGAATCACACATGCGCCTGGGAATATCGACCAGTACGATCTTCGCCCCGTGCGACTGCACCAGTTCGATCACTTCGCGGAGTTCCTGTTCGACATCATTTTTAAGTCCGACTACCTGCTCCTGATCAGCCCAGGCCGGGAAAGACACCGTCGTCCCGTCGTTGACTTCCCAATGATAATCCTGCCCGAGCATCCAGTCATCCGACGGGTCCGGCTTCCTGTCGAAATCCTGATCCGAAAGTTCCAGCCAGCGCGAATGATAGCGATTGAGCGAGAACCGGTAATCCTTCCTCACGTCCTCCCTCACATGCTTATCGACATAATCGCTCTTTGCCTCCGAATCCTTCATCTTATTCAGCACATCAAAGGCGTAGTCCTTCTCTCCGAAGTACCGATCCGCCACCCCGGCATAATAAATATCCAATACCACAAGCTCGAACTTTCGCTTCTTAAACAGTTCTTCCAGATAGACCTTCGTAAGCGCGATCGTCTCTCCCGCATAGCAGTAATTATACGCGTGGATCCCCGCTGTCTTCCACATGATATTCGGATTGAAGGCATTGTTCCCATGGCTTCCGCCGATCAGGCAGACATCCACCGCATTCATATCCTCATCATCGGAGTACAAGGTCTTCTCGATCTTATCCGCCTTCGCCGTATACGGGATGCAGACCCGTGTCACATACTTCGTGATAAAGCCCGCGCTAACGAAAAATGCCACGAGCCCGATGGCGAGCGATATGCGTTTTCCCCATTTTTTCACCATCAGAACCCTCCGTATATGAACGTCGAAGCGTCATACGTCGACCCATATTTTCCAATCAATAATAACACGGTATATAAGACGATCGCGAGGATAAAAATGATCCATCCGTGCTTCGCTATTTTCTCAAACAATTCGTACAAAAAATGCTCCTGCAGTAACGAGATAACAAGATATAATATAACACTGATCCCGATGATCAGCCAGATCTCCCACCGCATACCAAAGCCGTCGAAAAATCGTGCTACAAAGTCCTCCCATGACCCCTCAAACATACGTCCGTACAGGTCAAATGTTTCCGGCAACTCACCGGCATAAAAAGGCACCCACGCGATCGATACCAAAAGGAATACGATCACTCTTGCGAGCGGTTTCCATAAGCCGCATTTTATCACACTGCGCAAACGGTTTTCGATCACCAGATAGACACCGTGAAGGAGTCCCCACAGCCAAAACCCAAGCGCCTTACCGTGCCATGCTCCGCTGACGATAAAAACGATCAGCGTATTGATATCCCTTCGCCAGGACTTTACTCTGCTGCCTCCGAGCGGGATATACAGATAGTCCCGAAACCAGGTAGAAAGCGAAATATGCCATCTCCGCCAGAACTCGCGGATCGATGTTGCGAGATACGGTGCGTGAAAGTTGTCCTGCAGACGGATCCCCAGCAGTCGTCCCAGACCGATCGCGATCAGCGAGTATCCGGCAAAATCATAATAGATTACCAACGAGAAAAGCAGCATCGCCACGACGATCACCAACCCGCCGGAATCCGACTTTGTAAGCCTGTCGACGACGGCACGAAGATTGTCCGCGAGCACCCATTTTTCATAGATACCGAGAGCGATCATCAGAAGTCCCGCCTTGATATCCTCCACACGGATCACGATGGGGCGACGGTACTGCTCCAGAAGCGCTTCTCCCCGTCCGATCGGGCCCGCCGTCACCTGCGGAAAGAAACTGACATACAGTGAAAAAATAAGCAGATCTTTCTCGGCAACAATGTTTCCCCGATACACATCGATCAGATAACCGATCACCATCAGCGAATAATAGGAAAGCCCGAGCGGAATCAGAAACGACCGCCCGGTGATCAGATCTCCGTACTTGAAAAATACCAGGAGTCCAACGATACCGACGATCGAGACCGCGAGAAGTCTTTTGCCCTTCGCCTGTGAACGGGAGCCGAGTTCCATACCGACACCATAACCAAGGAGCGTTACACCGGCCAACCAGATCAGGGCAGCCGCGTCCTGCCAGGCGAAAAACACCCAGCTTCCGACCAGGATCAAAAATCGATAGATCCACTGCCAGACGCTCAGTTCCAACGTATACGTATCCGGCTTTGCCTGCTTGTTACTCATCATCTCCTCCGGGAGTTATGCTGTCGCTCCATCCGCATGATTTACTGCGCGTTCCTGCTCTGCTCCGCCCTCTTCGCACGGTAGCGTTCGGTATTATCAAGAATCTTCTTTCGGATGCGGAGATTCTCCGGCGTTACCTCCAGAAGCTCGTCCGTATCGATATAATCAAGCGCCTGCTCTAAGGACAGTTCCCTCGGCGGCGTCAGTCTGAGCGCCTCATCCGCCCCGGAAGAACGGGTGTTGGTGAGGTTCTTTTTCTTGCAGACATTCACTTCGATATCATCAAACTTCGCGTGCTCACCGACGACCATGCCACCGTAGACCTTCTCGCCCGGTCCCACAAAAAGCGTACCTCTCTCCTGCGCGTTGAAAAGTCCGTAGGTGATCGTCTCACCCGCTTCAAAAGCGATCAGGGAGCCACGGGAACGATACGGGATATCTCCCTTGTACGGTCCGTATCCGACAAACTCGGTATTGAGAACGCCATTTCCCTTGGTATCCGTCATAAACTCGCTTCGATATCCGATCAGTCCGCGCGACGGGATCAGGAACTCGAGACGTGTGGTGATGCTGTCAAGCGGATACATATTCTGCAACTCACCTTTACGCTGGCTCAGCTTGTCAATCACGGTTCCGGAGCTCTCCTCCGGCACATCCACGGTCGCCTTCTCCATCGGCTCCGTCTTCTGTCCGTTCTCCTCGCGGTAAAGCACCTCGGGCTTACTTACTGCAAACTCGTATCCCTCACGACGCATATTCTCGATCAGAACCGAAAGATGAAGTTCACCACGCCCGGACACCTTGAAGCTCTCCGTAGTATCCGTATCCTCAACCTTGAGAGACACATCCGTATTCAGCATCCGATACAACCGGTCACGAAGATGACGGGACGTCACATACTCGCCCTCGGTCCCTGCAAGCGGTGAATCGTTGACCATAAAGTTCATCGAGATCGTCGGCTCCGAGATTTTCTGGAACGGTATCGCCACCGGATTCTCCGGTCCGCATAACGTATCCCCGATATGGATATCCGAGATTCCGGAGATCGCTACCACCTCACCGAAGGAAGCCTCATCCACTTCGGTCCGGTTTAACCCTTCAAAAACATACAGTTTCGATATCTTCACGGTTTCCTTTTTATCCGGGTCATGATGGTTGACGATGACCGCCTCCTGACCGACACGGATCGAACCGTTGTCAACCTTACCGATCCCGATACGTCCGACATACTCATTGTAATCGATCGTGGAGATCAGCACCTGCGTCTCCGCTTCCGGATCCCCCTCCGGTGCCGGGATGAAGTCGAGCACAGCATCAAAGAGCGGTCGCATATTCCCTTTCTCGCTGACAACCGGATCCTCCGCCCCGACCCAGTCAGGCACCTCGGTATAGGCGCATCCTTCCTTCGCCGAAGCAAAAATAAACGGACAATCGAGCTGCGCCTCATCGGCCTCCAGGTCGATAAAGAGTTCCAACACTTCGTCCACAACCTCTGCCGGTCTCGCTTCCGGCCGGTCGATCTTATTCACGCATACGACCACCGGCAGGGACAACTCCAGCGCCTTTTTCAACACAAACTTCGTCTGCGGCATCGCCCCCTCGAAGGCATCCACCACCAGGATCACGCCGTTGACCATCTTCAGTACACGCTCAACCTCGCCGCCGAAGTCAGCATGTCCCGGCGTATCGATAATGTTGATCTTCACATCGCCATATGTGATCGCGGTATTTTTCGAAAGGATCGTGATCCCTCGCTCCCTCTCGATATCATCGGAATCCATCACGCGCTCCGCGACCTCTTCGTTTTCACGGAACACACCGCTCTGTTTCAAAAGTTCATCGACCAGCGTGGTCTTACCGTGATCCACGTGCGCGATGATCGCTATATTTCTTATGTCTTCTCTCTTCTGTTTCATTTCTTCTTTCTCACATTCTGCTTTCTTGTCTCATCTCATGGTTGTTTGTGGCGCTCCGGCACAAACAACCAAGTGAAAAAATCCTTCATTGTTTTTTTTCACTCTTTACTCCTGCATCTTATATGTCGTTACCAGCTCCGATACGAGCCGTTTCATATCATCGGTCTCATCGTAGGCCGCGCGGTACAACTCATCCAGTTTTTTCCGAAGCATCTCGCTGTCAAACTCGAGTGGCTTTCCGATATGGATCATATCGTTCGCTGTATCTGTCAGTCCCTCTTCGTCCATCAGCATCTCTTCGTAGAGCTTCTCGCCCGGCCGTAATCCCGTGTAGACGATCTCAATATCCGTCCCCGGTTCAAAGCCGGACAGTCGGATCAGGTTCTTCGCCAGATCATCGATCTTCACCGGCTTACCCATATCCAGTACAAAGATCTCCCCACCTTTCGCGATCGCACCGGCCTCAAGCACCAGCGACACCGCCTCCGGGATCGTCATAAAGTACCGGATCACCCTCTTGTCCGTCACCGTCACGGGCCCGCCGGCCTCGATCTGCTTTTTGAAGAGCGGGATCACCGAGCCGTTGCTTCCGAGGACATTTCCAAAACGCACCGCCACGAAATCCGTCTTCGATCCGGTATTCAGATCCTGGATGATCATCTCGCATATTCGCTTGGAAGCTCCCATCACATTGGTCGGGTTTACCGCCTTGTCCGTCGATATCAGGACGAACCGTTTCGTTCCGTACTTATCCGCCGCCAGCGCGGTCTTGTAGGTGCCGAAGACGTTATTTTTGATCGCCTCATTCGGTGAATCCTCCATCAGCGGTACATGCTTGTGCGCCGCCGCGTGGTACACGATCTCGGGCCGATATTTTTCAAAAATACTCTCGACGCGCGACGTGTTTCGCACGGATCCGATCAGCACCTCCAGATGCAACGACGGATACTCGCGCACGAGTTCCTGCTGGATCTCATAGGCGTTATTCTCATAAATATCAAAAATGATCAGAGTCTTTGGATGCTTCGCCGCGATCTGCCGGCAAAGCTCGCTTCCGATCGAACCACCGCCGCCCGTGACAAGCACGACCTTGTGGCGCACATAATCGGTGACGGTATCGATATCAATCTTCACCGGCTCGCGCCCTAAGAGGTCCTCGATCTGCACCGGACGGAGCTTCTCCACGGCCGCCTCTCCGTTGACGAACTGATACATACCGGGCAGGATCTTCAGCGCCGCGCCGGTCTCCTGACAGATCTCCAGGATCTCACCGATCTCTCGCTTCGCCGCGCTCGGCATCGCCACGATGATCTCATTGATGTCATTCTCCTTCGACACCTCCACGATCATCTCTCTGCCGCCGAGCACCTTCACGCCGTGGATATAGGTTCCCTTCTTCGTCTTGTCATCATCGATGATACCGCAGATATTGGCATCCAGGCGGTCGGAATTGACAAGCTCACTGATGATCAGATTGCAGGCCTCTCCGGCACCGATGATCAGGGTGTTTCGCATCCCCGCGCCATGCGTTCGGCTCCGGTACATCAGTCGTATCACCCGGTAGGAAAACCGTATCGCCAGTGTGAATAAAAACAGCAATATGGTATAGAATAAAAAGTAGGAACGCGGCAATCTGTGATACGTTCCGAACACCGTTAAAAAGTGAAGCACACCGGCGATTCCGGTGGCGAACATCACGTTCAAAAATTCGTTGATACCGGCAAAGCGCCACAGGCTGTGGTAAAGCTTGAACAGCGCGAAGACGACCAGGGTTACCAGCGTATTGATGATCGCCATATCAAACAGCGTATGCAGATATCCCTGCGGATAATCGTCAGTGATACCGGCGATCTTTACGCGGTCAAGGCGCAGGTCGTAGCGCATCATCAGTGCGAGAAAGGAGCACAGGTTGATGCATATGATGTCCCATAGGACCAGTAACACACGAAAGACTACGGAAGCTTTTCCGGTCTCGACATATCGGTTCCATCTGCTCATAAACTACTTCTCCTCTATTGTTTCAATATCCAGGCGCGAGCGCTGTCGTACTCTATTGGCGTCAGCGCGGTCGGACTCTATAGGCGCGAGCGCGGTCGGAGCTTTTCATCCTCGCTCGGCCATTTAAAGGCCTCCTCGGATGAAAACTCCTGCCGCTCGCGCGGGTAGACTGGCAAAAACTATCGCCAACGTTCGTGGTGTCAGCGGCAGGAGTTTTCTTCTGAGACGCGCTGATGCGTCGAAGAAGAAGAACTCCGACTGCGCTGACGCCTATGCTAACTTCTGATGTTTTTTTTGCCATAAAACACAGCGCCTATAGAGGCCTGTGTTTATTCGCAAAAACACCATCGCGAGCTTGCGAGTGCGATTGAACCGCGGGTCGCGCAGAACCGCGCGCGTATGCCGCCGTAAGAACGCCACCAGCTCCCTCTCCTCGCGCTTATGCTCCTTACGATTCGAACTGATCAAGAGCTTATCCAACACGAAGAAATACGCCCAGCACAGCCGCATTCTCGCCTCAGGAAGAAGCGACGGCATATGCTCTTTGATCAGCTTATAATTCTTCTGATACGCGTGGATCACCGAGCGGTCACTCGAACGATATTCTCTGGTCGTGATGCTGCCTTCCCGGTGAATATAATAATATTTTTGCTCCGTTGTTAATACGGATTTTTTACAGCGAAGTAACAGGTCCACAATGATCGACGCATCCTCGCCGGAGTCCTCTCCGACCGGATAACGGATTCCTTCAAACAGCTCTTTTTTATACAACTTATTAACCGGCGTGACCGAGGTCAGCTTTGCCTCGAATACCGTCCGGATCGCCTGTTCCGAATCCATCACCAGATACACCGGATCCTTAACCGGGTTGATCACCTCACCGCCGTAGATATCGGCCAGACCGCACATCGACAGATCAGCGTCCTCCTTTATCAGGTTATCATAGAGCAACTGATACATATCCGGTTCGATCCGATCATCACTATCGATGAAGCCGAGATACTGTCCTCTCGCGCGGTCAATTCCATAGTTTCTCGCCGCACTCGATCCGCCGTTCTCTGTGTGAAAAACGCGGATACGCGCATCTTTTTTCGCGTACTCATCACAGATCTCTCCGCACCGGTCCGGTGAACCGTCATCGACTAAGATCAGTTCAAAGTCGCGAAAGGTCTGCGAAAGGATCGAGTCCAGACACGCCGGCAAAAAGGCTTCAGAGCCGTACACCGGAAGGACGATGGACACCAAAGGCGTCCCGTTATTCTCCGACATCGACACCCTCCTTTACCTCCTCGCAGGACGTCTCAAGATACCCCAGCCCGATCCACACGAGCATCGCCTCAAAGCAGGGCGTGATGAAAATCCCGACGTTGAACACGCAGAACACACAGTGGATCAACACCCAGAATATCGACAGGATGAACAAATCCGTGATCGGTGCCCGGTTCCGGCAACGCTTCCATGTTCGGATCAGCACCCGTAAGAAAAATGCAAGCATAAGCAGAAGGCCTACGACACCTCCCTGAACAAGCATCTGCACGAACATACTGTGAGGATTGTACTGTCTGTCCACAAGATAACTCTCCGGATCTTTTTGCTCCGCGTACTTGAGCGCCCCTCTCGTAGACAGTCCGAAGATCGGTCGATCCTTCACCAGCTCAGCATAATCGGTCCAGATGCGGAAGCGGGAATTCGAGATGTTCTCTGACGTCACATCGTCACGCTCCAACTCGGTCTCCACATCACGTTCCGGAACGACGATCTGTCCCACCGCCTGAACACCGAACAATATACCAAAGTAAATAACGAAAAACACGATAAATCCCATCAGGAGCCGCCCGCCGTAAGCTCGGATCAGATTTCCGTTAATAGGCGCAATCTTATTGATAACACGGTTATAGGCACCGGCCACTTTTTCTTCCTCATCTCCCGCTACCTGTAACGAAACCTTTCTTCTGCGATACGTAATAAAAACGATCAGAACCACCATGGTAAACAGGGCTGCCACATCCCCGGAACGGGATCCCGAAAGAACAATGTACAGGACGTTCAGCGTGATACTGATATAGACAAGAAGGCGCTCTCCGATCAGCCAGAGCGGACGTTTTTCTCCCTTTCCAAACAAACGACTGTGATACAGATAGACGAAGATCAAACCGCCGACTAAAAGGAGCGAGATCAGCGCCGCGTAATTCGGATCGGAAAAACATCCGAAGAGACGCCCGTCCATGATACCCTGACGGGATCTTCGGTTGAATCCGCCGAACTGATAATACCCCCTGTAATTCGTGACGAAGCGTGCCAGCGACATCACGCATCCGGAATTCCAGATGACTGTCCCCCACAGGATCACACGTGTCAGACAGAAAGAAAGATCTTCCTTGGAAAAATACCGTCCCACCAGATAGAACGCCACGACCGTCACCGCGATCGTGATCACGCCGGACAGATTCTCCTTGAACCCGAGATCGCGGTTCATCACTGCCGAAACCGCAAGCCACACGAGAAGCAATGCGAGCAGCAGAATATCCATCCGCTTCAAAGTCTTCCTACTCACCGCCACCAGGATCAGGCCGATCAGACCGCATCCGGCCACCTGAATCCCATACCAATATAAAAATCCGAACTTCTCCGTCAGCATATCAAATGCCGTTGTAAAAAGATCAATACGTAACCCCAGCGTATAAACCGTGATAAACACCATAAAGGCTGTTGTTAAATATAATACCGGTCTCGCCACACCTTTTCTGTTTGCCATCGTTTCCATCATTTCACCCAGTCCTTACGCCGTTTCTTCGGCTCCTTTTTCTTTTGATAGTATTTGCCCCGATACTCCTGATAAGAAGTATTGAGATCCAGATAAACGCAATCGTGATGTGCCACCCGCTTCTCCTCCGGAGGGAGCACCGTATAGTCACCGAAAGCCTGCGTCAGATAATCCTCAGCTCCGATCGGGATCGGCAGCATCCGGTCCTCAAAGGGCACCTCGCGGTAGGTATGAAACCACACCTTGTCGTACCAGTTTTTCATGTACCCGGGTCCGGAACATAGTTCCGTGATCCCGTCACAGTTTCGGATGTGGTACTTGGTCATATGCTTGCCGGCCTTGCTCCAGATCCGGTAACGGATCTTCTGTCCGCGAAAAATCCCAAGCAGTATCTTCGCACCCCACTTCATCAAACGACCGTGCTTCTCCGGCACCGTTCCCGCACGAAACAGGGAATAGATATACGCCCAGATCACCTGGTTTTTTCGCTTGCCGCGATCGTCAGGATACCCGTCAAGCGGCAGGATGTCAAGCGCCACACCGTGAACGATATCGAGGTCCTGCTGATACGGCTTGATGCAGGTCGTCTTCCGGTTGCGAAGCGTCGCGAAAAGATTCCTGTCGGTGTAAGATTTACCGGAGTTGGAAAGCACATAATCCTTTCCCGGCTTGTACTCATGCCAGTGACTGATGAAGCGCTCATAATCCCTTCTTGGCATAAAGAAATCCAGATCATCATCCCACGGGATAAAGCCGCCCGTACGAAGCGCCCCTATACAGCCACCTCCGCACAGATACGCCGTCAGTTCATATTCCTTACAAAAATCCCAGAAAACACATGCCATCTCCAGCGATATTTTCTGGATGCCGGCCAGTTCTTTTTCGGTATATACATGCATTATTTTTGTTTCTTTTTTCATGATAAAACATCCTCACAAAAATATCCTCACAAACCCGGGTTTTACTTGAATACCCACTCTCTCTGGATGATAAAACTCAGGACAAAAAGCATCGTGTCTATGATAACCTTCCGTACCGTCGAGTACGGTATAAAAAGCAACGCGTAGTTGACAAGGAGTGCCGATACCGTCAGCTGGACAACCGCCAGAAAATAATACTTAACCGCCGTCATCGGCGACTTGGACCGGCTCTTAAATACCCGCGTTTTATTCATCAGGTAATTGTAGATTGAACTGACCACGCGTGCCAGCACCGTTCGTGCCAGGATCAGCGCCGAGATCCCCCATATCATCGTATCCGCCGGAATGAGCGGCCGGAGGATAACGCCCCACAGCCAGAACATCAGGATATCGATCAAAAAGCTTGAAAAAGAACTCAGCAAAAAAGTGATAAATACCTTGTATATCCGTATGGAATCACGAAACGGATTGAAGTGCGAGGCGGCATTTTTCTCCAGATAGATCGTCCGGATCGTGAATTCCTCGATGGGAATCCGATAATCCCTGGCCTCCAGCAGCATATTCATCTCGTATTCATAACGCTCACCCTTGGTCTTCACGAAGTGATCGCGGATCAGGGGCATCGACATACCGCGAAGCCCGGTCTGCGTATCCCCGACCTTCAGTCCGGCCAGAAACCGAAGCACAACCTTGGTGAATTTATTGCCAAAACGAGACCGCAAAGGGATCTCCTTGTCATCAAACGCCCGACAACCCAGGATCAGTGAATCCGGGTGCTCATAGCACTTCTTCGCGCAGGTGTCGATATCTTCGACCGTATGCTGCCCGTCACAGTCGGCTGTCACGACACCTTTCAGCTCCGGCCAGTTCTCAAGAACATAGCCGAGCGCGGACTTGATTGCGATTCCCTTGCCGAAATTGACGACATGTCTGACCACCTTGCAACCATACTCCTCCTTGCAGGTGCGGAAAAAGACACGATTTTTGATCTCGCTCCCATCATCCATCAGGAGTATATACGAAAAGCCGAGCTCATGCAGGCTCTTAACCAGCGTCACCATCTTATCATCCGGATCCAAAGCCGGGATCACGATGGCGATCTGCTCTCTGTAATCACTCATTTTGTTTCCCTCTCCCAAAAGGAATCGACAGCACGCCGATGAGCGTCCCTATCCCATAACCGATATGCAGGCAGAAAAATATCCCCGGTAGCAAAAGCGCCGGAATCGGCACCTTCTCCCCTTCTCTCTGCATCGAAAACGCCGCGTACACGGCCATCAGCACCGCCACGGACACATAGAGCGCCGACAGCAGTTGCAGGCACCAGAAAAAGCCACATATCGCCAGAACTCCCGATGTGACCAGCGCCAGTAAAAATGCCAGCGGGACGAGATGATACAGGGAGATACACCCCGGGACGATCCCAAGTGTCCTTCCTACCCAATAGCCGTTTCCCGCCTTCTGTTTCAGCATTTTTCGAAACGTCGGTCGTATGTACTGCTCGGAGTAGATCTCCGGCGACCGACATACCTTGTAACCATTTTTACCGAGACGATAAAAAAATTCATTGTCCTCGGTCCGACCGAGATCCTCGCGGAACAGCCCACATGTTTCAAATACCTCACGGCGCAGGCATGTGTGAAAAGCCGCCTTTACATAGGTTTTCTTATCCCCTGTCTCGCGTCGGGCGGACGACACACTCGAGCCGAACATCGACTCCTCTGCCATCCACAGGGTTCTCCCCCAGGCACCTTCGCTCTCGCACACCGTCGGTCTCGGTCCGCCGACGATCTGCTCGTCCTCAAGCGTTCGTACACAGGCTTCGATAAAGTCCTCCGGGATCCTGGCATGCGCGTCGATACGCACCAGCGCCTCCGACGGAATCTCTCGCTCCGCCAAAAAGTCCTTCAGTCCGATATTGCAACCGACACTGAGTCTTCGCTTCGGATTTTCAAGGATCCGAACGTCACTCCATCCCCACTCCGAGGAGAACGCCTCCATCACCTGTCTCGTCCCATCATCAGAGGCACTGTCAACAAAAATCACCTCGATCTTTTCATGCGGATAGGTCTGTTTTTTCAGATCCTCCAGCATACGCGGCAGATAGGTCTCCTCGTTGTACGCTACTATCAAAACGGTAATCTTCATAGCCATCGTCACCTGTATCACTCGTCATCCAACACTTCCTGCACGGCAAAGCGCGGACGCCTCTTCGTCTCCAGATACATCTTTCCTATATACTCGCCGACGATTCCGATCGCCAGCAGCTGCAAGCCTCCGAGCGCCCAGATCGATATGATCGTGGAACTCCAGCCCCAGACCGTGCTTCCCCAGATATGCGTGATCAGCGACCAGATCAGGATCACAATACTTACGAAAAATACGATCACACCGACAGCCATGATCATACGGATCGGCTTGACCGAGAAAGACGTGATCCCGTCAAGCGCGAATGAAAGCATTTTTTTGAGAGGATATTTACTCTCACCGGCAAAGCGTTCCGCTCTCTCATAGAAAACCTGACCGGACGGAAAACCGATCAGCGGAACGATTCCGCGTAAGAACAGGTTGACCTCCTGATACCCTTCCAGTTCCTCGAGTACGCGCTTGCTCATCAGGCGGAAGTCCGCGTGGTTATAGATGATATCCACACCCATCTTCAGCATCAGCTTGTAAAAAAGCTCCGCCGTCTTGCGCTTGAAACCGGAATCCTTCTTTCGGTCGGATCGCACGCCATAGACAACATCAAGTCCGTCGTGATAACGATCCACCATCTCCTCGATCGCCTCGATATCATCCTGCAGATCAGCGTCCATCGAGATAGCGATGTCCGCGTGATCCTTGGCATACATAAGCCCGGCGAGAACCGCATTCTGATGACCGCGGTTTCTGGAAAGATTGATGGCACTGACCATCTTGTTTTCCTTGTGAAACTCGCTGATCAGACGCCATGTCCCGTCCTTCGAGCCGTCATTGACATAGAGAATACGGCTCTTGTCGTTGATCTTTTTTCTGGCGATCATGTCGTTCAGTTTTTCGGTCAGACGCTTGGTTGTCTCCTCGATCACCTGCTCCTCGTTATAACAGGGAACCACCATGTACAACACATTGCCGCGGTGCGTCACCTCTGCTTTTTGGATCTGTTTTTCCATGAACCCTCTCCTTTATTTGTTCCATACCATCACGGTCTTGCCGGCTTTGCTCTGCTGATCCAGCTCGAACGCGCGTCGCATATCGTCGATCGTATGAACTTCCACTACGTGTCCGATGATCCGGTGGAGCTCCTCTGCCACCTCCGGATTCTCCTCAAACACACGAAGTGTCTCGCGGAAATCATCCACTCCGCTTCTGCTGCTTCCGAAGAAGCGCAATCCCTTTTCCAAAACCATCCGCGTATTGATCGCGATGGGGTTTTCCGATACCCCTAAAAGCGCCACCGCGCCCTCCGGGTTGATATGGTCGATGATCTGCTCGATGGCCGGTCTCGATCCCTCGCTTCCCACGCATTCGATCGCGTGATCGAGCGTCAATTCATCCGGCACCTCCGCCGTGAGATAGGTCTCATCCGCGAAGGAAAACTCCATCAGCTTCGAACGGTTCATCCCGAAGACATAGAGTTCCGTCTCCGGAAACATATGCCGGCACATCAGCGCCGTCAAAAATCCGAGATTTCCGTCTCCCCAGATACCGATCCGATCCCGTCTCTCATGCGCGAACTTATCGAGTCTTCGAAGCGCGTGCGTGCTCACACTGACAAGCTCCGTAAAGGAGGCCACCAGCGGATCGATCGTATCCGGCACCACCAGGAGTCTGTCCGGCCGGATGTTTACGAGATCCTGCATATAGCCGTCATACCCGCTGCTTCGAAATCTTGACGACCGCAGATAGTTCTCGGCCACCACAGGATCATCCTCCACCGGTGTATTCGGCACCATCACGACGCGGTCCCCCGGATGGAAAGCCCCGCTGCCATCCCAGACGACCTCACCGATCCCTTCGTGGATCAGTGCCATCGGCAACTTCTCTCGCATCACCGCCGGCGGCCGCAACCCCTGATAATATCTCTGATCCGCGTGGCAGATCGACAAGTGCGTCGGCCTCACAATTGTGGTGTCGCCGTTCAATTCGATGTCAGAGAACTCTACCTCGAATCGTCCCGGTGCGACCAGTCTATACACTACATTTAACATACAACTCAACTACCCTTCCGTGCCGACGCTATGGTAGTTCTTCTTCCTCGCTCGCACATTTAAAGTGCTCCTCGGAAGAAAACTACCGCCGTCGGCACTGGTTTTCTGAAGTTTGTTCTGGCAGCGTCGGCGGCAGGAGTTTTCTCACAGCGAAGAGCGAAGCGATGAGTCGTGAGAAAAGCTCCGACCGCGCCCGACGCGTCACCAACCTATGTCCGGCGCCGTCACTTTATATCACCCTGAATCAGTGCCTCAGCCACCCTCAAGTCGTACGGATACGTGATCTTAATATTGAACACCTCGCCCTCGACGATATGCACGCGCTCCCCCTTCATGACGAAGATCTTCGCTGCGTCCGTCAGTATCGCCTTCTCCTCATCCGAGAGCGACTCGTAGAGATTTTTCAGCTTCAACGCCTGAAAGGTCTGCGGCGTCTGTCCCTGATACATCCGCTTTCTCTCCGGGATCTCCGTGATCGACTCGTTGTCATCACTGATAACGATCGTATCCGTCGCCGGCATCGCAGTATCGCAGGCTCCGACCTCCCTCGCGTAGCGGATATTTTCCTCGATGATCCGCTGTGTCACAAAAGGACGTACCGAGTCGTGTGTCACGATGATCGTATCCTCGTTAAGGTTCCCCTCGGAATCGATATAGTCGATCGCGTTCATGATCGTCTCGTTGCGTGTTTCGCCGCCCGGGATCACGACCACGCGGCCGTCCTCATTTTTCAGATACTTGCGTACCAGATTCTTCGTGTGCGCGATCCACTCCTTCGGGCAGAGCACGATCACCTTCTCGAAATCGCTCTCGATATAGAACTTCTCCATCGTATGGATCAGGATCGGCTTGTCACCGACCAGCAGATACTGCTTCGGCTTGTCCTGATTCCCCATGCGGCTGCCGATCCCACCGGCCAAAACCACGCCGTAGATTTTTGCGTCACTCATAGATCTTCTCCCTCTTTGTATCATTTTTCTTGACAAAAAGCTCCCCACACACAAACCAGAAGGCAAATGCCGGGAACACCTCAAACGGCAAAAACAGGCATTCGGTCACCGTCGCCACCACAAAGCCGATACAGACGGCCGGCACCAGAAACGCATAGCGCGCGTTCGCCCTGGATCGTCGTCGGTAATACCGGATCGAATAGGCCACCGCGATCACCGTGATCAGCAGGTAGAACAGCATTCCGAAGTACCCATAGGTATATCCGAACTGCAGCCAGTTGTTGTGCGCGTGTGCCTTTTTCGTGCCGTTGATCGTCAGCGACACGTTCGGATGCCCCTTGTAATTCAACTGTTTGTAGTAACCCTTGTAGATCTCCACACGCCCCGTGGTCAGAGCGTTGAGTCCCTTGGTATTCTCAAGCACATACCAGAACCGTTCCATCACATTCTGTGGAACGATCGGCTTCTCCGGCGCGTCCGTATCCTCAGCATAACGTGACCCCTGCTTCGGCGCGGGCGTCGGTGTCGGCTGCACTTCCTCTCCCTTTTTCGTTACCGTCGCCGCCGGCAGATACCCTTTCAGGATACTCTCCGCGTCGACATCCGGCTCGGCGATCACTGTCTCCCCAAAATCATCGATCTTGCTCCCATCGGACAGATACAACGCCTCCCCGTTAAAAATGATCGGATGTCCGATCACCCACGGCAGATACGTTACCGTCACCCGCGCAACCGGGTAGATCACGATCGATGTCAGCACCACCATCAGGATATTTTTCAAAAATGGCCGAAAACTGTGCTCCTTTTTCGACCGATGGATCCGGAAGATCACCCACATCAGCGCGACAACACCGCATGTTACCATCGAGGTACGCGCCTGTGTTAACGACAGGTAAAAGACCGACAGCCCGAGTCCCAGATAGGTCGGAATCGTCTTGTACCAGTAACTGCCGATCGTCGTCTTCCAGTCAAGGTCGGACAGAAACACCGCCACGATCACGACCAGATACAGCCCGAACGTATTCGGATTGGTAAAAATTCCCGCATATCTTCCACCCTCATAGATCGGTCGGAACAAAAACGAGATGATCGTCGTGAGCCAGAAGGCCAGCCTCACGGCTCCCTTGAACGCCTCCCACAGAAGCTCTCTTCTCGGGTGGTTTTGCCATACGAAAAATACGCCCGTAAAGACAAGCGCCAGGACGATTCCCAGCCCGCAGACCTTCTTCGGCACGATGGCATCCGAAACCGTAAAGGCGATACACATGCCGAACCAGGCGATCCACAGTGACCGGTGCCAGCGAACCCGCTTGAGTTCCCCATCCAAAGACAGGATGGCGATGGCGATCATCAGGAATATACCCAAGGTCGTGTTATAAAAATAGCTTTCCCTGTGCAATACATAACGCACGATCCCGAACAGCATGATGTCCGCCATGAATAAACATGTGATCAGACGAAGCCTCCATTTTTCGGGAATACGGGATACAAAAGGAATCCACGGTGACAAAAGGTCGATGTAGATGTCCTGCAGCCCTCCAATCAGCATAATCCCTCCAGGTCTTACTCAGTTTCCCTCAATACCTCCTCAAGAGAGGTCAGAATATAGTCCACATCCTCATTAGAAAGCAGCGTGTGAAGAGGCAGTGTAACCTCGTTTTTGTAGTACTCATACGCTCTCGGATAGTCGGATATATCAAATCCCATATTTTTATACGCGGTCAGAAGCGGCAGAGGTTTGTAGTGAACATTGGTCGGCACCCCTTTTTCCGCCAGACGCGTGATCACGGCGGAACGCTCCTCATGAGACAGATTCCCCAGGCGCATCAGGTAGAGATGCCCGCTCGAGGTGCTATTCTCCGTATAATGCCAAAGCGACGAAAGCGGAAGTGCTTTATGCTCCGGCATATCCTTAGACAATCTCTCACTGATCGCGTTGATCCCCGCATCGTACTTCTCGACGATCTCCCGGCGCCTTTTCAGAAGCTCGGGGTAGCGGTCCAGCTGTACGAGGCCGATCGCAGCCTGTACATCCGTCATATTGCACTTGTATCCCGGAAACAGGATGTCGTATTCCCAGCTTCCGACCTGTGACTTCGCGAGCGCATCCTTGTCCTTTCCGTGTAACGACAGAAGCATGTATTGGTGATAGATATCCTCGTCATCGATCCCGTCCAGCGGAAGCCAGGTTACGCCTCCCCCCTCGGCCGTCGTGAGATTCTTCACGGCGTGGAAGGAAAAGGTGGTAAAGTCGGCGCACTGGCCGCTCATTTTTCCGTTACGGGAGGCACCGAATCCGTGTGCCGAATCCGCGAGAACAAGTATCCGCCCGAGCGCTTTCTGAAACCGGTTATCCGCCGGTACGAAGTCCGCCCTGTGTGCCTCGGCAATCTCCCGGAGTCGCTCGTGATCACACATCACGCCGCCGATATCGACGGCCGCGATCGCCTTGGTGCGCGGTGTGATCTTCTCCTCGATCTGTTCATAGTCCGGCTCATACGGGCTGTGTCCGATATACTTCTTCTCCTGATACACCCGGTCTCCGAGGATATCCACCAGCACCGGTGTGGCTCCCGTATGGCAGGCAGCACTCGCCGTCGCCGTATACGTATACGCCGTCGTGATGACTTCATCGCCCGCGCCGATCCCGAACAGCCAGTATGTCATCTCCATACAGGCCGTCGCAGAATTCAGACAGGCCATCCGGTTCGTCCCGCAGAAAGCAGCCATCTTTTTTTCCAGTTCTTTCGTCCTGGGCCCGGTGGTGATCCAGCCGGAATTCAACGCTTTTATGACCTCTGCAGCCTCTTCCTCTCCCACGTCCGGCGGCGAAAAGATAATGTGTCGCTTGTCCTTCAAGTTTGCCTCCTTAAAAACAGCAATAACCGGGTGGACCGGTCGTTACCGACTCACCCGGTTTGAAATATGTCACATGGTATTATTGATTGGTACCCTGATCATTCAGCGGCTTGGTACCGGAACTGTCTGTTCCTGTTGTACCGTCACCCGGTCTCTCATTCAAAAACTTGTTGATCTTCTTCGTGATCTTATTGATGGAGTTCATATCCGGACTACATACATACAGGCGGGTCGACGGCATCGAGTAGGTGTAACCCATCGTTCCCTTGCCGGCCGCATTCGCGTAACTGATCTTCCACTTAGCCATGTCATCAAGCTGCATCTTACACAGCGATACGATCTTCTTCGTCGACATGTTCGTCTGGAACATCTTCTTACTTTCCTTCAGCAGCGCCGGATAATCACCGAGTACGGACGGGCTCATTACCTTGTTCAGGATTGCCTCGATCATATGCTGATGATCACGTCCACGCTGATAGTCACCGTTTTCGAAGTGATGACGCTCACGACAGAACGCCAGTGCCTTCTTACCGTTCACCTTGTTATAGCCCTTCTTGAAGCTGTAGTGTGAACCGGCTCCGTACGGTCCCCAATCGGAGATGAAGTCAAAGTCTGAGTAAACCTTCACGCCTCCGAGGAGATTGACGATCGACTTCACGGATGAGAAGTTGGCTCGTATTTAGTACTTAACATC
>JAEEGM010000024.1 GCA_016280325.1 Eubacterium sp. | reverse complement strand
ATCGCGCGTTTGATCGAACTTCGAAGTTCTGACTCCAAAAGATCCATCAACGCGTCAACCTCATCCTGCGGGCGCTTCCAGTTCTCCGTAGAGAAGGCATACATCGTGATATACTCGACACCAAGTTCCTTCGCTGCACGACAGATCCGCTCGACATTGCGAGCCCCCTCCGCGTGCCCGGCCTTACGGGGCAGGTGTCGGCGCTTCGCCCAGCGGCCGTTCCCGTCAAGTATGATCGCTATGTGTTTCGGTATTTTTCTTTCTTCGCTCATAATCCCCCCATGCCGAAGACTTCTTGCGTGGCACTCACATAATTACGTGTGTGCGCGAAATAATCATTACTGAAAAAGATACTCCCGCAAGAGAGTATCTTTTATAATCTTTTGTATCAAAAATTATACCGTCATAACCTCTGATGTCTTATTCTCGATCGCATCATCCACTTCCTTGATATAGCGATCCGTCAGCTTCTGGATATCCGCCTCGGCGTCCTTTCCTTCATCCTCGGAAAGCTCGTTGGCCTTAGTTGCTTTCTTCACGTCGTCGTTGGCATCACGACGGATGTTTCGGATAGCTACCTTGGTATCCTCTCCGCGTTTCTTCACTTCCTTCGCAAGTTCCTTGCGTCGGTCCTCCGTCAGTTCCGGAAAAACCAGACGGATTACTTTACCGTCATTGGCCGGTGTCAGCCCGATGTCAGAAGCGATGATCGCCTTCTCAATCTCCTTCATCAGGGAAGCGTCCCAAGGAGCAATCTGAATCATACGCGCTTCCGGAACGGATACGTTTGCCACACCCTGAATCGGTGTCGGAGTTCCGTAATAATCCACCTCAATCTTGTCAAGTACGTGAGGATTGGCTCTGCCGGCTCGAATCGACATATACTCTTCTTTCATTTTTGAGAGGGATTTTTCCATCTTGCTCTCATAACTGCTAATATCAAAACTCATAGGATCCTCCATTTCCTTCTCTGATCAGTCTGCCGTGATAATCGTACCGGTCGTCTCTCCGGCAACGGTACGAAGAATCGAGTTTTCTTCGTTCAGACTGAATACGTACATCGGCATGTGATTCTCCATACACAGAACCGCAGCCGCCAGATCCACAACTCCCAACTGCTTGTCAACGATCTCCTTCATCTCCATCCGATCATAACGCTTCGCGTTCGGATTGGAGCCGGGATCACTGTCATAGACACCGTCTACCGACTTCGCTGCCAGAATGATCTCCGCATCGATCTCGATCGCACGAAGTGCCGTCGCTGTATCGGTTGAGAAAAACGGATGTCCGGTCCCTCCCGCGAGGAATACGACCATATTTTTCCCGAGATACTTATTGACACGATCCTTCGAGAAAAGCTTCGTAAACGATCCGCATTCAAACGGTGTCAGCACCGCTGTCTTCAGCCCTGTCGAACGACAGATCTCCGACATATAAATACAGTTCATTACCGTAGCAAGCATACCGATCTGATCCGCCTTGGTACGGTCGATCGCATCGCTGGAACGTCCGCGCCAGAAGTTACCTCCTCCGATCACGATCGCTACCTCGACACCATCGTCGACCAGCTTCTTGATCTGCTCAGCCACCGGTCTCGCAGTAGCTTCATCAAGTCCTGTCCCCTTGTCGCCGGCGAGAGCCTCGCCGCTGAGTTTCAGGAGTACTCTTTTATACTTGGGCATATAATCCCTCCTATTATTACGCGCGCGTCCTACCAGACAGACTCGGATTTCTACGAAATCCTCGTTGTCTGTTAGGTTCACATACTCACACGTTATCACTCAAAGAATGTATCAAGATCCACATCCGCGAACTGCAGTGAGCAATGTCCGTCGATCACGGCACCGGAATTGATCTGGATTGACTTTGCCTTGACGTCACCCTTGACAACGGCTGTTGAGTCGATGATAACCGGGCCATTAACCTCGATGTTGCCCTTAACTGCACCGGCAACAACTACCGATGTCGAGCTGATACCACCGATTACAACCGTACCGACATCAATCTTAACGATACCCTTGGAATTCAGATCACCTTCGAGACGCGGTGTGTTAACATAGATCTCAGCCGCATTGGTATTACCTGCTACACGACCGGTGATCGTCAGCTTACCGGCACACTCTACATCACCCTCGATTGTACCCTTAACAACTAGAGAAGTATCACTCTTGATACCACCGTTGATGGTCGTACCTTTGGTGATTACTGTAACTTCATCTGTAGACATCTCCATATCTTCCATGCTCTCTGCACTCATATTCGTCATGCTATTATCCTCCGTAACCGAACTGCTTGTTATCATCTCTTCCATTACCGGCGCTTCCATCACGGGCTCCGGAATAACTTCTTCCACTACCGGTATCTCTACCTCAGGCTCCGGGATCACCTCTTCCACAACCGGTGTCTCAATCTCCGGCTCCGGCATCACTTCTTCCGTGATCGGTTCCGCTTCCTTCATCGCTTCCACACCGGAAAGCAGATCTTCCAGTGACTGTTCTCCGTCCGCGCCATTCACCGATGCTTCATCCGGATCAAGCGATGGGATATCCGAGTCTTCTGCCGGCTTGGTGAACATCATCGCCGGTTCTTCGATACCATCATCCTCCGGCATCGGTGTCTCGACCGCGAAATCCTCGACGGCAACATCCGCGACATCGCCGGCCTGTTCTTCTTCATCGAAGGTCTCAGTCAGCTCGTTGACCGACTGCGCGATATCTTCTTTTAAATCCTTAAAAAAACTCATAGGTGTCCTCCATTCTTATTGATTATGCCGAATCGGTGCTGTATTTTCATCGACCGGCAGAATTTCATATCCATTCTCCTCGAGGAGCTTGATCACCGATGACAAGGTCTTCACCGTCACCGGCTGCGTCTGCGTATCATAGAAGACCACGACCGAAGTATCATACTTCTTAACATCAGCAAGAATCTCCTTACGCATCTGCTTTTTGCTGACCCCCGTATCCCGGATATCCGGACTGAGAACATTCCAGTCGAGATAAGTAATCTTTTTCTTATCCAGAATCTTGATCAGCTTTTCTATCGAAACCTTGGTATCCTGCACACTGCTTCCGCCCGGGAACCGGTAATACTTCGAATAAACTCCCGTCACATCGTGCAGATACTCATACAACTTATCCAAATCCTGCGAGAAGGCTTCCTCGGATGCGTAGATCTCATCGTATACATGAGAATAGGAATGCATCCCGAGGGTATGTCCCTCATCAACGATCCTCTTATACATCTCCTTGGAAAAATCATCCTTTTTCCCTGTCACAAAGAAGGTAGCCTTAACGCCTCGCTTTTTCAGAATGTCCAGAATCTTCTTTGTGTTCGGCCCCGGCCCGTCATCAAAGGTCAGATATACTTTCTTCCCCTTGCCCGGCTTCTCCGGCTCAGCCGTCGCCTCAGGTGCTATGGTAGCCGCCACTCCGCTTGCCGCCTGCGCATCCGGTGTAACCTCGACAGCTGCCTGTGTCACCACCACGCCGGCCCGGGTATTGAAATCATCAAGCTTTGACTCCAATGCATTCATACGCATCAGAAGCCAGATACAGAGCCCGGTCGGTGCAAGCAATAAAAGAATCATAATAAAAATGATGATTCTTTTGATCCGCTTAACGCGTTTCTTGCGATAATCCGCGCTGACCTTTCCTAACGTATCACCCGTCATCGGCCTGCCTCCTTACCCGATTGACATTATACCACATATTTCAACATTTGAAAAGAATCTTTTACAAAAAATGAAACAACGGAGGACAAGCCCCCTCGTCCCCCGTTATTACTGTATTCTACAAGATTAGCCGATCTGAGCTGCAACCTCTGCTGCGAAGTCTTCTTCCTTCTTCTCAAGACCTTCACCGGTCTCAAAACGAACGAAGCCTGTCAGTGTGATATCCGCTCCGATCTCCTTGGAAACGTTTGCTACATACTGTGCTACGTTCTCCTTATTCTCAGCCTTTACATATACCTGCTCTGTGAGGCAAACCTCTTTGAGCTCTTTGTTCAGACGTCCGGTTACCATCTTCTCGATGATGTTGTCCGGCTTGGAAGCGTTCTTCGGATCATTTTTAGCCTGCGCCTTAAGTGTCTCGAGCTCCTTAGCCTTGTACTCATCGGAAATATCATCCGGCGAGAGGAACTTCGGGCTCATAGCGGCTACCTGCATGGCAACATTTTTCAGGCACTCATTCACCTGATCAGCGCCGGCAGTAGTTGCTGCCTTCACCAGAACACCGATCTTACCGCCCGCATGGATATACGGTACGATCACGCCGGCCGGCTCCTCAACCTTCTCAAAACGACGGATGTTCATGTTCTCACCGATGGTCGCGATCATGCTCTTCAGATTCTCGTCAACCGTTACGGAACCATCCTCGATCCACGGCTCAGCCATGAATGCGTCAATATCTGTCGCGCTGCTGGCAAGTGCCTGCTTAGCAACCGATGCAACAAATGTCTGGAATTTCTCATTCTTAGCTACGAAATCGGTCTCGCTGTTTACCTCAACGATAGATGCTGTCTTGGCATCATCGCTGACGTTTACACATACGATACCCTCAGCCGCGATACGTCCGGCCTTCTTCTCAGCCTTGGCAAGTCCGTTCTCCTTAAGCCACTCAACGGCCTTGTCCATATCACCATCCGTGTTGGTCAGTGCCTTTTTACAATCCATCATGCCGGCACCGGTCATCTCACGCAATTCTTTTACCATAGAAGCACTAATTGCTGCCATCGTCTCACTCCTCCTCTTCTTCAACTTCCTCAGATACTGTCTCATTGACAGAGTCTGACATCGTCTCACCCTGGTTTGCCTCGATCACGGCATCAGCCATCGTGGAAACGATCAGCTTAACCGCACGGATCGCGTCATCGTTACCCGGAATCACATAGTCAAGCTCTTCCGGATCACAGTTGGTATCCACGATACCTACCAGCGGAATATGAAGAATGTGAGCCTCTTCGATACAGATGTGCTCTTTCTTCGGATCTACGACAAAAATAACCTGCGGAAGATCCTTCATTTCTTTAATACCACCGAGGTTTCTCTCGAGCTTATCCCACTCCTTGCGAAGCTTGATAACCTCTTTCTTCGGAAGCACGTCAAAAGTTCCGTCCTCGGACATACGCTCGATTTCCTTCAGACGACGGATTCTTGTCTTGATCGTCTTAAAGTTGGTCAGCATACCGCCGAGCCAACGCTCGTTGACATAGTACATACCGCAACGCTCTGCTTCCTGCGCTACCGTATCCTGTGCCTGCTTCTTGGTGCCGACAAACAGAACCTTACCGCCGTTTGCTACGACATCCTTGATTACATTGTAAGCCTCGTCCACTTTGCCGACCGACTTCTGCAGGTCGATGATGTGAATCCCGTTACGCTCGGTGTAGATATACTCCGACATTTTAGGGTTCCAGCGTCTTGTCTGGTGACCGAAGTGAACACCGGCCTCCAAGAGCTGCTTCATTGAAATTACGCCCATTTTCTGGACCTCCTTTGGTTTTTTAGGGGATATTCCCCGTCTTCCACCGGCTTCCTTCACGTCCGAACCATACCGAATCCGATATGGCACCCCGGTCGCAATCCACCGATGTGTTTACATAACAATCGCCATTTTAACACACTCGCAGCATAAATGCAAGCATTTTTTATGGTAATTGTTGATAACATTTTTCAATCCGTGTGAGTGATCTTCTTGGCAATCTTTTTGTAAGATTCACCCACCTTCAGTTTGTACTTGCCGGCGATAATCTTGTCACCCAGGTTATGTCGTACGATGTAGTGGTCAAAATCCCACATATCTTCGATGATTCCGGCCTCGTAGAGTTCCCTTGCCACCGAACTGGAAAGCAGGCCGCTTCTAACCTTGAACTTCACGACCGTCCCCTTGGGAAGTATCTTATGCGTCGACGGTGTCGCGTTCGGATCCGAACTTCCCGACGGCTTCGGTTCCTCTGTCTCCTTCGGCTTGTGCGTCGGAGCCGGTGTCTTCGTCGGAGCCGGTGTCTTCTCATCCGGCTTTTCTGACGAATCCGGTGTCGGACGTACTGTTTCTTCCGGTGCTTCCGTCGCTGCTACGCTACTGCTACTGTCATCTCCGCCTACCCCGGCCCCCTTTTCGGAACCGCCCTCAGTCGGCTCTTCGGTACCTTCCGGAGCCGAAGCATCCGATGCCTCCGGAGCAACTGTCGTATCATCGCCCGCTTCCTTTGGAAAAACCATCCCGATCTCTCTGGCTCTCTCTATGATATTATCATCGGAAGAAGATCCATTGCTTCGAATCCCCACTCCCATCAGGATGGCCGCGACCAGGAGTCCCAGTCCCAATCCCTGTAAAAATCTTCTCATTCCCGTCCTCCTCGAAAGAATGCGTAGCATTCTTTCAGCTGAATAGGTTTACCGTCTGATTTCATCATCTGGTTTTATCAGATGATTGAAATCAGATTCAGCTTCGTTTCTTATACATGGCGATCATCAACTTAACCTCGCCCTGTCCTATATTCAGTTCCTTGGAAATATCAACAACCGATTTACCCTGTTTGTACAGCATACGAACGCGATCCTCAACCTCTTCGTCACGACCGTTTCCGGCAGTCTCTTCCATATTCTGGAAAACAAAATCCCTGGACGGGCGCTTCAGTTGTTCCTGCGTCGGCGTCACATCCTTCACAGGCTCCGCCGGAACCGGATCCGATACCATCATCCCCGGCGATGCATTGGCCGTCAGATTCTGCGGTTTCAGTCGCTGAATCCCGGTCAAAGGTGCCCCTGCTGGAAATACAGGTTCTGCATGAAATGCAGGTTCTGCAGTTCCTGCAGGTTCTGCCGGTTTCTCCGGCTGCACCGGAGTGATCAGCATCTCTCCCGTATTCGGCATCGGCTCCTCATAGGCCGGTTCCTTATTTGCCGCCACATACTGCTGCGCAGTAAAAACCGTCCGACGAATACCGATCTCATTTCCCTGAGAGGTTCCGAGCATCTCGTCCTGACGGATCGGATTCCCCGTGGAAACCTCGGGGACCGAATGGTCGTTTTTGACATGGGGTGCATGAATGGTTTGAGATTTCTGCCTGGCTCTGTCAAGTCCCGTTGCCCCTGCCGGTGCCACTTGTCTCACCGGCTCCGGCTGTCTTACCACTTCCGGCTGTCTGTCGGGTTCCGGCTGTCTTACCGGTTTCGGCGAAGTCACCGGCTCCGGACGTCGTACCGGGGTTCCCGCCTGTACCTTTACGGGATCCGGGAGTGCCTCCTGCTCCGGTGTATTTTCCACCGGCGTGATGGTCGGAACAGATCGTCGAACTGTATCCTCCTCCATCATCTTCTGGAGTTCCTTTTGCTTTTCGCCAAGCATATTATACATGAAAACCACTTCTTCATGATTGACATGGATCTTGTCCATCAGTGGTTTAGAAAACTCATCAATCGCCATGATCTTTTCATTACAGATCCGGTTCATCTGATCTTCTGTAGTCTCGACCAGCTCCATACCACGGTTTTCAAGGATTTCATCAATATGCTTGATGATGACTTCCTCATCCTTCTCTGTCCACAGATCCGCGGCATGCACCTGTGCCTCGTCATCTTCGCCCTGTGCTCTCTTTTTTCTCGCGATAAAAAAGCTGGCGCAGATGCATAATGTCCCGACGATGATCAGGACGATCTCTACAGTTAACATTTGTTCCTCCTATATATGGCGTGATGCCCAACTGCCAGGCTCGGATACTTCGTATCCTCGCTGTCGTTGGGCTTATCCACCCTTGCATGTGTTTCCGTGCGTACAAGTACGCCCGGAACACATCCTACGGGTGGCCTCACGCCTTATCATATCATGATATCAAACTTCGAATCCGACTTTGGCGCCATCGGCGCTTCGTCCTTTTTCTTCTCTTTTTTCTTGCGCCCGCCACCGCTGTAGGAACCGCGACTGCTCCCATCATCCATATCGTATTCTTCCGTCTCGCTTCGCTGTGTCTCCACGGTCTGCTGTGCCTTCTGCTCAACATTGGCCTGGACCTGTGCCGCCGCCTGATCGTGCGCATGCTGATGCTGTTGGATCTCACGCCCCTGATAGTCACCGGCCTCGACGGAACGCGGTGCCATCGTCATCATATCAACGGTATTCCAAGGCATATCCCGTCCCCCTTTTTACAGATCCGTCATGCGGACATCGGCGCCATCTCTCACAAAACGACAATGAGAGATCGGATCATGGATAATACGTTGCGCGTCTTTTACGTTCAGCTCCGTACCGGCATAGACCGCATCGTAAACCTTTACACAAGCTCTCTTGTTGGTATCGATCCGTTCCAGGATACTCTCCCGTTCGATGCGATTCTCCTTCAATTCCTTTTGCAATGCCGGTTTATTTTTAGCGGCACGCTTCACAAAGCCCTTCTGCTCCTCGCTGACTTCCTCCCCGCGAGAAACCATCGCGCGAATGCCGTTCGTAACTTCTTCGATCTTTTTTAACTCCGCTTCGATCTCCTTGTTGCGTTCATGGAGATCGTTGACACGGATGATCAGATCCTTGTCCGATATGACTTCGATCTTGGTATTGCTTCCCATCTCCGAGCCGATCGTCGTGGCGGAGATGTTGCCGTAAGTGCGGACCGAACCACCATTGATGAGACCCTTTTTCCCGCGCACCTCGACATCCTCCCGACATTCCACCTGACTGTTCAGTACTGCGTCGGCCTTCAGCATTCCTTTGCACTTGATGTTCGAACTCTCGATAAACTTTGCCGTGATATTCCCCTCGGCGGTAAGCGATCCTTTTTCACCGCCCTGCATACCACGCTTAAGAACGATGTTGCCGCCGGAGATGAGCTCCGCTCCCTCCACGACACCGTTCACAACAATATCGCCGTCCGCTACGATCTTGTATCCGGTGTTGACGTTACCGGTCACCTGTACGGTTCCTTTGTATTCAATATCTCCCGTAGAGGCATCAACATTGGCCGGCACCTGATAGATGTCCGAAACCATGACCATATCCTCAACAAGCGACACGTGGCCGGATACCTGGGAATAGATCTTGCATTTATCCTCTGAAATTCTTATATTACGTCCGAAACGCAGATGGCGGTTTCTCACCTTACGCGGTTTTAACGGCTTTCCCGTCACCGTAACCCCGGGATGTCCCCAGTCAACCGGCGTAAGTGTAGCCAGCTTCTGACCGGCTTCCACCGGCTTGATATTTCCCAACTGATGGAAGTCTACACTTCCGTCTTCGTTCATCTTCGGCCGTGCGGTCTGATTGATATCAAAGTGATATGTCACCTTGGCATCATGTCCTTCTCTTGGCTTCGTCGCAACTGCCAGAAGATAATCTCTGCAGTATTCATGATTTTCCAAAAAATGATCGATCGCTTTTTTCCGGACACCATGCTTGACGCCTGCCATTCTAAGATCAGCAATGATCTCATTCTCCGTCATGATGTCTCCGCCGCTTGACGGAGGATAGAATCTCGCCAGAGCCTTCATACCATCACGGTCAACCTTTACGATACACTTTCCTCCGACAGGTATTATTTTCTCCGGCCACAGAAGGAACGGTTCACCAAAAGCGCCCCGATCCAAATATGTATTCAGTTTCGCATTATCATAATCAGGAAAAGAGATGAATTCCAGGTAGCGTGTTACTTCGTCCACCTGAAACATCTCTCCATCGCCTTCTGGCGGATGCACCAGAAGATACATCTTCTCATCCTGTTCGATCAGTTCGAAATAGGCATTTCTCCCCATAATTCACCACCTTCAATATGGCCTAAAACAGATTCAGAAAGTCGACCGAATCTCCCAGTCGTTCCTTGATTTTTTTCAGAGCCTTCGTGTGTAACTGTGACACACGTGACTCCGACACCTCCAGGATCTCACTGATTTCCTTGAGTGTTAATTCTTCATAATAGTAAAATGTAATTACCTGCTGTTCCTTCTCCGTCAGATTCTGAAGTGCCTCCGCCAGAGTCTTTTTTAATTCCTCCTGCATGGCCGCCTGCTCCGGTCCCGCGAAATGTGAACCAAGGGTATCGATACGACCTTCATTCCCCTGCTCAAGATAATCATCCAGAGAAATCATATTGGAGAGTTCCGCTTCTGAGCGCCACCCCTCCAGTTCATCTATCGAAAGTCCCAACTCATCGGCGATCTCCTGATCCGTAGCCGGACGTCCGAGATCCGCTTCCAGTTTGGTAACCGCGCCGTCTATCTTTTTTTGTTTCTGTCTGAGTGTTCGAGGCACCCAGTCCATCTTCCGGATATGATCCAGAATCGAACCACGTATCCGAAGGCTGGCATAGGTTTCAAACTTAACATTCTTCGCCATATCGTATTTGTCGATGGCGTCGATAAGTCCGAAAATACCGTATCCTACCAGATCGTCATATTCGACGGTATAGCCAAGATACATGCCCATGCGTCCCGCAACCAGATTGACAACATGGATATACTCCAGTATCAGCTGGTCACGAAGCTCGGTTTCCTTCGTCCGCATATACCGATCCCATATTTTCTGTCTTTCTGCTTCCTTCATACGTGAATCCTTTCACTGAGTTTTGATGTTAATTAAAAATACTAGTCACCGATGTAGTTTCCGTCTTCATCAAAGGCATCTTCATCAAAGCTGTCATCGTAATCATCAGCAACTCCGCCTCCCTGAGACCTTTCATAACGGCTCTCCGCAATCTTCCTGCGTCGCTCGTTTTCCTCCGCGATCTTGGTTTCACGCTCCAGCCGTTCTCTTTCTTCTTCTTCCGCTTTTTGTCTTGCCTCTTCCGCTTCTTTCTTCTTCTTCTCCAACTCCTCCATAGCCTTACGCTCTGACTGAACGTGCCCCACTACCTGTCCGGCAATCTGCCCGATAATATAAAACACGACCAGTACAATGGCCAATGCAATAAGATTGGTCTGAACCGGCCATTTTTGTACAAGCCCTAAAACACATGTGATCAAACCGGCTAACAGCATAACAAAAGCCGGGATAAATCGATATTTCATATCACCGACTCCCCTATACCAACCGTTCTAATATGTAACTCTGACTTACTGGGATCAAATGTGATGGTCCTTCCGTATTCGCCGCCGGTATCCTCCGCTATAAGCGGGATTCTCCAGGCAGCCAGCAGCTCTTTTACCTTTTCGGCATTCTGATCGCCGACGTTCAATATCGAATTCTCAGATGTCTGAGCAAACATTTTGGCCCCACCTGCAATCTTGGCTTTCAGGCTTGATGCCGGGACACCGTGTTTCTGCGTCAGTTCTTCGAACATGTCCTCGAGACAGGTATCGGCAAACTTCATCCGATTGTCCCGTTGAGAAGGAACGAGCGTACTGTCCGGTAACATGACATGAGCCAATCCGCATATTCCGGATTTCTCATCATACAGAACCACTCCCAGACAGGATCCCAATCCGAGAGTAGATATTTTTTGAGGGGAATGGCAGATCTTATAATCCGCCATTCCCACTCGTATGGTTTTGGTCATAACGCTCTCACGCTTTCTTCTTTTCCTCTACAACTGCCTGAATGTCCAGAAGCGAGATCAGGTTCTGATCTTTCTTTCCGATGCCGGCCAGATATGCCGACTTCTTGTCATCCAGCTTGAAATTCGGAACTTCGATCGTGTCTACCTCGATGTCTACTACCTCACGAACCTCGTCCACGATAAATCCGACACGGGACTGATCCTCCATGCGGACGATGATAATACGTGTAGCGTGTGTGTACTCGATATCCTCGAGATCAAAACGACGACGAAGGCTCATGATCGGAACGACCTCACCACGCAGGTTGATCACGCCGACATAATACTCCTGTGACTTGGCAACTCTGGTTATCTGCTGCATGCGCACGATGTTATCGACATATGCGATATCGATTCCGTACTGCTCACCGCCGAGTTTAACGACGATGTACTGTACGATTTCCTCCTGCACATCCAGAATCTGATCTACCTTATCTTCCATGCGTTAGCACCTCCTTAAATCAACGTGTTCGTATCAAAGATCAGTGCTACCTCGCCATCACCAAGGATCGTTGCACCACTAAACAGCTTCTCGTTTGTAATATGTCTGCCGAGAGACTTGATGACTGTCTCCTGCTGACCGATCAGGTTATCAACGATCATACCGACACGCTGATCGCCCTTCTGCATGATAACAACCACATAGTTCTCAGGCTGCTCTTCCAACTCCTCGAGCTCGAGGATCTCGTGTGAGCGGATGATCGGAATAACGCTTCCGCGAAGGTTGATAACCTCTTTGTTCTGCACATAGCGAATCTCGTTCTTCGGAATATCCTCGATACCCTGAATGTTGCTGAGCGGAATCGCGTATTTTTCGTTCATAACTTCTACCATCAGAGCCTGAATGATAGCCAGTGTCAACGGCAGCTGGATTGAGAAGGTGCTTCCCTCTCCCTGTACCGACTTGGCACTGATGCTTCCGCCGAGAGCCTCGATCTTGGTACGTACCACATCCAGACCAACACCACGACCGGATACATCCGTAATCTTCTCGGCTGTTGAGAAACTCGGCTGGAACAGAAGGTCGATGTAATCCTTATCGGACATCGTCTCAGCCTGTTTCTCTGTAATCGTGCCCTTCTCAAGAGCTTTCTGACGTACTTTATCGATATTGATACCGCCACCATCGTCTCGTACTTCGATGACAACGTTGTTACCATCCTGGAAGGCGTCGAGGAAGATGGAACCAACCTCGTCCTTACCTAACTTAACACGCTCCTCGTTGCTCTCAAGACCGTGATCCGCCGAGTTACGCAACAAGTGCATCAGCGGGTCGCCGATCTCATCGATAACGGTACGATCGAGCTCGGTCTCCTCACCAGTCATATACAATTCCATCTTCTTGCCAAGCTTACGGCTCAGATCGCGGATCATACGCGGGAATCTGTTAACGACACTCTCGATCGGCACCATGCGGACTTTCATGACAGACTCATGCAGGTTTGTCGTGATACGCTCCAGATACTCGATCTGATCGTTGAACGCCTGGTTATCATTGGATACGGCATCGCCGTTGCTTGAAGCGGCAACCAGTCCGTTCTTAGCGATGATCAACTCACTGACAAGATTCATCAGCTCATCCAGCTTGTCGATATCGACACGAACCGAACGGCTTCCAACCTTACCTTTGCTTGCATTGCTTGACTTCTTCTTGTCGGCTGTACTGTCAGCCATCTTGGCCGCCGGTGCTGTACTTGCCGCCGGTGCTGTGCTTGCCGCCGGTGCTGTACTTGCCGCCGGTGCTGCATCTCCTGCCGCCGGTGCTGCGACCACATCGATCGGATCACCGTCTTCGTTCTCAGTTGCAGAAGCAGGAATCGGGAAATCATCAATATACACGGAATCCACCTCCGAAACATTCATGATCATGTTCTTGATCTCATCTTTGGATTCACCGGTTACAAGTATCCAACTAAAGTCAAACTCGAACTCCTCGTCCTCGATCTGTTCGGTGGTCGGTACGGACTTCACAAGTTCGCCCTTCTCATCCACAGACTTGAAAACCAGGAACGCGCGCGCTGACTTCAGCACACAAGAGGACTGCAGGAACACGGTGATACCGTAAACATGCTTACCTTCCTTAATCGCGTCATTCATCGCGGTAACTTCCGACTCGTTGACACGGATCTCACGGAAACGCTCCTTATCCGGATCCCCACCGGCCTTCGGCGCTTCCTCCGTCGATGCTGCCGGAGCTTCTTCCGCCGCTTCCGGAGCCGCCTCAGGCGCCGCCTCTTCTGCCGGTGCAGCTGCCGGTGCTTCGTCTCCGCCGCCGCCACCGCCTTCGGTCATGATCGCGTTGAGGTCATTGATAATATCTTCGTTGTCTTCTGTGCCCTCGTTTCCTTCGGACGAGATCACCGAGAGATATCCTTCCAGCGCATCCAGTCCACGGAACAGCACATCAACCAGTTTCGGGCTGGCTTTCATGTTTCCGTTGCGGATCTCTGAGAACACGTTCTCCAGATCGTGAGTCAGGCGCTGCATGCGCGCGAATCCCATCGTGCCTGCCATACCCTTGAGCGTATGCGCCGCACGGAAGATCTCGTTGACCGTATCAGCGTCATCCGGATCCTTCTCAAGCGCGAGCACATGCTCGTTCAGGCTCTGAAGGTGTTCCTTGGTCTCATCGATGAACAAATCCAAGTATTGACTCGTATCCATATCTACCTCTTTTCTGCAGGTAATCCTGCTTATTATACTCCTGCTCGTCTGACAAGCATCCCGGTGACGTCCTCAAGAGGAACCACGTCATCCGCAAGGCCCGCCTCCACTGCTGCTCTCGGCATCCCGTATACCACACAGGTTTCCTTGTTCTGTGCCACGCATTTAACTTCATGCGTTTCCTGTATCAGGGATATCCCTTGACTCCCGTCGCTTCCCATTCCCGTCAACACCGCACAGACGATCTCTTCGAAAGATGTTTCCACAAGTGATTCGAAAAAAATATCCGCACAAGGTCTGAGTCCGCCACGCGGTGGCTTATCGTTCTCCGAGAAGCAATACGCACCACCCGGCTTTGACACCAGTTCGCACTGCTTACCCCCCATCGCGATATAGACATTCCCGGGTTTGAGCTCCTCTCCGTCGCTTGCCTCCTTCACATGGATCGGACTCATTTCATTGAGTCGCTGCGCAAGCGAATTGGTAAACCCGGCCGGCATATGCTGAATGATAACCACCGGATACGGAAAGTTCGCCGGAAAATACGGCACGACCGATTGAAGCGCCTTCGGTCCGCCGGTTGATGAAGCGATGACCACCAGCTTGGTTCCCTTTCGTGCGGCATGGTGCTTGCGAACAACAGGTGTTCTGACCGGTCCTCCGGCCGCAGGTCTCGGCTCCGGCTTGGGTGCTTCGGTTGGTACTGCCTTTGTGACGTCCAACCCCGCAGCCAGGTAAACCCGCTTCAGCAACTCCACACGGAATTCCGCGAAATTCTCACCGATCGAACTGATCGGCTTTTTGACGAAATCGAGGGCTCCCAACTCGAGAGCTTCGATCGTCTCGGATCCACTCTCACTGGCAATCGAGCTGACTATGATCGACGGTACACGGATCCGGCCGCGATTCATCTCACGCAGCAGACGGACACCGTCCATCTTCGGCATCTTGATGTCAATCAGGAGAACATCAAACTTGGCTCCATGGATCAACTGTTCAAGCGCCTGCTCACCATTGTTAGCCGTTCCGCCAACAGTCAGCCGCTCATCCTGATTAATTATATCAGAGATAACTCTTCTCATGAGTGCAGAGTCATCTATTATCAGTACTTTTTTCATCTTTCGCCTCCAGACATTCTCCTACGCTGCTCTTCAAAAACGTACTTAACGATCATCTCGCGCTCGCGATTCGTCACCCCATCAAACTCACATCTTGCGTCAGTAGATTTTTCTCTGGTATCATCACTGCTGTCGCAATCGACTACATGTGCCATAAACTTCATCGGTGTCACACCGTTCTGCATGGAAAGCGGGATTGATACTTCGATTGCTTCCCCTGAATCCAACTTTTCTCTCAGATGAAAGCGCACGCCACCCCCGCTCAGATTGGTGATCGTAGCCACCTGCCAGTTCTCAGGCAGTTCTTCCAGTTCCTTTTTGCACGCCGCCACGATTGTCTCGTTGCCACGTTCCTTAGCCTGCGCCATATCCTCACGCAGTTCCAGTTCCTCCCTTGACAGGCGACGGTAATTGATCTCAAAGGTGCACTCCAAACGATAGAACTTCCGCCTCTGGAACTTCTGCAGCTCCGACACAAAAAGCACCTCAAGAGCCGGAACACGGTTATCCGATACACGTCTCTTTATACGTCCTCTGCACTGATACAGACCGGCCTTGGTAAAAAAGCAAAGTTCGATATCCTCCCCCTCACGCAGAGGAACCAGACGTCCGTCCTGAACAGGCGCCGCGATCTTTGCCGTGCGAACATCGTCATAATCCAACATCTGGCTGGCGTATTTTTTTTCATTTTTATCATAGGAAAAGGCAGACTTCACCGGGGTCAGTTCGATCTTATCACCGATCTCAAAAACCTTGTCCATCTTTCCCTCCATGCCGAGCCCTGGCTCATTTTTAACTATCCATACTTATCGTATTACTTATTTCTTCCGAACTTCATGCGAATCACACTGGAGAACAACCGCATGATCCCGAATCCCTGCTCCTCCTGCGGAAGCTCTGTCTCACCGATCTTCGAGGCAATCTCCATGATCGACCGGGACGCCTTACTCTCCGGCGCGGAAAGCACCACCGGCTCCTGGCGAAGTATCGCCTTCGACATATTGTCATCGTAGGGAATGGACCCCAGAAAATCGATGTCGATATTTAAAAATTTGCTCACAACAATGCCGAGTTTTTCATGAAGCTCACTCGCATCTCCGCTTCCTCTGACCTGATTGGCGATCAGTTCCACCACCGTCTGTGTCTTCTGATACGAAGAGTTACGGTTCAAAGACTTGAGGAGCGCATAGGCGTCCGTAATTGAAGTCGGTTCCGGCGTAGCCACCAGGAGCACCTCCTCACTGGCAGCGACAAATTCCAAAACGGAATTGCCGATTCCCGCTCCGGTATCAACGATCACCACATCGGCAAGCTGATCAAGCTCTGCCATCTTTTGGATCAGATCGACAATCTGCGTCTTGTTCAGATTAGCCATCTCATTGATCCCGGATCCGCCGGAGATAAAACCGATATTTTCCGGTCCGTAGGTGATGATCTCTCGCATCCCCTTGCCACGGAACATCAGATCCGCAAGATTGAACTGCGGACGAATTCCCAGCATGATCTCGATATTGGCAAGTCCGAAGTCCGCGTCCAGGATGACAACTTTTTTCCCAAGACGTGCCAGAGAGATTGCCAGGTTTACCGATACACTGGTCTTTCCGACACCACCTTTTCCGGAGGTAACTGTTATGACACGGGATGTCCGCTGCGGCATATCCGGTTGTATCTGCTGACGCTTAATTATATTACGTAAACGTTCTGCCTGATCGTCCATCGCAGTCGCCTCCTTTCCGTATAATCTGACCTTTAGTTAATCTGATTTCTTTTTAAAAATATCCGCGTAAATCATTATGACATCAACTGCTTCGCGACAGCCTGCGCATCGATGCGGGAAATGTCATCCGGCACATACTGACCGTTCGTTATATATGACAACGGGCACTTTGTGTCAACTTTCATATTCAGCATCACACCCACGGAAGATGTCTCATCCAATTTGGTAAAAATAATACTGTAATCCGTGATGTCCGAATACACCTTGGCAATCTCCTTGAGGTCCTTATATTTGGTTCCTACACTGAGTGCCAGATAAACAAGTCTCTTGGCGATCGGCACCTGTTCGAGCAGCGTTCTTACATCCTCAATCTGCTCTTTGTTTTTGTGTGAGCAGCCGGCCGTATCAACGAGAACAACATCGTATTTTTCCAATTCATCCAACTTAGCGCTGAGTTCCTCCGGATCATAAACCACATACATCGGAACCGAAAGAATATCCGCATACACCTGCAGTTGCTTGACCGCCGCCACGCGATAGGTATCTGCAGTCACGAGAGCAAGATTGCAGTTTTGCTCCAGTTTCAGTCGCGATGCCAACTTGGCGATCGTCGTCGTCTTACCGACTCCGGTCGATCCGAGGAAGAACACAAACTTGGTCGGTTCATTTGGCTTATAATTGATCGTATAAGGCTGGCCGAGCATCAGGATGATTCGCTGATACACGCTTCCCAATATCTGGTCCACAGCCGCGTCCTTCGGAAGCGCATGTTTGGCTTCGTCAAGAATACGATCGGCAATAGCGGGATCCACATCGTTACTGATCAACTGCTTGTAGATCAGATCACGATAGACGGCCCCCTTGTCCTTTTCATCTACTACTTCCTCTTGCGCGTCGGCACGTCCTTCTTCCGTCTTCGGCTCGGACGTCTTAATCGGCTCCCGGGACACTTCTTTTTTCTCCGGCTCCGGACGTCTCTCCGTCGCCCTCGATGCTTCCCGTCGCAAGGACTCCTCCTGTCTCGAAGGAACGGCTTGTCCGGTAGCGGAAGTCATCGGTTCTTTCGTTGTCGCAGCGGCGTCCTTATCCGCCATCTGTTTCTCCAAAAGTGCGAAGAGCTGTGAAAGTCTCTCTTCGTTATTCTGCTTTTCATTTCCCGCCTTGACACCAGATGGTGCCGAATCCGGTTTTTCCAAAGGCGGAAGTCCTTCGAGCGGCGGTATGGATACATCAAACTTCGACCGGCGACCATTCGTGTTAGTCGGCGGTGTCGGTTCTTTTTTCTCTTCACTGTAATTGGTATTCTCATCCAACGCGGCGGTTACTTCGACTTTTGCGCGCAGGAAAATACGCATCAGTCCGCGTGGATGAACCTTCTTTACGTTCATCACGATCGCACTGCTGCCAAGTTCTTCCTTCGCCTTCTCGATGGCGTCTTTTTCCGTTTTGGCAAGATATTTTTTAATAATCATTCAACGGTCACCATCCCTACTGATTGCAACTCCACATCGGAATCAATCTCATTGTAAGATAACACATGGAGGTTTTTAAACTGTTCCTCCGTCAGTTTTTTCACATACATACGAACGATCGGTGACGTAATAAGGATCGCCGCGCGTCCGAGTTCCTCAAGCTTCTGGATCTCATCACGGATTGCCTCCATCAGGCTCTGCGTGTAGGCCGGGTCGAGCGCCAGATAAGAGCCTTGCTCGGTCTGCTTTACCGCGCCCATGATTTCCTGCTCCACCTTCGGATCCAGGGTAACCACACTGGTCGGTTCATTGCTGAAGAAATACTGGTTCGAGATCGCACGCTTCAGATTCTGTCTGACATACTCGGTCAGAACATCCGTATCGTGCGTCGTTGTCGCGTAATCCGCGAGCGTCTCGAATATAGTTACCAGATCGCGGATCGAGATTCCTTCGGCCAGCAGATTCTGAAGCACCTTCTGAATCTCACCGACATTAAGCAACTTCGGAACAAGTTCCGAGATCAATGTCGTGTTGGCTTCCTGAACATTCTCGATCAGGTTCTGTACATCCTGTCTCGTCAACAGTTCTGCCAGATGCGAGCGGATCACCTCTGTCAGATGCGTCGCGATAATCGATGGCGGATCCACAACTGTGTATCCCAGGGACTCCGCGCGCTCACGCTGACTCTCCGTGATCCAGATTGCCGGCAGGTGATACGACGGCTCGAAGGTCGGGATACCGGAGATCTCCTCCTCAACATACCCCGGATTCATCGCCATATAATGATCAAACAGAATCTCACCTTCGCTGACCGGCACACCCTTAATTTTGATCAGGTACTGGTTCGGATTCAGCTGAATATTATCTCGAAGTCGGATCATCGGAACCACACAACCAAGTTCCAACGCAATCTGCCTTCGGATCATAACGACACGGTCAAGCAGGTCACCACCCTGATTAACATCGGCCAGAGGGATGATACCATATCCAAACTCCAACTCGATGGCGTCAACCTGCAAGAGCGAATTGACATTCTCCGGCCTTCGTATTTCTTCGGCCGATTCTTCCTCCTCCGCGACGGCCTCCTCGATCTCCGCCTCCTCAAGCGTACCTGCCATGATACGGGAAACGATGATAAAGATCACACCGTATCCGACAAAAATAATCAGGTTCAGTGGTGTAAAAATACCCAGACCGATCAGTGCCGCCCCGACGATCAATAGGACCTTCGGTATCGAAAAAAGCTGCCTTTGCAGGACGTTTCCGACATCGGCGTCCTTGCTCCCTTTCGTGACCAATATACCGGTCGCGAGCGATATCATCAGTGACGGAATCTGCGATGTCAATCCGTCACCGATCGTAAGAATGGAATACCGCTGGATTGCTGCGTTGAAATCCATTCCGTTCATCATGACTCCGAGCGCGATACCTCCGGCAAAGTTGATCACCGTGATAATCAGACCGGCCGTCGCATCTCCCTTAACATACTTCGTGGCACCGTCCATGGCTCCGAAGAACGCGGACTCAGATTGGATCTTTTCTCTTCGCTGTTTAGCTTCTTCATCGGTGATCGCACCGGTGTTCAAGTCCGCGTCGATCGCCATCTGTTTACCGGGCATCGCATCGAGCGTGAATCGTGCCGTAACCTCGGACACACGCTCCGAACCCTTATTGATAACCATCAGCTGCATAATCACGAGGACGAAAAATACGATTGCCCCGACGATCAGGTTACCTCCGCCGACGAAGTTACCGAACGTGGATACCACGTTTCCGGCCTCACCGGAGAGAAGAATATTACGTGTCGAACTGACATTGAGTGCCAGTCGAAACAAAGTAGTAAGCAAAAGCAATGTCGGAAACGAGGACATATCCAGCGCTTCCTTGGAAAACAGGGCGTTGAACAGGATAACCATCGCAACGGCAATGTTCAGCGCAAACATCAGATCCAGGAGGAACAGCGGTACCGGAATGATCAGAAACAGTATCGGAACAAGCACAAATGCGCCTAATGCAACATCCGATTTCTGCATCTGTTTCCACCTCCCGTCTTGTTATCTATCTTAAATCCGTCCGCATCGAACGCTGTCGTGATTGGCTCCCTCCTCGAAACTCGTCGGAAGGCAATCACTGCCGTCGATGCTACTTACATGCACCCATCACCAGAGTTCCCGCACGAGCGGCAGGAGTTTTCATCCGAGGAGGCCTTCAATGGCCGAGCGAATGCCGCTCTTCGAGCGAATGCCGCTCTTTGAGCGCCTGATGAAAAGCTCCGACCGCGCTCGTGCCTGGTTACCCCGCCTGGTCCAGGCTGTATACATACGCGAGGATTTCCGCCACCATCTGGTAGAGTTCCGGCGGTATCTCGCTACCGATATCCACATTGTGATAAAGCATTCGCGCGACCGGT
>JAEEGM010000023.1 GCA_016280325.1 Eubacterium sp. | reverse complement strand
CCTCACCGAGGAGCTCAGCGAACTTTGCTGCGTGCTCAGCCTCTTCAAAGGCAGCCTTCTCGTAGTACAGGCCGACCTCCGGGTAACCCTCGCGGAATGCTACGCGAGCCATCGCCAGATACATGCCGACCTCAGAGCACTCGCCCTCGAAGTTGGAGCGAAGATCCTTGATGATATCCTCCGGAACACCCTTTGCTACGCCGACTACGTGCTCAGCAGCCCAGGTCATCTCACCTTCCTGTTTCTTGAATTTCTCCGCAGGAGCCTTGCACACAGGGCACTGCTCCGGTGGCTGATCTCCCTCATGAACGTAGCCGCATACGCTGCATACCCATTTTGCCATAGTCATACCTCGCTTTCTATATCGATTTTTCGTGCATAAAACTATTCTTATCATACCCGATTTGGCGAAAAAAGTCAATCAGATCATACTTATTAAAAAAAATGCTTGTTTTCTTTTGGTTTCTGTGTTATAATTCGTCCTTAGGTGTCTAGAGAATTAAGCATCGCAGCACGGACATCCGTGTCCGTGCAAATCGTGCTCGCTGAATTCTCGACAGCATCCTGCTGTCTACTACGCCAAAACGAGTATTAAAAAAGGAAGAAATGAAGCAAAGGAGAGAAGACGATGAACAGCAAACTTAGAGGCGCATTGCAGATTTTGTTGGTGCTGATCCTTATTGGAGCATTTGCTTTCGTAGCATTTGTCGGCGTCGGCAAGGCGCACAAGGGAAGCGCTCAGAACATCCGCCTGGGACTTGACCTGAAGGGCGGTGTCAGCGTGACCTATCAGTCCGTGAAAGACAATCCGACTCAGCAGGAGATGGATGACACGGTCTACAAGATGCAGAAGCGTGTGGAGAGCTATTCCACCGAGGCTGCCGTGTACAAAGAGGGTGACAACCGGATCACGATCGATATCCCGGGGGCTACCAATTCAAAGGAAATCCTGCAGCAGCTGGGTAAGGCCGGCGCGCTGTATTTCGTAATGTTAGACAAGTTGACGGCCAAGGCGGATGCGGCGGATGTCGCTTCCGGATCTGCCGTAGCTACAACACCGGAAGAGGGAGACGCGGTCGAGTTCAAAAAGGACGACCTGCTGATGGATGGATCGACCATCAAAGAAGCGGTTGCCACGACGGAGACTTCCAACACAGGTAAGACAGAGAACGTCGTTGACATTACCTTCACCGGAAAAGGTGCTAAGAAGTTCGGTGATATCACATCAGATCATGTCGGTGAGCGCATGGCGATCGTTTATGATGACAAACTGGTAAGCGCACCGAACATCAAGGAAGCGATCACCGGCGGTAAGTGCCAGATCTCCGGTGGCTTTGAAGAGTTCTCAGAGGCTGAGCACCTCGCATCGACACTTCGTATCGGTGCCCTTCCGCTCGAACTTGAGAATATCCACGACAACGTCGTTGGTGCGACACTCGGATCCACAGCGCTTGATACCTCTCTGTGGGCAGGTCTCATCGGTTTCATCCTCGTGATCCTGTTCATGATCTTCATGTATCGTCTGCCGGGTCTTGCCGCATCGATTGCTTTGGCATTCTACATCCTGATGGTACTTGTTGTACTGAATGTACTGAATGTCACATTGACACTGCCGGGTATCGCAGGTATCATCCTGAGTATCGGTATGGCGGTAGATGCCAACTGTATCATCTTTACACGTATCCGCGAGGAGTTGGCTAAGGGACAGACCATCAACTCCGCGATCAGGAACGGATTTAAAAACGCACTCTCCGCGATCATCGATGGTAACGTAACAACCCTGATCGCAGCTTTCGTATTATACTTAAGAGGATCCGGTACCGTCAAGGGCTTCGCTCAGACACTGGCAATCGGTATTATCCTCTCCATGGTTACGGCAATCTTTGTCACCAGATGGCTGATGTACGCGTTCGCCGGCTTCGGTGCTGAGAACGTGAAGCTTTACGGTGTTCAGAAGCAGAGAAAGACGATCGACTTCATCGGTCATTCAAAACTTTACGCCGCCATCTTCGGTGTGCTTTTAGTTCTCTGCGTGGGTGGACTGATCTTCAATTCCTCCACCAAGGATTCGATCCTGAATTACAGTCTTGACTTCGTCGGTGGTACATCGACATCGGTATCGATTGACAAGGGTACTGAGATCACCGATCAGTTGAAGGATGACGTATCTGCGGTAGTAAAGGATGTGACCGGCCTGAACGGAGAGATTTCTTCCTCCGATGATCAGGGAGTCAAGAAGATCACGATCCGTACCACACAGCTTTCTGAGGATCAGGCAGCCAGTGTTCGTACAGAGCTTGCCAAGAAGCTTGGTACTACGGAAGAGCAGGTTGAGTCCGAGACGATCTCGGCTTCCGTATCCGATGAGATGAAGGTAGACGCGATCATCGCGACTGTGATCGCCATCGCATGTATGCTTTTATATATCTGGATTCGTTTCCGTCACATCGCGACAGCGGGTGCGGCAGTATTGGCACTGTGCCACGACGTATTGGTTGTATTTACCGTGTATGTCGTATGCAGCAGCTTCATCCAGGTCGGTTCAACATTTATCGCGGTTATGCTGACCATCGTCGGTTACTCCATCAACGATACCATCGTCGTATTCGACCGTATCCGTGAGAACCGCAATAAGGCAAACAGCCGTGACGATCTGAAGGAGATCATCAACCGCAGTATCTCCGAGACACTGACACGTTCGATCAATACATCCGTGACGACCTTTATCATGGTATTCATGCTGGCAATCCTGGGTGTATCCAGTGTCCGTGAGTTTGCAATTCCGTTGATCGTCGGTGTGCTTGCCGGAACATATTCGTCCATCTGCATCGCTTCACCGCTGTGGTACCTGTTCTCAGGACGCGGAAAGGCAACGGCTAAGAAGGCCGAGACCTACGCTAAGCATGACAGCAAGAAGGGCGTCGAGGGTGGCTCGAGAAACCGCAAGAGAGACAAGGGCAAGACAGACAATAAATAATTACGGATTCGATAGAGTATAACAACGGGGAGAAAAACGGCTTGCTGTTTTTCTCCCATTGTATATAAGGAGTTGAGAGATATGTCATCCGCAGAGCGCAAGCAAAAAAGAGAGATGCAAAAGCTGATGAATCGTTCTCCTGAGGAGCGATTCAACTGGCTTATGTCTTTGAAAAACGGGACGGGCTGTATTCTTCTGGTCGAGGACAAGTATCGTGTGTATCGTCGGATGGAGACAGAGTTTGATGATCTGGCCGGGCTGACACCGGAGGAGGCAGGAGATTTTTCTCATGTTGAAGAATGTGCTGCCTTACGCGATGAGTGTAAAACGATTGCTGATGAACTGGAGAAGGACCTTCCGGAGGATATCCCGGTTATCTCACGTACCGAGATGATGAGCGCCGGTCAGAGACAGGAACATGACAAGAACAGCGGCAATCAGAAACCAAATGTTTTTCGCTGGGTGCTTCTGGGAATCCTGGTCTTCGGAATCGCACTTGCCGTCTGCCGCAAGATCCCGGTTACCCGAGGACTGATCGGTGAGGTCGAGAACTTCATCGGGATCAAGAGCCTGGCGATCAAGTCATTTCGCGTGAGCGGTGAGGAAAACGGTGGTTGGGACAGAGCACTTGAGGTTGAGAAACAGGTGATTGCCTCCGCGGATATCGGGAAAAAGGTGAAGTTCGGAAAGCTTGACTGGGTGATACTTGATCATAAAAATGACAGCACATTACTTATCGTGAAGGAAGCGATCAAGGACAGAGCCTATCATAAACATAGTGAAAATGTGACCTGGTCGAATTCCTCGCTCAGAAAGCATCTGAACGGCTCATTTTTGAAGCATCAGTTCTTCCCGAAGGAAGCTGACGCGATCGCAGATACGGAATCTGCGGATACCGAGAACGAGTCATTTTTCACGAAGGATACACCGACCATGAAGGATAAGGTGTTTATCGCGTCGGAAGAGGATTATCGGAAATATGGGGAAGTCCTCGGAGATATGAGTAAGAACATGAGGCTTCGCACGCCGGGGAAGACGATGGATACCACGGTATTCGTATCGGCGCTGAATGAAGCCATCGATCAGGGATTTCCCGTGGATCAGAAGGGGGCCTATGTCCGCCCGATGATCTGGGTGAATACAAAGTAGAATAGATGAAGGGAGAACATCCTTATGAGTGATACAGAAAACCAGACACCTGAAAACTGCACACACGATTGTTCATCCTGTGGCGCAAGCTGCAGTAGCAGACATGATCCTGCCGACCTGATCGCCACACCGCATGAGGGGAGTCTGATCAAAAATGTGATCGGCGTCCTGTCCGGTAAGGGAGGTGTCGGAAAGTCAGCAGTTACGGAGCTTCTCGCGGTGAGACTCGCGGCTGCCGGTTATCATGTCGGCATCCTTGACGCGGATATCACGGGACCGTCGATCCCGAAAGCCTTCGGTCTTACCGAACGCGCTGTGGGTGATGAGACAACCATCTATCCGGTGCAGACAAGATCCATGAATATCGACGTGATGTCGATCAATCTTTTGTTAGACAATCCAAGTGATCCGGTCGTATGGCGCGGCGCGCTGATCGGAGGTACGGTACGTCAGTTTTACACGGACGTACTGTGGAAGGATATTGATTATCTTCTGGTTGATATGCCGCCGGGGACCGGTGATGTGGCACTGACCGTGTTCCAAAGTATTCCGCTTGACGGGATCGTCGTGGTCACGACACCGCAGGATCTCGTATCGATGATCGTCGGAAAGGCCATTAAGATGGCGGGACTGATGAATATTCCGGTACTGGGGCTCGTTGAAAACATGAGTTATGTCGAGTGTCCGGACTGTGGGAAAAAACTCGAGATCTTCGGTGAAAGCAAAGTGGATGCGGTTGCGGAAGAGTATGATCTTCCGGTACTTGCCAAGCTTCCGATTGACCCGAATCTGACGTCTGCCGTCGATGTCGGAGCGATCGAATCTTACAGCAATGAAACCGTGTTAAGTGAGATCGATCGGGCGATCGACAAACTGAAATAAACGCTACGCTACGGAGTAGGAGATTACGTTTTTAAACTACACTTCATAGGTGTGAAGAAGGTGTGAAATGGACAGGATATGTTATATTTTCGGCGCGGGTGACCGAAGCCGTCATACGATCGATCTGCATCCGTACGATCTGGTGATCGCGGCGGATGGTGGCTTCGATTACCTTGAAGAGATCGGGATCCGCGCGGATATCGTGCTTGGCGACTTTGATTCGGTGACTTCTTATGATCTGCCGAGTGATGCAATCCGGTATCCAAGGGAAAAGGACGATACCGATATGATGATCGCCGTGAAGCTGGGGCTTGAGAAGGGCTATACCGTGTTTGAGATCTACGGCGGTCTCGGCGGACGACTTGACCATACGCTGGCCAATATACAGCTTTTGATCTTCCTGTCCAAAAAAGGAGCCATCGGCACGCTTTACTGCGATGACTATGCGGTTCAGGCGGTGAATGCCGGGAGTATCGTTCTCGGTAAGGATACCGCTTTCAATGTGGCCGGCAATCTCTGCTCGGTCTTTGCCCTTGATCGTCACTGTCACAATGTGACCATCCAGGGGCTGAAATACGAGGTCTCCGGCGCGGACTGGTACAATTCCAACCCGATTGGTGTCAGCAACGAATTTACCGGCAAGCGGGCTGTCGTATCCTGTACGAAGGGTTCGCTCGCCGTTCTCTATCATTATGCGTAGTTGAATCATCTTGTCAAACGATCGGTTTTATGATAAGATGTTTTTGTATGTCTGAACATTTTTATGACAAGGAGAATTGCGTATGGATACAGTTTCGATCCGGCGTCTGGTGGACCATCAGGAATTGAAGATCCTGACTTGTGAGGAAAGGATGGATGACATCCGAATCACGCAGTCGGATATCAATCGTCCGGCGTTGCAGCTGGCCGGTTTTTTTGACTATTTTGATCATCACCGTGTACAGATCATCGGACAGGTGGAGTACACGTTTATGGAGAAGCAGGGGATCGAAAAGAGTACCGAGATGATGGAACAGATCATGTCGTACAAGGTGCCCTGTATTGTATTTTGTCGTAATATCCCGGTGGCGCAGGAATTTTTGGACCTGTCGGAGAAGCACGGTGTTCCGATCCTTCAGACGGGGAAGGAGACATCGGCGTTCTCGGCGGAGGTGACCAGATGGCTTCATGTCGAGCTGGCGCCGATGATCAGTATTCACGGGGTATTGGTTGACATCTTCGGCGAGGGTGTGCTGCTCACGGGAGAAAGCGGTATCGGTAAATCCGAGGTTGCCCTGGAGTTGATCCATCGCGGACATCGTCTGGTGTCGGATGATGTGGTGGAGATCCGAAGAGTCAGTGATGAGACGCTGATCGGTCAGGCACCGGATATCACGAGGCACTTTATCGAGCTTCGAGGAATCGGTATCATCGATGCAAAGACATTGTTTGGTGTCGAGAGTGTGAAGGATACGATGACGATCGATCTGGTACTTCAGCTCGAGGAATGGAACCGCGAGAAGGAATATGACCGGATGGGCCTGCAGGACAACTACATCGAGTACCTTGGGAACAAGGTTCCCATCCACAATATTCCGATCCGTCCGGGACGAAACGGCGCGATCATCTGTGAGTCGGCAGCGGTCAACTTCCGCCAGAAGAAGATGGGATACAATGCCGCCGAAGAGCTTTATAAACGGTTGGCAAACAATATGGGAAGTCAGTTTTTCGCGGACTGAGCGCGAGTTGCATAAGGAGGAAACGATATGGCAAACTATTACATAGGCGTTGACGTCGGTGGGACGACTGTAAAGATGGGACTTTTCTCTGAGGCCGGTGAGCTGGAGGAGAAGTGGGAGATCCCGACAAGAACCGAGGAGGGTGGTAAAAATATCCTTCCGGATATCGTGGAGAGCATTGAGAAAAAGAGAGAGTCGCTCGGTGCCCATATCAATGGTATCGGCATGGGCGTACCCGGACCGGTAACGGATGACGGTGTGGTTCTGAAGTGTGCGAACCTCGGATGGGGTGTTTTTTCCGCGAAAAATGAGCTCGCATCTCTCACAGGAGTCGGTAATGTTCAGGTGGCCAATGATGCCAATATCGCAGCGCTCGGCGAGATGTGGAAGGGCGGCGGCCGCGGCTTTGATTCGATCGTTATGGTGACACTGGGAACCGGTGTCGGCGGCGGTATTATTATCCGCGGAAAGATCCTGACCGGTTCGATGGGGGCCGGCGGAGAGATCGGACATATGAAGGTGCGTCAGGATGAGACGGAGAGTTGCAATTGTGGCGGACAGGGATGTCTCGAGCAGTACACCTCGGCGACGGGAATCGTTCGGATGGCAAAGAAAAAGCTTCATCCGGGTTCCGCGAAGCTTGAGGACTCCTGCCTGAACGGCAAGGAGATCACGGCGAAGGCTATTTTTGACGGAGCCAAGGCAGATGATGCCTACTGTAAGGAGGTCGTAGAGGAGTTCGGTCGTGTTCTCGGTCTGGGACTTGCCAATGTGGCTCAGGTCGTGGATCCGGAGGCGTTTGTCATCGGCGGTGGCGTATCCAGAGCCGGTGAGATCATTCTGGATGTGACGAAGCGGTATTACAACGATCATGTGATGTTTGCTTTGCAGAATAAGGAGTTCCGTCTGGCTGAGCTTGGCAACGATGCCGGCATCTACGGAGCGGCCAAACTGGTTTTGGAATAATGAATGCACAAGGGAGTGAGGTCTTCCCTGACCTGCTCCGGAACGGAAGAAAACCATGATAAAAAAAGAACAGGAATTGATGAGCCGCCATACGACATTCAAGGTCGGTGGACCGGCGCGGTATTATCTGATCCCTGAGCTGGCGGGGGAGGTGCGCGAGGCGTTGGCGTTTGCCGACGCCAAACAGCTCCCCTTTATGATTGTCGGAAACGGCAGTAACCTGTTGTTCGCGGACGACGAATATCCGGGTGTTGTGATCGAGATCGGTGAGAGTTTGTCCGGCTTTTCTACAACGGGAGAATGCGAAGTAATAGTCGAAGCCGGAATGCGGTTGACCGCGATGGCATCTCGTCTTGCCAAGATGGGGCTGGCCGGGTTTGAGTTTGCCGGCGGAATCCCGGGAACAGTTGGCGGCGGCATCACGATGAACGCCGGTGCTTACGGCGGAGAGATCAAGGATTGCCTGAAAGAGGTCACCGTGCTGACGGCTGAGGGCGAGGAAAAGACGGTTGCGGCTGACGAACTACAATTGTCGTACAGGCATAGTATCTTACAGGAGAAGGACTGGATCGTTCTGTCAGGGACGTTTGTTTTTGAGAAGGGGGAGCCCGAGGAGATCCAGGCGAAGATCCGGGAACTGAACGAGAAGCGTCGCGAGAAGCAGCCGCTGGAGTTCGCATCTGCCGGCTCGACGTTCAAGAGACCGGAGGGATACTTCGCCGGGAAGCTGATCGAGGACGCCGGCCTGCGTGGGTATGCAGTCGGTGACGCTCAGGTGAGCGAGAAGCACTGCGGATTCGTGGTCAATCGCGGTGAAGCTACGGCCGAAGAAATCCATACGCTGATCGGGCACGTGCAGCAGGTCGTGAAAGAGAAGTTCGATGTTGAGCTTGAGCCCGAAGTGCGTATGGTAGGGGAGTTCTGATGTTGAGCTACATCTCGTAGCCCTCTCCCCGAAGGTTGAGATCACGTATGATCGTCCGATCGACCTCAAGGCGTCTCGGGCGATATGTCCGTGAGATATTTCCTTTGCTTTTTCCGAGGTAGGCTTCGATCGACTCATCCTTGAAGGAGCGAGGAGAGAAGCCGTCGTACCGGTACGGATTTAGGCAGATATTCTGAATACTGTATTTCTCACCGTTCATCGGAGCCTCCGATCCGTCAAGAACATAGTCAAGATACCCGGCATCGAAGATGATCGAGAATAGGTTTTTTGTGTAGTTTGCAAAAACCGCGTCGATGTAGCGGGCACGGATTCGACGCTTTTCACACTCCGAAGTGTCAGCCTCGTACTCCTCACCGTGATCGGTCTCCACATACCTGCGAAGCTCCTTGGCGATGTCCTTAGTGAACATGCAGCGAAGGACTTTTCTGGTAGTGTGTCCATCCTTTGCCTTGAGTTTATACAACGCTTTTCGTATGGAATAAAGCACAGGAAGAATACCGCAGAAGGAGTTATCCTGTTTATTTCCGTAAATGTCAACAGAAACTGCGTCACGGTTTTTGTTGAGGAGCTCACGGTCGTCCAGAGATCCCACGGGGATATTTTTGTTGCCGTCGGCGGTACGTACGGGGACTTTCCATTCAGCGTTTGCCGGCTCGATTTTAAGGTAGTTGTTTTTGTAACACTTGCTGAAATAGTGCAGGAAGCATCCCTTGTTCGTATCAAAGTGGGGGATTGCCTGCAGGGCGTAGCTGTACACCTTCCACCAAGCCTCGGAATCGTCTTTCCGGGCGTGGATTACGTCCATGATCAGCTGTATCAGAAGGTCCCGTTTCTCCCGAAACTCGGGACGCTCCATCAACGCTGCCAGGGGAGCATTTTTCTCAAGGTGTTTCTGCTGAAAAAAGACGGCTAATTCTTCAATTCGGGTTTTCTGTTCATCAAGTATCCGGGGGGATAAAATACTTTCTGTCATACGATCACCTTACCTTTCTAAAAGCGGCAATAACCGGAACAGCAGTAGTGTTAAGTTGTTTTGGAGAGCGCACGAAAAAAGGGACAAAAAAGCCGTTTTTGGGCGCAAAAATACCCCAAAACAGCCAATGTCTCATTTGTGAAAAAACTGAATCGGTTTCTGTGAGGCCGAAACCACGCCTGGCGAAAAACTTAGATATTCAGATAACCGTCGCCAGAAAAGGGGCCCATCCCCCTTGATGTGATTGCATTATACCACAATGTGGTGTCAGATGTATGACAGAATTGAAATTATTTTTTTCTTTGCTTGTTTATTCTTTTTTGCTATAGTCTTTGATATTACCGACGACACAAAGTTCCTCGACATTTTTATCGATAAACTTTGGCTTGATCGGCATCGTTCTACCTATGTACTCATTGCTGAGAAATTCTATCAAAGCTTTTACGGTTTCATTGTATAAATCGTATTCTCTTTTTGTCGGGATTCTTCGACCTTTTATCTCCCACATCGTCTCGTCGATGAGGAGTTCTTTTTTCTCCATGTCATACGGACAGGTCATGATACCGCCGTCCGGCATGGAAATCCCGATGGACGGTATGTACATTTCGTGATTTTTTGTGCATTCCGGGTAGATGGAAATATTCTTTGCTTCCGGCTGCAAGGCGGTACCGAAGATTATGGTATATAATCCCGGGGTGTCCGTATCGTTTCCGAAAATACTTTCAATAAATAAAAACTTAAAATAATAGTTCGTGATTTCATTATCGTCTGAATATGCGACTATGTATTTTGATTCCATAATATCTTCCTTTCTTGTTTAAATTGTAATCTACACCATGTCGTTTAATCTCTCCTGCATACCCTTGTCGAGGCAGAATATATAACACTTTTTCTGACCGCGGGTTAGGAACAGGCGGTAGCGGTTCTTGATGATATTAAGACTTGTTGGATCTCCGTTATCTTTCTTCTTTATCTCGCCGTCCTCATCTTTCCATGATCGTATATCCAGAAGTTTTTCCACCCAAGAGAGATATCCGTCGCATCTGTTGCGGCCATGTTCCAGTTGGCTTCATCAACGCGTATTTTCAACTTGTCAACCAGCTTTTGGGCTTTGATTTGTTCAAGAAAATGCTTATTTGTGTTAAGGTATGGAAACACAATTGCCTCCTTCCATGTTTTCGCTGCAATTGTCAGTGCCCGACCTTATTATTATACAGATTTAAGCCGGCTTCGTCAACCCGGCGCCTTGAGGTGCCGGGGGCATACAAGGCGTCGCAAGCCATGAGACTCCGGGGGCGATGCGTTACTCCCACATCCCGGTTGCAAGGCCGAAATCAATGGCTTCTTCGGCAGAGTAGTACGTATCGTCCTTCGTTACCTTTAGGATCTGATTGATTCTTTTGCCGGTGACATCTGCGATGACGCGCGCGGTGACATCCCGGACGCTTTTCAGGTCATCTGCGATGCGCTGGAGCTCGTGAGGCTTCATGCCGCCAAATTGCCCGCTACTGAAGGAAGGATCGTGGATCATGATGCGCGAATGGGGCATGACCAGTCGTTTTTCTCCAGCAAGAAAGAGGAGTGCGCCCATGCTGGCAGCCATTCCGACGCATACCGTGATGAGCGGGGCCGGCATGATCCGAATGTAATCGTAGACGGCAAGCCCACTGTACACATCTCCGCCGGGAGAATTGATATACAAGGTGATAGGCTCGTTCGGATCGTCTTCATTGAGTGCCATCAGCTTTTTCAGCAGATCGTCGCAGGACATACGATCCACCTGCTCCGTCAGGAAGATTTTTCTGGCGGTCATCAATATGTCTTCTGCATCAAGTTTTTCCAACCCTCTTACACTTTCTTTGATCAGATTACTCATACGTGTATCCTCCTTTTATTGTTGGTGTGCTTGTACTTCTTTTTCGTAATAGTATCTGGAAAGTGGGACGACAAACATGCCGAAAAAGAAACGCCACAGTCCCTGCATTTTGAGATAATACTCGTCGTAAGGTTCATACAATTCCCACGGTTTGTCGAGAGCATTCATGACGGGAATAATCACCTCGCCTAATGCTCCGTATTTGATGTGTTTATGTTGTTCAACCATGATGTCTAGAACCTTCTCTTTTGTTTTCGCGTCATGCCATTCTTTGAAATTCCACTGACCATGGCAAACCTTCAAAAACTCTTGGTAGTTTGCTCGCAAGATCGGATGTTTTTTGTAGAGGGTTTTCGGGCCGTCCTGTGGTGGTTGATCCTCGGTTATAACCCGATTCTTTATTTTTTTATCGTGAAAATGGAGTAGGATATCATCGACATATTCGGTTATGTAATCTCTTTCGTCGAAATCATCAGCCCAGCCCCCATATACGAAGGGCTTATTTTTCTCTTTTGCGATCGAGACCGCGCGTGGATCTGTTGCCCGGCAGTCAATATCAAGCACGCCTCTTAGGG
>JAEEGM010000022.1 GCA_016280325.1 Eubacterium sp. | reverse complement strand
GCTTCATGACGACAAGGATAATGGGACCAATCTGGTGCTGCAGTCGATCCAGTCCGATGAGGATGTACCGCTTCGCGTGTCGGCACTGATCTTTGTCTCCACCGTGCTTTCACATCTGGTGGGCGCGTCAGTCGGGCGCGAGGGGGCGGCTCTTCAGATAGGCGGAGCTGTAGGCAACTTTTTCGGAAGATTATTTCATTTTTCTGCAACAGAAAAGAAGACACTGACGATGGTCGGCATGTCGGCGATGTTCTCGGCACTCTTCGGAACACCGATGGCGGCGGCGTTTTTCTCGCTGGAGGTTGTCAGTGTCGGGATCATGCATTACAGTGCGCTGTTGCCATGTGTACTCTCTTCGTTTGTGGCGCGTGGCGTGGCCAAACATATGGGGGCGGCCTCGCCGTTTTTCGATATTGGTGCGCTTCCGGAGTTTGAGGGGATGTCGGCACTGAAGGTGGCGGGACTTGCCGCCCTATGCGGGATACTCTCGATCCTCTTTTGCGTGGCGCTTCGTTACGGGGAGGTTTTTGCGAAGAAGTGGTTGAAGAACAAATACATTCGTGCGGGGGTATTGGGAACGCTTGTACTGGGGCTGACGCTCCTCGTTGGAAATCAGACCTACAACGGAGCCGGTGTCACCTATATCAATGAATGTGTGGCGGGGAATGAAGAACCATTCGGCTTTCTGATAAAGATCGTGTTTACGGTCCTTTCGATCGTGGCAGGGTACCGAGGCGGTGAGATCGTGCCTTCATTTTTCATAGGGGCGTCCTTTGGCTGCCTTTACGGCAATATCCTCGGCTGGGAGCCGGCCCTGTGTGCGGCAATCGGTATGGGCACGGTGTTCTGCGGCGTGACCAACTGTCCGGTTACATCGCTTCTGATCTGTTTGGAACTGTTCGGATATGGTGGCGGCTTGTACTTTTTGCTGGCCTGTGCCGTGGCGTACATGTTCTCGGGGTATTATGGTCTGTATACCAGCCAGAAGATCGTATACTCGAAATTCAAGTCCAACTTTATCGACAAGTCGGCGCAGTAAAAAAAAGACTTGCAAAGAAAAGGATAATATGGTATGATAGGCATTGTCGTCGGAGGACGGCGGATATATGGCGACTTAGCCAAGTGGTAAGGCATGGGACTGCAACTCCCTGATTCGCCGGTTCAAATCCGGCAGTCGCCTCGGAAAAAGACCTCTCGTGGATCATTCACGAGAGGTCTTTTTGTTGCTTATATTTCTGTTGCTTCCGGTCGGCTGTCAGGCTTATTTGGCTACCACGTAGCCGATGCCCAGGCAGTTCGGGCCGATATGGGTTCCCACGATCGGGCCGATACAGTTGGTGATAAAATCATTTTTGATCCCGGCGTTTGTCATCTGGGCCTCGAACTGAACCGCGCGCTCCTTGGCGTTGGAATGTCCGATCACGATCGGGAAGTTCGGATCGGCCGGCTCATCCAAAAGCTTGTTGATCAGCCAGGCGTTGCAGGATTTCTTGCCCTTAACCTTGTCGACAGGTGCTGCGCCGTCGGCGAGGATCCGAAGTACCGGATGCACACGCAGCAGGGAGCCTACGAGAGCTTTGCTGGCTGAAATTCGTCCACCGCGTTTTAAGTATTCCATGGATTCCACTACGATGAAGGTGTGAACACGCGGCAACAATTCGCGAATCTCTTTTTCAATCTCATCGGCATCCTTACCCTGGTCACGCAGACGCACCGCGTGCTCCACGAGAAGGCCCTGTCCCATCGACGCATTCTCACAGTCGATGATACGGATGTGCGGTGAGTCGAACTCAGACGCTGCGATCACGGCGTTCTGGCAGGTGGCGCTCATCTGCGATGAGAACATGATACATACGATCTCGTCACCGGCCTTTAAGTAGCGATCGAAGACCTCGGAAAAGGCGGTCGGATTGACCGCGGAACTGGCCGGCGGATGCGGAGAGGTTTCCAGTTTCTCGTAGAACTGTTCATTGGAGAGTTCCTTTCCGCAGATATAATCTTCGTCGCCGAAGCGTACATTCAGACACATAATGTCGATGTCGAGTTCCGTGCCTCTCTCCAGAGTCAGGTCGCTCAGACTGTCTGTGATAATTCTTATCATGAGTCTTCCTCCTTGTTTTCTCTTTTTCTATGATCGAGGTTACCAAACTTGGTAAGGGAATCCAGCCAGCGGAGTTCGACGGTTCCTACCGGGCCGTTACGCTGCTTACCAATGATCACCTCAGTGATGCCTTTCTTCTCGGACTTGTCCTTATTGTAATATTCGTCGCGATACAAAAACATAACGACATCGGCATCCTGCTCGATCGCTCCGGACTCACGAAGGTCGGAGAGCATCGGCCTTTTGTCGTTTCTTCCCTCGGGGCCTCGTGACAACTGAGACAGAGCGACGATCGGGCATTCGATCTCACGGGCGATGGCCTTGAGTCCGCGGGAGATCATGGAGATCTCCTCTTGGCGTCCGTTCGACCGTCCTTCGCCGGCCATCAACTGCAGGTAGTCGATGAAGACCAGCTGCAGGTTGTGCTGGGCTTTCAGTTTACGACATTTGGTTCGTAACTGCGTCAATGTGATACCCGGTGTGTCGTCGATGAAGAGGTTTGACTTCGCGTACCGGTTGGCACTTTCGGAAATCTCACGCCACTCGTCGATCGATGAGAATTGACCGGTTCGGATCTTCTGCGAATCCACATGGGAATTCATGGAGAGAAGACGCTTCGCAAGAAGCGTATCGGACATCTCCAGACTGAATATGGCGGTCGTGATCCCTGACTTCAGGGCGGCATGCTCCGCGATATTGAGCGCGAAGGCTGTTTTTCCCATGGAAGGACGCGCCGCGATCAGGATCAGATCGGAGGGCTGCAATCCTGCGATCATGGCATCGAGATCGACAAAACCGGTGGGGATACCGGTGATACGGCCGCCGTTGGCGGACGCTTTTTCGATATCCTTCAACGTGTCCATCATGATGTCGAAGATGGACCGTGTGGAGTTGTTTTTACCGGACGTGAAACTCTCGGAGAGCTTGAAGATCTCAGCCTCTGCCTCCTGCATCAGTTCAGCGGAGGAACGCTCGCCCTTGTAGCCGAGTTCCGCGATACTCTCGGCCAGACGGATCGTTTTTCGCATAAAGGACTTGTCCCGGACGATCTGCACATACCGGTCAACGTGGGTCGATGTCGGAACCACACTGAGTATCCGGCTGAGCGTCTCCGGAGAGCGTGTCTCATCGGGGACGCCAAGAGTCGCCAGCTTGGCAGACAGTGTGACGATATCTACCGGTGAAGCCTCGCGATACAGTTCGTTGACCGCGTGAAAAATAACCCGGCACGTGTGGTCGTGGAAGTCCTCGTCCGTCAACTTATCGCATACATCGGGCAACGTTTCGTTGTCGATCAGAACCGACCCGAGGACGCTTTGCTCGGCACGTATATCACTGGGAGGCGTCTTGCGGATCGCCTCCAAATCCATCATTTCTTCTTCCATTTCAGCCTTTATCCTTTACGATCACCTTTAATTCCGCGGTTACCTGTGGATGAAGTTTGATCGGTACCTGATAGGTGCCCAGAGCTTTGATCGGCTCCTTCAGTACCAGTTTGTGTTTGTCTAAGGTCAGATCCAACTGGTCGGCAGCTGCCGTGGCGATCTCCTTGGTGGAGACGGCACCGAAAGCGCGACCATCCTGACCGGCACGGATGGAT
>JAEEGM010000004.1 GCA_016280325.1 Eubacterium sp. | reverse complement strand
TCAACGGTTCCGTAATTCTCGGCATCTTCAGGAAGAACATCCACTTCCGCATCCCATGCCAATTGGTCATCAAAAGTGAGCGTCCCATCCGTTTTTACCGCATCTTCTTTTGTAACCGATTTCCCATCTACGGTTACCTGCTCAGCATAGCCACCATCCACGCGTGGGATGTATCTCTGGTCGGTCAGCACCGGAGCATCCATCTGCACCTCGATCGCAGCACCGGTCACAACCGTCGGTGTATCCGTTGGTTCCGGCGTCGGTTCTTCTGTCGGCGTGGGTGCAGCATTCTTGACTGTAACCTTCAGTTTTAACGTGTATACTTTCTTACCGCCCACCTTTTTTCTGAATTTAAGGCTGGCTGTTACTTTGGTTGAACCCTTCTTTTTCCCTATCACCTTAACCGCCGTCTTTTGGGACGCCTTCGCCGTAGCGACAGCCGTTTTCGAACTCTTGACAATTAGCTTCTCAACCTGTTTCTTTTTGATATTTTTGATATTGACCTTTTGGGTCTTTCCCACGTAGACAGTAATCCTCTTTTTAGCAAGTTTAACTTTCTTTGCGGCCTCACTGGGAGGTGCCGAGATGCCAATCGTCGACAAAGCCAACGCCAATGTGAGCACGATGGCTCCGCTTTTTCGAAGTGAACGAGATGTTTTCAGAAACATGTTTACTCTCCTCCTTTTTTTACTACGCTCTTCTCAAAACAACCACGGCGGTGAAGCCTTCTCCGGATTCGATATAGATTTCTCCGTCCATCCGGCGCATCAGCTCGCGACTGATGTAAAGACCGAGGCCGGAGCCTTTTTTCCCCTCCGCGTTGCTTCCGCGGTAGAAGGAGTCAAAGACATGTACCTCCTCGCCGTCCGGAAGCGGATCACCTGAGTTGTGTACGTGGATGAGCTCGGCATCCTCTTCTGTGGAAAAATCGACCCACACGCGTCTGCCGTCCCCGTACTTGATCGCGTTTTCAAGGATGTTTTGAAATACCTCTACCACGCGATCCTCATCACCCTTTAGGAGTGGGTTACCGTGATTGCTAATTTCAAATTGTGTGTGAAGTGTCACAAATCGTTCCATATAATAAGTCTCGATCTGTTCCATCACTTCATCCAGATAGAATTCTCCATCCCGCACAGTCAGCGAGATGAAATCCTGCCGCGACGCGGTCGTAATCTCATCGATATAACGACGCAGGTCGCCGATATTTTTCTCGATACCGTCGTACGCCGATCTCCGCTTCTCCTCCGTGTCATAGAGGCCGGTGGAAAGCGCCTTATTATACAGTTCGATTGCCGCCAGAGGTGTTTTGATATCGTGCGAGAGCGAGAGAAGGAGTGTTTTTCTTTCCTTCATGTATTCGTGTTCTCGCTCCCTATCGGCCTCCAACTGTTCACGGAGGCGATCCATCCCCCAGATAAATCGACCAAAATGCCGGCTCTTCTGCTGGTCGATCGGTGTGATCAAGTTGCCCTTGGCGAGCTCATCCGCGTAATCGCTCATTCGCACAAAGGGACGGCTAATCCGTCGGTCAACATAGATAAACAAAATGAGTGTAACGACACATATCAGGCCGAATCCAATATTCATATAAACAATCGGAAGACTTTCCTTCGGCGCTGCATATTCAATGCGAATCAGGCTTCCTCCGACTTCTTCTATAAGGTAATCATAATCTGCGATGTCATTTGGATGAAATGGTGCGATCGCTTGGATCGTCGGGTAAGCAGTCAGATCGAGTTGTTCGATCGCGGCTTGCAGGTTGGCATCCGTAGTCTTGTCAGTGGACACTCCCTCCGTTTGGGACTTGCTGTTGTCCGCTGTTGCATCCTGAACGGTCGTGTCTTGAACCTTTGCCAATATCTTCTCAAGATCCTCTGCAACGTGCTTGGCCTCGACCCGGTAGATTTTTGAGTTGTCGGAAGATGAATCGCTACGAAGCATAAGGAGGTTGCAGATAACGATCACCGCAATCTCTACCAGGACCACCAATATGGCAAGCTTACGCAGGGAGGACTTCTTTTTCTTCTCACTCATAGCGATACCCCACGCCCCACACCGTCTTGATGTGATCCGGCTTCTTCGGATCCTTCTCAATCTTTTTCCGAAGGCTGTTGATATGAACGTTCAACGTCTGAAGTTCCGACTCGCTGTCGCTCCCCCAGATCGTATTGAACAGGTATTCCTTTTTCATCGTGGTGCCTTTGTTTTCAAGGAGTATTTTTAACAGTTCAAATTCCTTATTCGTTACCGTCACATCGGCATCCGAGACACGAAGCGTCTGGTTGGCTGTGTTCAGTGTCAGGTCACCTTCCCGGATCTCTTCTGTCTCATATTTTCTCTTAAAAATACCCCTTATTTTTGCCAATAATATATCGATGTCATAGGGCTTTTCGATATAGTCATCCGCGCCGAGTTCGAGTCCCGCTAGCTGATCCGCCTTGCCCGTCCTCGCGCTTGCGATCAGAATCGGCGTGTTCGCCTTCTCACGGATTTTGGAACAGACAGAAAAGCCATCCATGCCGGGGAGATTGATATCAAGCACAACCAGTTTCGCCCCGTACATCTCAAAAATACGAAGAGCTTTTTCTCCACTCTCAGCGATTCCGACGACAAAGTTTTCTTTCTCAAGAAAGTCGTTGAGAAGAACCGCGATCTCTTTATTGTCTTCTACGATCAGTATGTCCAGCATAAAGACTCCTCCGCGTCGGTCATCCATTGGCGTTGGAGCGATGGGCTCCGGCCTGCTTCGGCCTGCCGATTATTCCACCGCAACAGCAATATTTTAGCATAATAAATTGCGGATTGCAAGTTGCCTTGATCCTTTCTTACAATACACAAAGAGCGTAGGATTTAATCCTACGCTCTGAGAGATTAGATTAGTGAGGTATCGGGGACTCGAACCCCGGACAACTTGATTAAAAGTCAAGTGCTCTACCACCTGAGCTAATACCCCATATATTCAGTTATTGAGTCCCTTCTGCTTGATCGGGGACTCATGTCGTCGTAAAACGACGACTTACCCAAGTCGATCCTGTCGCCAAACCGCTCGCGACCTGTATAGTTTACCAAAAATACGCCGCTATGTCAAGCAAAAATATCGTCAATCCGCCTATTTCCCCTTCACATCGATCATCACATACTCCGACTTGGTACCGGTCTTGAACTTCATCCGCCAATCCGAGATACCGGAGGTCACAATGAAATCCGTGTTTTCGCGGCGTTCATAGCCATAGATCGCGTCATTGATCCCAAACCACTTGCCAAAGTACGTCACCGGTAGCAGCTGACCGCCGTGCGTATGTCCGGATAATACCAGATCCGCCTTTGTCTGCGACTCTTTTTCATAATCATTCGGCTGGTGATCCATCACGATGATATACTTCGAATCATCCACGCCTTCGAGGAGTTCGGACAGTTCCTTTCTCTCCATAGACTTATCCTTGCGACCCACGATACAGATATTGTCAATCGTCTCGACATCATCTTTCATCACGTGCACACCGTTTTTCACGAGTTCCGCTTCCAGTTCCTCCGCCGTGAACCCACGATGCTCGGAGCTGTAATACCCCTTATCATGGTTTCCATAAGCATACCACACGCCGTATTTCGGCTTCATCTTCCCGAGCGCAGCGCAACAGGTGATCATATCTTCTTTGGTCGTATCGTCATCCACATAATCACCGGCGATCAGTACGATATCCGGCTTGGCTCCCATGATAACATCCATCTGCTTCGCAAATCCCTCACCATCAAATGTCGCACCGATATGTGAGTCCGCAAACAATGCCACCTTCACCTCACCAACACTTTTATCCGTCGACAGCTGATAATCGGTCTGCCATATATTATTACAAAGATAAAACCCGGCTGCCATGTAAAACACTGTGTAAACAATAGCAATCCAACCGGCCCAGTTTTTCTTCGAATTAATCTCCTTGCCGCGGACTATTTTTATGATATAAATAACAAAGCGTCCCAGCAGGAAAAACGTGGTCGTGTGCAGCAATATAACAATGGCGTTTATATAATCAAATATAAGAACCAACGTAACAAATACTGCCGCTACAACGATGAGAGATAGCCCTCTGCGACGCCACTTATCCTCTCCGGACAGCGCGCGAATCGCTCCGAATCTGCCAACCGCTGACGCCAGATAGATCACGCCCAACGCGGTCAGCGCCAACGCAACAACAACTATAATAATCCAAACAGACATACTTCTTTCTCCACACCTTTTTTAGACAGCCAAGCGGCCTTGGTACAGCGAGCGCAAAACCCGCCCCGGTATCAATTACAACTCGATACCATTTTTCTTGCACAACTCACGCGCGGACTCTACAGAGTCAACTCCCGTCGGATTTTTGATCGGCGCGAATTCGTTTTCACGGATAACCTCATACGGCAGGCAGGTTGACAACTGATGGATCATGTCCAGCACCAACTGCTCGAATTTGTAACCGTTTGGCTCTGTCGGCTTGATCAGGTCGCCCGTCTCATCGATATACGGAATCTTTTTCTCGACCACATGCAACGGCATCCGATCATCGGTCACCGCCTTCAGCTCCGGCACGTGGAAGAGATAGTTCAGAATAACACCGTAATTGTATGCCGGATCGCCGTTCTCGTCCTTCGCGTCCATCATTTCCTGCGAAAGCTCATAATATTCAACGATCGACGGCCTGCCGTCCTCCAGACACATAACGCCGACCTTCTCATCCGGTGCTGCCTTCTTCACAACCTTCGCTCCGACGGACACATTCGCAAGCACTGTCGCGCCGACAAAGCAAGGATCACAGATGCGCTGCAAGACATTATCCACGGCAAAAATATCGATCCATTCGATGCCTTCATCCGTCAGAATCTTGTCCAGTCCGGCCCGCACCATCGATGAATACCAACCCGCATTACCGTTCGGCGAGGTCGAGATCCGGGCCTTTCCTTCCATATATAATTTCCCATTATAATCACAGGCAGGCGCCATATCCTGCTTGAAAAATACGATCTTATCTTCTTTATAACCGAAGTATTTTTTCTCCTTTAAAAATGCCACCGTCGCTTCATGATTTTTCTCACTGGTCATGACAAAAAGACGGATCCAAGTGTCGGTCTCACGCACCACATCCAAGAGGTTTTCGATGAGCCGCTGGAAGATAAATACCTCTTTGGTAAGTCCGATATTATACATGCCCTTCGGGTTATCTGAGCCGAGGCGCGTCCCCATACCACCGGCCAAAAGAAGCGCCGCTGTCTTGCCGGCTTTGATCGCTTCCACACCGGCATCATGGAACTCTTTTTCCCGACGTACGATCTCCTCTCTTTGCATCGCAGCAAGCGGAGAAAACTTACCTCTGGCGTCACCTTTCCCAGCATTTCCGATATGAGACAGCACAGAAAAATCCGTCTCATCAATCTGCCTCAGGAGCGCCTCCTTGTCTGCCTCATTCAATTCATCATAATACTTCAGCACATGCTCCTGACCGTATTCCTTTAGTTTTGCTTCCGCCTGATTCTTATCCATTTTTCAGCCTCCTTTTATTTGCCAAGTATCCCTTTTATCTGGTCCTGTACCGCCTTGTCCAGGAAATCTGTTCTTTCCTTCGGAAGATTGTACTCGCTCACGTGGATCACCTCCCTCGCAAACGCAAGATTATTTCATATACCGAGTCTGTCCAGTTCAACTGTCAATTCTTCGTATCCGGTGAAACGAATTCCCGTGATACCAAGTCTGTTTGCGGTCTCAATATTGGCTTCATTATCATCGATAAAAATGCACTCCTCCGCGTGAAGACGATAGCGATCCATAAGTATATGAAAAATCTTCTCACCGGGCTTGGTGAGGCCAACGCGAGCCGATATAATGTAGCCATCCATTTCTTTCAAAAAAGAAAACTTGGGCCAGTGTATATCCGCCAGCTTCGCGGGATAATTCGAAAGCAAAAACACTTTGTATCCTTTTTCCTTCATCTCCATCACGAGAGGATAGGCAAAATCATATTCGAAAACAATATCCTCGATGTTCGTCCAAAATGCTGTTATCTCGTTTTTTAATTCGGGATGTTTTTCGCAGAAAAAGGAACAAGCCTCGTCCATGTCCTTCTTGCCGGCATCCATGTCTTCCCAAAAATCGGTGAAGATCATGTTATCGACAAGAAAGTCGATGGTCGTGTCATCAAAACCAAGACCTTGCATATAAGGGCGGTAAGCAAAACTGATAAGTGTATCGCCTACATCGAAAATCACGTTCTTGTACATGTAGTCCTCCTTATGCCATAGCGATTTATCCCTGCTACTCATCATGTCAGTAGTTTACCATATTCTCGTAAAAATGGCAAGAAAAACCGCCATGGCATATGGCGGTTTTTCGTTTTCGGGTATGTAATACTATGATTCATACTCATATCATTTTAATTTCTTCAGTTTATTTATCAGCTTTTTCTTTGTCGCCTTGCCGATCTTCGTTGATCTGGTCCACATTTTCTCATATTTCTTTTTTTGTGATCTTTTTGGTTTTACCACTTGGATAATTGCACGTATGATACTTCTTGTTTCCATCCTGATGGGGAGTTTCGTATGTCCACTTTTCAACTGCTTTTCCATTCTTAATCTTGTAAGCGGTTATCCACCCATAGTCACCCTCTCCGGGATCCAGAAACAGCTTCATTTCTTTGCTGTATGTCGCGCATCCGTATTCTGACGGGATATAGATTGATTTGATCTTGCCATTTTTATATACAAATGCCTTACAGAGGCCGTTGTCTCTGGCGATAAACAGATCCTTTACACCATCTCTATCCAAGCCACAAAAGCGGTTTACAGAGCAAAACAGGCCCTATGCAGTGAGCATAGAAGCCCGTTCGATTTCATTATTCTGCGCAAGAACGAAGGGCAATTCAACCCAGTACACCCTTTAATACTCTAGAACACGAACAACTCACTGATACAGGTGTCTGAGTACTCCTTCCCCTTTACCGCGCCTGTTATCTTTACTTTAAGCTTGCTGGTTTCTACCGTATGATCAAAAAATACATAATGATACTCTCCCAGCGAATACATACTCGAGTTCTCAGTATACCCGACCTTCAAATCCTGCGTTTCTCCATCATCCGTCTCCACGGTAATCCGTTTGACTTTACCATTTTTCTTATACAGACTAATACTCGAATGATATCCATTCATAATAGCAATACCGCGCACCTTTTTCGAACCCTTTAATGTGATATTGATAGTCGTACCAATCCCGACTCCCTTGGCGCCCTCACACCAAGCAGTTTTTTTCTTGCCATCTATCATGTTTTTAACGTAATAGGTTTTTCCGTTGGCATTAGGAAGCGTTGATGATGCACGAATACCACTGATAGGAACCAGCTTAAAGTTATGCTTTCGCCAGTATACAACTGTTCCCGGGAGTTCCCACTCATCTTTGCGAACCAGGATCTCTCCATCTAAATTCCTTCCTTCTCCAGTATAATCGATATGACCGGAAACCAGATAAAAGAAATCGTTCTCATACACC
>JAEEGM010000003.1 GCA_016280325.1 Eubacterium sp. | reverse complement strand
TCAATGAAAAGCATCATTGGCTTTATTACAGATGGCCTCCACGAGCGCGTCTGTCGTGGGATACTCTTTTTTGTCAAAATAAGTAACCGCTTTTTCCCGTTTATACCAGGTCAGCTGACGTTTGGCAAAGTGTCTGGTATCCCGTTTCAGAATATAGATCGCTTCTTCTAAATCGTATTCTCCGTTCAGGTAACCGGCGATCTCCTTATAACCGAGCCCTTTCATAGCCGTTGAATCCGCAGGCACACCGTCGGCAATCAATCGTCTTACCTCGTCCTCCAATCCGGCTTCTATCATCCGGTCTACACGGACATCGATTCTCTCATAGAGTTCTTCTCTGGGTAACGTCAATACGGCATACAAAAATCGATACGGACTCTCTTTTTTTTGCTGTTCTTCATTATGTTCGGAGATCCTTTTTCCGGTTGTCTGATAGTATTCGATCGCGCGTATCACACGCTTGATATTATGCGCGTGAATCTTCTCGGCCGAAGCAGGATCGACGGCAAAAAGCCTTTCATGCAGGGCTTTTTCGCCATGCGTTTTCGCATATTCCGTTAATTCCTTACGAAGTGCCACATCCGGTTCTTCTTCCGTAAAATCAATATCATATAAAACAGCCTGAATATAGAACCCGGTTCCGCCAACCAGGATCGGCAGATGTCCCTGCTCACCTATCTCCTGAATGCATTTTTTTGCCTCGGTTTGAAATCTCACCACGTCAAAGTTCTCCGTCGGCGAACAGATGTCGATCAGGTGATGCGGGATTCCCTCCCGCTCTTCGAACGGAAGCTTTGCGGTTCCGATATCCATCCCGCGATACACCTGCATGGAATCAGCATTAATGATTTCACCGTTAAGTCTCTTTGCAAGAGCCAGGGAGGTCTCGGTTTTGCCGACGGCGGTCGGCCCCGTAAGGATCAAAAGCGCCGGTCGTTCATCTGTCATCGCTTAAACCTCTTCTCAAATTCGTATTTGCTGAGAGCTATCGTTGTCGGTCGTCCGTGAGGACAATGATACGGCTCATCAAGTGTCAGCATCTCACGGATCAGTGTCTGCACCTCTTGAAGTGACAAGGTGTTATTTCCTTTTACGGCAGCCTTACACGATATGGTTGCCAGACGATCCAGGACCATCTCCGGCTTCCGGCCGATCCGCCCTTCCATCAGGCTGTCCAAAAAATCGATAAACACCTCTTTGACATCCAGATTCAGGAAGTTGGCGGGAACCGCCCGGAGCAAAACTTCGGAATCCCCGAAGCTGTCCCATTCGAAACCGAGCTCCTGAAAAATCTCCGCGTGTTCGGACAGAACCGTCTGTTCACTTCCGGAAAGAGAAACCACGATTGGTGCCAGCAGATTCTGACTTAGCCCCTGTTTGCTTTTCATTTTTGCGACGAATCGCTCGTATAATACCTTTTCATGCGCTGCGTGCTGATCGATGATCAACAGTTCATCCTTATATTCGATCAGCCAATAGGTGTCGAAGACCTGTCCGATCACACGGAAGGATACACTCTCCTCCTCACGAAACAGGTTTTCCTCTAAAAATGAACCCGACTCGCTTACTTTGGTTTCAACAGGTGATGGTGAAGGTCGATAAACGGCAGACTCATCAGCAGATGATGTTACGGAAGATCCTGTTGTTTCATTGGTAAACGATGCTTCTTGTGATCGGGAACTGCTAAAAGCGTTATTCATCGATGTGTGAGCCGGTGTTGCTTCAGGCCTTACTTCAGATGTCGCTTTAGGTCTGTCATCGGTGAGGTGCACAGTGTCCGTCATTTTGTTCTGCACATATTCCGTGCGGGAGCGTTTTTCTTCAAAAGGTTCGGGTGCTTTTTTCACAGGTATGGTAACTGTGTGATCCGATTCGCCCTCTCCAAGTGTTTCTTCCGGAATCAGCGTGATCCGGTCAAGCGCCTCCTTGATCGCGTGATAAAAAAGCGCGTAGACATTTTTTTCATCGCGAAAGCGAACTTCCTTTTTGGTCGGATGAATGTTAACGTCCAGTTGGTCCGGCGGAAGCGTCAGAAACAGAGTTACAAATGGGAATCGATGGCTCATCAGATAATCCCGGTAACCGTCCATGATAGCGGCGTGAATCGTGTTGTTTTTGATATACCGTCCGTTCACATAATAATGCATGTAGGAACGGTTGCCACGTGAAAACTCAGGCTTTGCGATAAATCCGGTCAGCTTCATATCCTCGCGTTCGCCTTCAATCGGAACCAGTACTCGGACCATATCGGAACCGAAATTATAAAAGATATTATTGCGCAGCACACCGTCTCCTGCCGTTTTCAGCTTCGGCTTGCCGTCGGCGATATATTGGAAACGGATATTCGGATAGGACAGTGAAAACTGAAGAACACACTCGGATATGGCGGTCGTCTCCGTCGTGGCCGACTTGAGAAACTCACGTCTTGCCGGCGTATTGTAAAACACATCGCGAATGATAAAGGTTGTTCCTTCAGGGCTGCCGATCTCTTCGATGCTCTCTTCCTCTCCACCGTTGATGGTATAGCGACAACCGACGATAGATTCATGTGTTCTGGTGATCAGTTCTACCTTGGAAACCGCCGCGATACTGGACAATGCTTCACCGCGAAATCCGAGACTCGTGATGGATAAGAGATCGGAAGCATCCACAATCTTGCTTGTGGCATGTCGTAAAAATGCTGTCTTGACCTCACTTGCGGGAATCCCGCAACCGTTATCCGTGATACGTATCTGATCGATCCCGCCTCCGCGGATCTCAACCGTAATCGCGTCCGAACCGGCGTCAATCGCGTTTTCCACCAGCTCTTTAACAATGGAAAGCGGGCGCTCGACTACCTCACCCGCCGCAATCTGATCGATCGTTAGTTTATCCAGAACTTGTATCATATTCCTCTCCTACCATTTATCTGCAATATCATGCTGCCATTTGTTGACAAGATTCATCGCCTGCATCGGCGTGATGTTCGTCAGATCCGTATCCCGAATCTCGCACAGAATATCATCCATCTGCGTATCATCGCCAAGCGTATCAAAGATCGAAAGCTGCCTTGGACCGCTTCCGGCATCATCCTGAGCCATCATGCGGGAAGCCCCCTCACCGGCCGAAAGAGATCCGGCATCCGGCGGTATCTGCCAACGTTCCTGATTCTCCAGGCGATCGGAAATCGCGCGGGCACGCACCAGGACTTCCTCCGGTACACCGGCAAGCTTGGCAACGTGTATTCCATAGCTTCGATCCGCACCACCCGATACGATTTTTCTGAGAAAAATAACGTCTTCGCCGTCTTCTTTAACAGCGATGCAGTAATTTTTTACACCGTTAAGAGAACTGCCGAGTTCGGTCAGTTCATGATAATGTGTAGCAAAAAGCGTTTTGGCGCCGATCCTTGTCTGGTCAGCGATTTCTTCAACAACAGCCCACGCGATGGAAAGTCCGTCAAAGGTGGACGTTCCGCGTCCAATCTCATCCAGTATGATCAGGCTGTCCTTCGTCGCGTGATGCAGGATGTTGGCGACCTCTGTCATCTCTACCATGAAAGTACTCTGTCCGCTTGCCAGGTCGTCCGACGCGCCGACACGAGTAAATATACGATCAACGATGGTAAGCTCTGCACTGTCTGCCGGCACAAAGGAGCCGACCTGAGCCATCAACTGAATCAGAGCGGTCTGTCTCATATAAGTAGACTTTCCGGCCATATTCGGTCCGGTGATGATCGCAACACGTTGCTCTGCTTCATCGAGTTCCGTGTCGTTTGGAATAAAAAGATCATGTTCGATCATTTTTTCGATAACAGGATGACGGCCTTTCTTTATACGAAGAACACCGTCATTACGAAGTTTCGGACGGCAGTAGTTTTCCTGCTCGGCCACGTAGGCAAGGCTGCATAGCATATCAATCTGAGCGATCACGGACGCCGTCTTCTGGATACGCTTGATATGTTCGGCGATCGTATCACGAAGCTCACAAAACAGAGCGTATTCTAACTGATACAAGCGATCCGAAGCACCGAGTATCGTCTCTTCCATCTCTTTCAGTTCCGGTGTGATGAATCGCTCCGCGTTGGTCAATGTCTGTTTTCTCGTCCAATCGTCGGGAACCTGGGATAAAAATGATTTCGTTACTTCCAGGTAATAACCGAACACTTTATTATAATTGATCTTAAGATTCTTGATGCCGGTCTTCTCACGTTCCTTTTCAGCCAACTCGGCAACCCACTGTGTGCCTTCGGTTTTGGCGCGACGAAGGCGGTCAACCTCCTCGTTATACCCGCTCTTTAATATACCGCCTTCTCTGGGGCTTAAGGGCGGTTCCTCCGTGATGGCTTCGGTTATCATCGAACAGAGATCCTCCAGCGGATCGAGTTCGGAAGCAAGTTTTCGAAGTAAATCACATGGATATTCGGCAATCAGAGTGCGGATCGATGGCAGAATGGCAAGTGATGTTCCGAGAGCAAGCATGTCTCTGGGGTTGATCGTCTGATAACTGATCTTTCCGATCAGGCGTTCCAGATCATAGACCGGTCCCAGATACTCTCTGAGTTCTTCACGGGTTACCGGATCGCGGTTCAGATCATCGATCGCATCGTAACGTTTTTCTATCTCATCACGAATCAGTAACGGCCGTTCCACGCCGGACCTGAGCATACGTGCCCCCATTGCCGTCTTGGTCTTGTCGAGAACCCAAAGCAGTGAGCCACGCTTTTGCTTTTCTCTCATGGTTTCCACAAGTTCGAGATTACGCCTGGTATTTCGATCCAAGAGCATTGTGTGTCCGGTTTGATCAATATGGATATGAGTAATATGGCTGAGAGAACATTTTTGCGTCTCTACAAGATACTGCATGACACAACCGGCCGCTGTTTTTCCGAGAACTACATCGTCCAGCCCCAGGCCGACGGTTGTCTTGACACCGAAGTGCTCGCAGAGTGAACGCTCGCAGTTTTCGGCAGAAAAAAAACGCGGTTCCAGTGTCGAAATGACAATCTGCAACCGGTCTTTCAGATCGGATATATCCAGACCGGCGAGATACAAAGCGTCGTTCGCGATGATCTCGGAGGGACTGTAGCGATTGATCTCATCGAGAAGCTTGTTCTCGTCTTCTACTTCGGCAACATGAAACTCTCCGGTCGAAACATCGGTTACCGCGAGTCCAAAACCTTCTGGTGCTGCAACAATACCCATCAGAAAGTTATTCTTATCATCTTCTATCGCGTCGGTAAATGAATTGGTTCCCGGCGTAACGATACGAGTCACTTCACGACGTACAAGCCCCTTGGCCTGTTTGGGATCTTCCATCTGCTCACAGATCGCAACCTTATACCCTTTATCAACCAGTTTACGTATAAATCCGTCCGCAGAATGAAACGGGACACCACACATGGGTGCCCGCTCTTCGAGACCGCAAGCTTTACCGGTCAGTGCCAATTCGAGTTCTTTTGACACCAGTTTGGCGTCATCAAAGAACATCTCATAAAAGTCACCCAGTCGGTAAAACAAAATGCAGTCTTTATATTCCTCTTTTGTTTCCAGATAGTTCGTCATCATGGGGGATAACTGTCCCATTGATCTTTCCTCCCCTATAGCCGACAATTATCCTTCTGCCGGCGGTTCCTCGCTCGGCTCTTCCGGCGGATTCGTCGGTGCCGGCGGTTCTTCGGTCGGTTCTACCGGCTCTTCGGTTGGCTTTGGCTTCTTCGTCGGCTTCGGTGTGGGATCTTCATAATCCGGTTCTTCCGTCTCGTCCGGAGCCGGTGTCTCCTTCGGCTTCTTCGTCGGCTTCGGCGTCTTGGCCGGCTTTGGAGCCTTTGTAGCTGTCGGTGCTGTGATCACAGGTGTCGGCTTGTCGACAGCAAGATACATCGCGTTAATATAACCCTC
>JAEEGM010000021.1 GCA_016280325.1 Eubacterium sp. | reverse complement strand
TGCCGGAGCGGAAGATTTTTCTGAGGAAGAGGATTCGTATGAAATCCTCACGGCACCGGCTGATTTTTCTGCCGTACGAGAAGCACTTGAGGCAGAGGGTGTGCCGATGGCGCAGGCGGAGGTTACCATGATTCCGCAGAACTACGTGGAACTGACAAGTGATGATGACAAGAACCAGTTCCAGCGTATCCTCGATCTGCTGGACGAGGACGATGACGTGCAGAACGTATATCACAACGCGGATATTGAGGAGGAGTAACCGATGCCCATCACACAATTTTTAGAGAAAAATGCCAGCCTGTACCCGAACGATGTGTGTCTCGTTGAGATCAATCCGGAGATACAGGAAAAGAAGAGAGTAACCTGGCGCGAGTATGACCTGATCGAGGGGAATCCTACGACGCACTATCGCAGGGAGATCACCTGGCAGGTGTTTGACGAGAAGGCAAACCGTTTTGCCCAGCTTCTCATCTCGAGAGGCGTACGCAAGGGCGATAAGGTAGCCATACTGCTTATGAACTGTCTGGAGTGGCTTCCGATCTATTTCGGAATCCTGAAGACGGGAGCGCTTGCCGTACCGCTCAACTTCCGTTATGCGCCGGACGAGATCGAGTACTGTCTGGATCTGGCCGAGGTAAATGTCCTTGTGTTCGGGCCAGAGTTTATCGGTCGTATCGAGGAAATCGCGGATTCGATCAGCACGAACCGGCTGCTGTTTTATGTGGGCGGTGACTGCCCGAGTTTTGCTGAGGATTACGATAAGCTGGCGGCAAACTGCGCCTCCCTTTCACCGGGGATTCCGATCACGGATGACGACGATGCGGCTATCTATTTTTCTTCGGGAACGACAGGCTTCCCGAAGGCTATTTTGCATAAGCACAGAGCACTCGTACACTCCTGTAAGTGTGAGCAGATGCATCACGGACAGACCCGGGATGATGTCTTTTTGTGCATCCCGCCGCTTTATCATACGGGGGCGAAGATGCACTGGTTCGGGTCTCTTATATCGGGGAGTAAGGCTATCCTTCTTCGCGGCGTGAATCCGCGGACGATCTTAGAGACCGTTTCGAATGAAAAATGTACGATTGTCTGGCTTTTGGTACCATGGGCGCAGGATATCCTGGTTGAACTCGATGCCAAGCGGCTGAAGTTGGAAGACTTCAACCTCGATCAGTGGCGACTGATGCATATCGGCGCACAGCCGGTTCCGCAGTCACTGATCAAGCGCTGGAAGGAGTATTTCCCGAAGCATCAGTATGATACGAATTACGGCCTGTCTGAGTCGATCGGACCTGGTTGTGTACATCTTGGCGTGGAGAATATCCACAAGGTCGGCGCAATCGGTGTGCCGGGCTACGGTTGGGAGACGAAGATCATCGACGAGAATGGCAAGGAGGTTCCGCAGGGCGAAGTCGGAGAGCTGGCCGTAAAGGGACCGGGTGTTATGATCTGTTATTACAACGATGAGGAAGCGACCGAGGAGGTGCTTCATGACGGCTGGCTTTACACCGGTGATATGGCGGAGCAGGACGAGGACGGATTTATCTACCTGGTTGACCGCAAGAAGGATGTCATCATCTCCGGTGGCGAGAATATCTATCCGGTTCAGATTGAGAACTTCATCAGCAAGTATGAGCCGGTGAAGGACGTGGCGGTGATCGGTCTGAAGGATGAGCGTCTCGGCGAGATCGCAGCGGCTATCATTGAACTCGTGCCGGATTCGAGTTGCAATGAGGAGGATATCAACAACTTCTGCAAGCAGTTGCCGAGGTATAAGAGGCCGCGAAAGATCTTTTTTGCCGATGTTCCGCGTAATGCGACCGGGAAGATAGAGAAGCCGAAACTTCGCAAGATGTATCAGAGTGAGCATCTTGTCGATGAGCAGAACAGAGGGTGATGAGACTAATCAGATTTCATCTTCTTCTCGGCGAAGTAGCGCAAGCGCTAAATACGCCTCGAAGGGCGATGAAATCATGCTTTGAGGCTTAACCGATTTTTTTCTTGTATCATGCGAGGAAATGTGATAAAATGGGAGTATATGAGGTGACCGGATTCGGTCAGATTAAGACTGTGAGGTAGACAAATGGGAAGAAAAGACGATGAATTGAAGGCGTTACGCGCCAAGGTAGACAAACTGGAGGCGGCTTTGGCTGAGCAATCAAGCAAGGCGGATATGTTTTATCGCATGATCGAATCTCTGAACAAGGAGTCTCATCTGGCGATCTGGATTGCTTATTTTAACGAGAAGGGCGAGCAGACGGACATCAAGTTTACCGATGAGATGCGCCGCGTGTTGGGGTATGGTAAGACGGAACTCCCGGACACGGTTGACGCGCTTGGCAAGATCATGCATCCGGATGACAATGATATTGTTTATGCCGCCTATGGGAATGCCATTACCAATCGTAACGCGGTGTATGATGTAGATTATCGTCTTAAGATGAAGAACGGTGAATATCGTATGTTCCACGCGGCCGGCGAGTGCCTGCGTCGTAAGGACGGATCACCGGAGGTGTTTATCGGAACCTTTACCGATATTGAGGATCGTATTCGTACGGAAGAGCAGATGACACATGACAATCGTCGTTCTCTTGCAGTTGACAAGATGATGCTCGAGGGATCCTGGAGTATGGATCTGACCAAGTACGCGATCGATGATGTGAATTCGCCGATGGTATATTCCGATCAGTTCAAGAAGATCCTGGGATACACCCCGAATTCGTCCGAGTGGCCGGATATCATGGGTACCTGGATTACAAAGATCCATCCGGATGATGTTGAGGGAGCTTCGGCAGCGATGGGTAAGCAGTTGTCGGATCCGACAGGCGCGACTGTTTTTGATATGGAGTATCGCCTGAAGCATAAGAGCGGCGAGTGGATCTGGGTGCGTGCTTCCAGTTATGTGGTTTGGGAAGGACGTACACCGGTGATGGCGGCAGGAACCATCTTGGATATCAATGATGAGAAGAAGCATGAGAATCAGTTCGAGGAAGAGCTGGAGCCGGCGATCACAAGTCTGAATGAGAGCATCGCGGATGTGACCAAGGCGGTGGAAGAGGCTGCCGACCAGATGAGGGATGTGGCAAAGAGCCAGAGTGAGATCGCGGAACAGAGTGCTACGATCGAGAAGTCCGTGGATGATTCCATGGAGATCATCAAGATCATAGAGAGTATCGCGGCACAGACGAATCTCCTTTCCCTGAATGCTTCGATCGAGGCGGCGCGTGCCGGTGAAGCAGGTAAGGGCTTCGCGGTTGTAGCCAGTGAGGTGCAGTCACTGGCCAGCTCCACACAGGAGACGACCAGCAATATCTCCGAGATTCTCGGTGGTATGAACACGTCCATCAAGGAAGTCATGTCTCGTATCAATACGATTAGCGAGAGTGTTACGACGCAGAGTACCAATATGCAGGAGATCAATTCGACGATCGAGGATATACGCGGTCTGGCGGCCGGTATTGAAAAGATGAGTGCCGAATTATACAAGTAAGAAATTGTCAGCGAGCCCCTGTCGATCCGGCAGGGGCTCTTTTCACGAAAGAGAACAGGCCGGTATTTTTATATGAGAAGCCGGTAGTGGGGGAGAAACGTGTTTGGTTATGTAGTGGTGAATAAGCCGGAACTTAAGCTTCGGGAATTCACGGAGTATCAGGGGTATTATTGTGGTCTGTGTTATATGTTACGGGAAAAATACGGGCTTTCGGCCGGGCTGACACTGACCTACGACATGACATTTTTGGTGATGCTTTTAGGTGCGCTTTACGAGCCAAAGCTGGAGATGAAAAAGCGTCATTGTCCGATCCACCCGATCAAAAAGAAGCCGATGATCCGCTCGGAGGTAACCGAGTACGCGGCGGACATGAACATCCTGTTGTCGCACGGGCATCTGCGTGACGACTGGGAGGACGAGAAGAAACTATCGGGGCTTGCCGGTGATGTGGTGTATAAAAGACGTGCGCGGTTTGTGGAGGAAAAATATCCGCGTCAGGCGCAGGTGGTCAGTGATTCCCTGAAGAAGCTGAACCGACTCGAGAAGGAATACATGTATCAGTGGTCGCAGTCCGGGTTGACACCTGACTGGCAGGTAAAACTCGGATGCGAGATGCAGATGGATCTCTCGGCGGATATCGACGAGGTGTCAAGACCTTTTGGTGAACTGATGGCGGAGCTCTTTGTCTGGAGGGATGACGCGTTCGCACCGATACTTCGGAAGTTTGGATTTTTCCTCGGAAAGTATATCTATATCCGGGATGCTCTCGATGACCTGGAAAAGGATAAAAAGAAGGGGTGCTTCAATCCGTTTTTACACTGTGAGATGGATGAAGAAATGAGGGAGAGGATTCGTGCAATCCTGGATGTAACGAGGCGGTCGGCGATCGCGGAGTTTGAGAAGCTTCCGTTGGAGCGGGACATCGCGATTCTCAGGAATATCCTGTATGAGGGTGTGGAGACGAAAAAGGGCTCAAAAACTTGACATTTTTCCCGAAAACACGTATAATTGACACCGTTGTTACGGATTTGAATGAACGAATGAAAGCAGAGGAATTTACTTATGTATAACGATCCTTATCAGGTACTCGGCGTCAGTCGGAACGCGACAGACCGCGAGATCAAAAAAGCCTATCGTACGCTGAGCCGGCAGTATCATCCGGACAGCTATGTGGATCCGGCGAAAAAGGAAGAGGCGGAGGAGAAGTTCCGCCAGGTTCAGGAGGCCTACAACCAGATCGTGAATGAGCGGTCCGGGAAGGGTGGCGCCGGATATACGGATTATTCGACGGAGACGGAGGAGGATCGCCACATGATGGCGGCGATGAACTACATCCGTGCCGGTAAATACAACGAAGCGATCAACGTCCTTAATGGAATCAGCAATCGCAACGCCCGCTGGTATTACTTCAGTTCGGTGGCAAATCTCGGCCTCGGCAACACGTCCGTGGCGCTTGATTACGCGAAGCAGGCGACGACGATGGAGCCGAATAATATGGAGTTTCAGCAGTATTATCAGCGCCTTCAGAGTGGAAACGCGTCGGCGAGCAGCTTCGGAAGTTCTCCGTTTGGCGGTGGCTACGGCGGCGGTTACGGCGGCTATCGCGGTTACGGTAACTACGGTGGCGGTTACGGCAATAATAACGGAGGTTGCGGAACCGGTAATATCTGTTGTGATCTATGGTGTGCGGACACCTGCTGTGAATGTATGGGAGGAGATCTTTGTTCATGCATGTAGAGGATAATCCCAAAATGTCAACCGCTGAACGCACCCGTATGATCGCCACACTGGGCGTGATGGCGGCCGTGAGCGTGATCTTTCTTGTGTTGGGAACGCTGATCTCGATCAATACGGTATTCTTTACCGCGTTGGCGGCGTTTTTGGTAGGGATCGCGGTGGTAAAGTACAACTTCGCAGCGGGACTGATGTTGTTTTTCGGCTGCGGCATCCTGGATCTGATCCTGAATCCCGATAAATTCCATGTGCTTTTATATCTGGCAATGGCAGGTTTTATTCTGCTCAGTGAGGGCAGCTACAAGATCCTTGAAAAGCGGATTGTCGATCCGCGCAAGCGAAACGGGATCCATCTGATCTGCCGGCTTGTGGTATTTTTCATCGCGTATATGCCCCTGGCCATTTTTGTTCCGCGACTGTTTTTGACGGAAGAAGCGGTGATGCGATTCTATGGTCAGGAATGGATATACTGGGCGTTGCCGGGTGTGGGTGTCGTTGCTTTCGTCGTCTATGATCTGGCGTATATTTTTGTTAAAAGAACGTATATGCATCTTTTTAAACTGAAATAAAAATGCGTTTTGATAACAACTATTTTTGAAACTATTTGAGAGGAGATGAGCGCGTGGCTTCAGAGAAGGAAGAATTTGTCACGAAGCTATATGTGCCGACGGGTGAGCCGATCCGTAAAAATGCACACGTTACGATCTATCGGGTGCGTTGTATGAAGGAACCCGGCAGACCGGAGGCACTTCTTAAGCTCTATCATAATAAAAACTGCGCGAAGGTTTATGAGCGGTTGAAACAGCTGAATTACACCGAGTGGCCGAAGGTTCACGACGTGAGATTTTTCGACGGTAACACCCTGGTCGTCGAGGACTACCTAAAGGGCGCGACCATGCAGGAGATCATGGAGGGAAAGCGCGCGCAGAAGGCCAAATACACCGAGGCAGAGGCGCAGAAGATCATGGCGCGGATCACGGAGGCAGTCAAGGTGTTGAACGAGATCCAACCGCCGCTTTCGCATGGAAATCTGAAAAAGAGCAACATTTTTATTACGAGTGGCGGGCATGTCAAGTTTCTTGATTTTGAGCCGGCGGATCCGAAGAAGCCGAGGTTTAACCTGTTTGAGTTTTTGGGACGATTGTTCCATGAGTTGTTGACCGGTCGCGAGCCGAAGGGCAAGGTTTCCTACGAAGGGCGGTATAAGAAGGTTATTGAAAAATGCCTCGAAGTGAATCCTGACAAACAGTATGAGGATATTCAGGAGATGCAGGAGGATGTCCGGGAAGCGAAGGAAATGGAATACGAAGAACCGGAATCGGAGGATGTGATCACGCTCGGTATTCCGTATGTGTTAACACTTCCGTTCCAGGGAATATTTCTCGTATTGGAGTGGATTCTGTTTTCTTTCTTTATGCAGAAGGATAACGCGCCAACGGCGGCACTGTTCGGAGCAATCTTCGGTGTGCATCTGTTGATTTTTATCTGGCGACGATGGAAGTTTATCCACGACGCCGATGTAAGATTGGATCGTGTTAAGCTGGTTTTTCCGATCGTACTTTTTATCGCCATACTGGCGGCGATATACTTCGGAGTGGGACGATTTATTGTGCCGATTACGTAATGACTATATAGACGCGAATTGTTTGAGCAGCGCCCTTCGGGACCGCTCACGGACGGCGGAAAAGCACCGCCGTCCTGCGCTCAGCGAAAGTCCCTCAGGGGGCTCTCAAACAATCGCTTGATCAGTCATGGTAGTCGGCGACAACAAATCATAAATATTTAGGAGGAAATAGTAACAGTGAAAGATAAATTGGATGCTATTGTCAACGACGCGCTGGCGAAGATTGAAGCCAGTGAAGGGCTTGACAAACTGAATGATATCAAGACGGCATTTTTGGGTAAAAAAGGTGAACTTACGGCTGTCTTAAAAGGAATGAAGGACGTGGCTCCTGAGGATCGCCCGAAGGTCGGTCAGATGGTCAACGACGCGCGTCAGAAGATTGAAGAGGTGCTCGATGAAAAGAAGACTTCCTTTGAGCGTTCTCTTCGTGAAGAAAGGATGAAAAAAGAAGTGATCGACGTGACGCTGCCGGGACGGCGGATGGCGCGCGGTCACCGTCATCCGAATACGATCGCGCTTGAGGAAGTCGAGCGTATTTTTGTCGGAATGGGTTATGAAGTGGTAGGCGGACCTGAGGTTGAGTTTGACTATTACAATTTCGAGGCGTTGAATATCCCCGAGGGACATCCGGCAAAGGATGAGCAGGACACATTCTACATCAACGACAAGATCCTGCTCCGCACGCAGACGTCCTCGGTGCAGGTACATGTGATGGAGAAGGGCAAGCTTCCACTTCGTATCATCTCTCCGGGACGGGTGTTTAGAAGTGATGATGTGGACGCGACGCACAGCCCTTGTTTCCACCAGATCGAGGGAATGGTTGTTGATAAAAATATCACCTTCGCGGACCTTAAGGGGACGCTGGAACTGTTTGCGAGAAAGCTGTTCGGCGAGGATACCAAGGTGAAATTTCGCCCGCATCATTTTCCGTTTACGGAGCCGTCGGCGGAGATGGACGTATCGTGTTTCAAGTGCGGCGGCAAGGGCTGTCGTTTCTGTAAGGGCGAGGGGTGGATTGAGATCCTCGGCTGCGGTATGGTACATCCGCATGTCTTTGAGATGAGTGGCATTGATCCGAATGAGTACACCGGATTCGCGTTCGGTGTAGGACTCGAGCGTATCGCGCTTTTGAAGTATGAGATTGACGATCTTCGTCTGTTGTATGAAAACGATTATCGATTCTTAAATCAGTTCTAAGGAGAAAACATATGAATACACCATTATCATGGATACGTGCTTATGTGCCGGATCTGGATTGCACGGAGCAGGAATATATGGACGCGATGACGATGTCCGGAACCAAGGTGGAGGGCTATGAAAAGTTCGATGCCGATCTTGACAAGATCATCGTAGGAAAGATCCAAAAAATTGAAAAACATCCTGACGCAGACAAGCTGGTTGTCTGCCAGGTAGAGATCGATGAGGCCGGTCAGACTGTACAGATCGTGACCGGTGCACCGAATGTTAAGGAAGGACAGAAGATACCGGTTGTGCTTGACGGAGGACGTGTGGCAGGCGGTCATGACGGTTCCAAAACACCGGGCGGTATCAAGATCAAAAAGGGTAAGCTTCGCGGTGTGGAGAGCTTCGGCATGATGTGCTCGATCGAGGAACTCGGTTCTTCGAAGGAGTTCTATCCGGACGCGCCGGAAGACGGTATTTATATCCTGAGCGATAACGAAACTTATAAGGATGCGCCGGTCGGTTCTGACGCGATCGAAGTGCTCGGCCTTCATGACGCGAACTTTGAGTATGAGGTTACGAGTAACCGTGTCGACTGCTTCGGTGTGATCGGTATTGCCAGAGAAGTAGCGGCTACGTTTGACAAGGAATTCATCTTGCCGGAGATAAAAGGTTCTGACAGCGGCAGCGTGCAGGGAGAGACAGCCTCAGATCTGATCGATGTTGAGATTCAGGCGCCGGAGCTTTGTTCACGCTATATCGGTCGTGTTGTGAAAAATATCCGCCTCAAGCCTTCACCGGAGTGGATGCAGCGCAGACTTGCGTCTTCGGGGATCCGCCCGATCAACAATATTGTCGATATCACCAATTACGTGATGGAAGAGTTCGGCCAGCCGATGCACGCCTTTGATTATGACACGCTGGCAGGCCACAAGATCATCGTCCGTCGCGCGAATGACGGAGAAAAATTTGTTACCCTTGACGGTCAGGAGAGAGAGCTTGATCACGATACGCTGATGATCTGTGACGCGGAGAAGAGTGTCGCGATCGGTGGTATCATGGGTGGCGAGAACTCGATGATCACGGACGATGTGAAGACGATGCTTTTTGAGGCGGCCTGCTTCGATGGCACTAACATTCGTCGTTCCGGCAAGAAACTGGGTATGCGTACGGATGCGCAGGCTAAGTTTGAAAAAGGCCTGGATCCGAATACGGCACTGGAAGCGATCAACCGTGCCTGTGCTCTGATCGAGGAACTGGATGCCGGTGATGTGGTACCGGGTGTCGTGGATCAGTACCCGAATAAACGTGAGCCGATCGAGGTTCCTTATGATGTTGACAAGATCAACGCTTTGATCGGATTTGATCTATCCGAGGATCAGATGTGTGCGTACTGGAACAAGGTTGACCTTACACCGGATCGTGACAAAAAGGTAGTTCATGTGCCAACCTGGCGTCAGGATGTGCTGGGGCTTTGTGATCTGGCTGAGGAAGTGGCCCGTTTCTACGGATATGATAAGATCCCAACCACGCTTCCGAAAGGCGAGACGACGATGGGGGGGCTTTCACCGCTTCGTGTGGCTGTGGGATATATTCGTTATGTAGCTGAAAAATACGGTTTCTCCGAGGCAATGACATTCTCCTTTGAATCACCGAAAGTGTTTGATCAGCTGCTGATCCCCGAAGGAGATGAGAGAAGAAAAGTGATCGAGATTGCCAATCCTCTCGGTGTGGATTATTCGATCATGCGTACGATGCCTTTGAATGGTATGCTTTCTTCCCTTTCGATGAATTATAATCATCGCAACAAGGATGTACGTCTGTATGAGATTGCCAAGGTGTATATTCCGGAGTCACTTCCGCTTACCAAGCTTCCGGATGAACGTCAGATGCTGACGCTCGGTATGTACGGAGCGGGCGATTTTTATGATATAAAAGGCTGTGTTGAGGAGATCTATTCGATCGGAATTCGTGAACGTGTATCCTATACACCGAATCCGGAGAAACATCCGTATCTGCATCCGGGCCGTCAGGCGGAGATCGTGATCGAGGGCGATGTGGTCGGCTATATCGGTCAGATTCATCCGGAGGTTGCCGAGAACTATGATATCAAGACGGATGTGTATGTCGCCGTCCTGGATCTGCAGCTTCTGGCAGCTCGCGTTCGCGATGAGATCAAGTATCAGGGACTGGCACGTTTCCCGGCCGTTACCCGTGATATTTCACTCGTAATGAAGAAGACGGTACTGGCCGGTCAGATCGAGGACATTATCCGAGAAAACGGCGGCAAGATCCTCGAGGATTTCAAACTCTTTGATATCTATGAGGGCGAGAATGTCGGCGAGGATGAGAAGTCGCTGGCCTACACCATCCGCTTCCGCGCCAAGGATCGCACACTCGAGGAGAAGGATGTAACGGATGTGATGGACAAGATCCTGAAGAAGTTGGAAGAGCAGGGAATCGTTCTTCGTAGTTGATATCTTCGTAGCAGATATTTTTACAGTTGATAAAAATGTGAGGCATTATGGGCAGGAGACGTAGCAAGCAAAAGATCCAGTTTTCCAACCGCACCCATCCGAGATCGGGGATTTTGTCCCTGACGATGGGGGCGTTGGCTTTCTTGCTCCTGCTCATTTTATGTTTGGTTTCCGGCGCCAACAGGGGCGAGACCGGTGGCTGGGTCGGCGTGGCCGGTATCTGGATTCTGGTGCTCGCGATCATCGGATTTGTTTTGGCGTTGAGGAGTTATCGGATGGAAGATATCTATCTCATTACACCGATACTCGGTTCGGTTTTTAACGGCGTGGTCGTCGTGGCGATGATGCTTTTGTATGTAGTGGGTACGGTTATGGAATGATGGAGGAAGGTCCGATGTTACCGGGAGTCTATCAGGCTGAAAAAAAAGACGGCACGGTGTACTACCGCAGCTCGATCACCTATAAAAATAAACACATCAGTCTCGGTAGTTTTTTCGATGAAGAGAGTGCGCATCAGGCTTATATAACCGCCGGGCGCATCACGGCGGACGAAGGAATTTCCATCGAAGATTATCGCGAAGATCAACCGCTTACTTTTAAAAAATGGGTGGTACTGATCAACTATCGTGATAATGATATGTATGTCAAAACACCGATCTATCTGAAGGAGCGTTTTTTTTATTATTACTTCGCTCCGGAGGATTATCTGATCTTTGACAGTGACGATCTGTTCTACTATTCAACTCATTCCATCATGCGCCGCGGAGGACATTTGTTTGTGGCGGATTTCGGAATGCAGGTCAACATTTTATCACGCTACGGGATAAAAAATTTTGCGGTTCCCGGACGTGATTTTCAGTTTATTAACGGCAATACGACAGACTTTCGTTCGGCGAATCTTTTGGTGATCAACACGTATCACGGTGTGCAAAAAAAAGAGTCCGGAGCGAAGGTTATTTTTGAAACAAAAATTCATCTGAACGGTGATATTTTAGTCGGCAGATATGATTCTGAGGAAGAAGCCGCCGTCGCGTATAATAAGGCGGCGGATACGCTGAAAACACTGGGTATACAAAAAGATTTTCCGGAGAATTATATTCTGGAATTAGACAGTGCGGGTTATAAGGAATTGTATCAAAAGGTAAGGATTCGTTCCAAGAAACTATTGCGACTCGGAGAGGTGTTTTTAGCGGAAGGCGGAGCGGAGGATATGGAGTAAAAATGGAGTTCAGACCATGTATTGATATACACGACGGAAGTGTCAAACAGATCGTTGGTGGCTCTTTGGAGGACGGAAAAGGGGCGAGTGAAAACTATGTCTCGGATCGTGACGCGGATTATTACGCGCAGCTGTACCGGGCAAGAGGTCTTGCCGGCGGGCATATTATCCTACTTGACAAAGCGGGCACGGAGGGCTATGATAGAGACCTTGAACAGGCGAGAAAGGCGTTGGCTGCATGGCCGGGAGCGCTTCAGGTAGGTGGTGGTATTACACCGGAAAATGCCGAGGATTTCCTCGATATGGGTGCGTCTCATGTGATCGTGACCTCGTATGTTTTTGACGGGGGTAAGATCCGCTATGATCGTCTGGATGAGATGAAGTATGTGGTCGGACGCAGGCGCCTGGTTCTTGATCTGTCGGTGCGATTTCGGGATGATACGTATTATATCGTTACGGATCGCTGGCAGAAGTTCACCGATGAGGAACTGACACCGGCGCTTATCACATCGTTATCCTATCACTGTGATGAGTTTCTGGTTCACGCGGTGAATGTCGAAGGCACGGGGACCGGCGTCGATGAGGATCTGCTACGTGTTCTTGCGAGGTCGTCCGGCAACCCGATCACATACGCCGGCGGGGTTGCTTCGTTTGAGGATATCGAAACGATCCGTGAGATTGGAGAAGGGCGTATCCACTTTACGATTGGAAGTAAACTCGATCTGTTCGGCGGTCATTTGCCGTTTGAAGATGTGATCGATTATTGTTCATAAATAGGAGGAGAAGAGTCATGGGAATCATGTATCAGAGTACGAGAAGTAAGGGCGAAAAAGTGACCGCTTCACAGGCAATCCTGAAGGGCCTCGCGGACGACGGCGGTCTTTTTGTGCCGGACCGGATGCCGAAGTTCGAGGTGCCGTTAGCTAAGTTGGCGACGATGTCTTATCAGGAGACGGCCTATGAGGTTATGCGCCTGTTTTTCACGGACTTTACTGAGGAGGAGTTGAAGGCCTGCATTAACGGTGCTTACGATAAGAAGTTTGATACCGATGTGATCGCGCCGCTCGTGGAAAAAGAAGGGCGTTATTATCTCGAGTTGTTCCACGGCAAGACGATCGCTTTCAAGGATATGGCGCTTTCGATCCTGCCGTATCTGATGACGACTTCAGCGAAAAAGAACGGCGTTAAAAACGAGATCGTGATCCTGACCGCGACCTCCGGCGATACCGGAAAGGCCGCACTGGCAGGGTTTGCCGATGTGCCGGGGACCAGCATTATCGTGTTCTATCCCAAGGATGGTGTCAGCCCGATCCAGGAGAAGCAGATGGTGACAGAGCCCGGTAAAAACACGATGGTGGTCGGTGTCGACGGGAATTTTGATGACTGCCAGACCGGTGTAAAAAAGATCTTCAGTGACAAAGAACTGGCGAAGCGGATGGATGAAAAAGGATATCAGTTTTCTTCCGCGAATTCGATCAATATCGGTCGCCTGGTTCCGCAGATTGTGTATTATGTATATGCGTACGGACAGTTGTTAAAGCAAGGTGCACTCCGTGAGGGAGAGCCGATGGATGTCGTGGTCCCGACCGGAAACTTCGGAAATATTTTGGCGGCTTACTATGGCAAGCAGATCGGTCTTCCGGTTGGGAAACTCTACTGCGCGTCCAATGAGAATAAGGTTCTCTTTGACTTTTTCGGTTCGGGAACTTACGACAGGAAACGCGATTTTATCCTGACGAGTTCGCCGTCGATGGATATTCTGATCTCAAGCAATCTTGAGAGACTGATCTATAAGATCGCGGGGAACGACGCCGATAAAACAAAGAGATTTATGGCTGAACTTTCCGGAGAAGGAGAGTACACCATTACGGATGAGATGAGACGTGAGCTGGAGAGCTTTGTCGGGGGCTTTGCGACAGAGGAGCAGACGGCGCAGGAGATCGCGTCAGTCTATGATAAGACCGGTTATGTCCTGGATCCGCATACCGCGGTGGCGTCCTATGTATGTCGCAATGTCGCTGAGGCGGATAAGGTTAAGACAGTGGTCGCTTCGACGGCCAGCCCGTACAAGTTTACGAGAAGTGTGATGCAGGCGATCGATCATGAGGCCTACGCGCCGATGGGAGATTTCGAGCTTGTAGATGAGCTGAACCGTATCTCCGGCGTGACGATCCCACAGGCGATCGAGAGTATCCGGACGGCACCGGTGCTTCACGATACCGTATGTGAGGTGGATGGTATGAAAGCAGTTGTAGAGGAAAGATTAGGCTTATAGTATTAATAAATTTCAGGTTTTTACAAACTAAAGAAAACAGCGTAAAACGGGTGCTTGTACGAGATACGGGCACCTGTATTTTTATGAAAAATACTTCAATTTTTAAAAAAAGACTTGCGTTTTCTCGTAAATATGTTACAATATGTTACATAAATATTACATAACGTGAAAAACGTAAGGAGATTATGATCAATGAGTTTGAAGAAGTCTTTGGCAGTGGTACTGATGGCAGCAACGGTTCTTTCGGTAGGCGCAGGCATTCCGTCCGCGGCTAAGAAGAGTTCGAAGAGTGATAACGTAGCAAGTTGCCTGGGGGCTAATGTTGTCGTATGTGACGGTATCGAAACGGGTCGTGAGTCAGGTGTGGTTGCGATCGCTGAGAGTCAGGTGCCGTTGGCCGATGCGGGAAAGGTCGAGGCAGACAAGAAGGCAGAGGCTGAAAAGGACAAGAAGACAGAAGAAAAGATCGCCAAGCAGAAGAAGGCGGCTAAGAAGAATTATGAAAAAGCGCTTCGTATGCTGGCAGCGATCGTATATTGTGAGGCAGGTGGTCAGTGCTATGCCGGTCGCATGGCAGTAGCAGCGGTGGTTATGAACCGCGTTGAGAGCAAGGGATATCCGAATACGCTTAAGGGCGTGCTGTGGCAGCCGTATCAGTTCGGACCGATCCGCCAGGGCAAGATGGCAAGAGAACTTAAGAATTATGATAAAGGTCTCTACAATCAGCCGGAGCGTAAGGGAAGCCTTATCGCAGCCAGAGATATCCTGGCCGGAAAGTACACCGTTAAGTACAACGGAAAGACGATTGACCTGAAGAAGTATCACAACTTCAACGGTCATCTGAGCAATGCCAAGATCCGCATCAGCGGTCATGATTTTGCATAATCGGTGCTTGTCAAACCATCCTCTTTGTGATATGATAGACCATATTGCAAGGAGGATTTTTTTTATGTCTGAAACAGAAATCAAGGAAAAAGAAGAGAGCGGGGAAGTGGTTTCCCGCAATTTTATAGAAAACGAGATCGACAAGGATCTGGCAGAGGGCGTTTATGACCATGTGGTGACGCGTTTTCCACCGGAGCCGAACGGGTATCTCCATATCGGCCATGCCAAGTCGATCGTGCTGAATGAAGGGCTGGCCAAGGAGTATAACGGTGTGTTCAACCTTCGCTTTGATGATACCAATCCGAGTAAGGAGGATACTTCGTTTGTGGATTCGATCCGTGCGGATGTCGAATGGTTGTGCGGGGAGAAACCGCCGGTTTACTTTGCGTCCGATTATTTTGAGAAGATGTACGAGTGCGCGATCCACCTGATCAAAAAGGGGAAGGCTTATGTCTGTGATCTGAGTGCCGATGAGATCCGCGAGTATCGCGGTACGCTCAAGGAGCCGGGAAAGAACAGTCCGTATCGCGACCGCTCGGTTGAGGAGAATCTGGAACTTTTTGAGAACATGAAAAACGGTGTTTATGCAGACGGCGAGAAAGTGCTTCGTGCCAAGATTGACATGGCATCGCCGAACATCAACATGCGTGATCCGATCATCTATCGTGTAGCGCATATGAACCATCACAATACCGGAGATAAATGGTGCATCTATCCGATGTATGACTTCGCGCATCCGATCGAGGATGCGGTTGAGGGTGTGACACACAGTATCTGTACGCTGGAGTTTGAGGATCATCGCCCGCTCTATGACTGGGTGGTAAGAGAGTGCGAGTTCGAGAATCCGCCGCGCCAGATCGAGTTTGCCAAGATGTATCTGACCAATGTGGTGACCGGCAAGCGCTATATCAAAAAGCTGGTTGAGGATGGTATCGTTGACGGATGGGATGATCCGCGGCTAGTGACGATCACGGCGTTGAGACGTCGTGGTTATACGGCAGCGTCGATCCGAAAGTTTATGGAACTGTCCGGCGTGTCGAAGGCAAATTCGTCTTCGGATTTCGCGATGCTGGAGTATTGCATCCGTGAAGATCTCAAGATGAGTGAGAGCCGTATGATGGCTGTTCTTGATCCGATCAAGGTGATTATCGACAATTATCCGGAAGGACAGATCGAGTATCTGGATGTCCCGAACAATCAGGAGAATCCGGAGCTCGGAACTCGTCAGGTTCCATTTGGAAGAGAACTGTATATCGAGCGGGGCGACTTTATGATCGAGCCGCCGAGGAAGTATTTCCGTCTGTATCCCGGGAATGAAGTGCGTCTGATGAGTGCGTATTTTGTGACTTGTGTGGATTATAAGACAGATGATGCCGGTAATGTCACAGAGGTACATGTCACCTACGATCCGGCAACCAAGAGCGGCTCCGGTTTCACGGAGAGAAAGGTTAAGGGGACGATCCACTGGGTGGAAGCGACGACGGCTAAGCGTGCGGAGATCCGTCTGTATGAGAATATCGTGGATGAAGAGAAGGGTGTGTACAACGAAGACGGTACGGTCAATGTCAATCCGAATTCGCTGACGGTCCTTAAGGATTGTCCGGTAGAGCCGGCGCTTGCCGAGGCGAACCCGGGAGACAAGTTCCAGTTTATGCGTACCGGATTCTTCTGCATGGATACCAAGGACACGACGCCGGAGTATCCGGTGTTCAACCGTATCGTTTCACTGAAAAGTTCCTATCGCCCGGACAAGGCATAAAATAAGGCAAAAATCAAAACTTGTCCTTGCTTAAAGACGAAAAGTGTAGTATAATATATATTTGCGAGCGAGGATGTTTTTACTGACAAGAATGAATATAGATGACAGGAGGGTTTCGTATCGATGGCAAACTTATTTGCAGGACTTGAGAGCCTGGGATTGGAGGGACTGAACTCCGAGGAGGTTTTCAAAGAGGAGAAAAAGGAAGAGGCAAAGAAGGAGGAGAAACGCGAGCTGACTGAGGAGGAAAAGGAAGCACGCGAGGAAGACTTCATTTTTGATAAGAATTTTACCTGTCCGGTATGTGATCATGAGTTTACGAGCAAGATGGTCCGCACCGGTAAGGTTCGCCTGATCGGCGCCGACGATGATCTTCGTCCGATCTACCAGGATGTGGATTCGTTGAAGTACGATGCGGTACTTTGCCCGAAGTGCGGATACGCTGCTTTGAACCGTTATTTCAACTTTGTGATGAATGCGCAGGCGAAGGCAATCAAGGAGAATATCTCCGCAAACTTTACCTTCAAGCAGGAAGAAGGCAAGATTTACAACTATGATGATGCGATTCTCCGTCACAAGATGGCGCTGGCATGTACGGTGGTTAAGCGCGGTAAGAACAGTGAGAAGGCATATACCTGTCTGAAGCTCGGATGGCTTTGCCGCGGTAAGAGAGAGCTTCTGATGAAGGGTGATGATTCCCTGAAGGAGGAGATCGCCGCACTGGCTGAGGAAGAGAAGGAATGTCTTGAGAATGCCTTCACCGGTTTCAAGGAAGCGTTCAGCAAGGAAGATTTCCCGATGTGCGGAATGGATCAGCATACCATGATGTACCTGCTTGCTGAGCTGGCTTACCGTACAGGAAATCCGGAGGATGCGAAGTTCTATTGTTCCAAGGTGCTGACGGCACGCGATGCCAATTCACGAATCAAAAACAAAGCGCTTGACCTCAAGGAAAAGCTCACATCCAAAGAATAAGCGCGATAAAGACAGGAGTCGATACAATGCGACGGGTTCAGAGGATGATAGCGATCGGAATGGTTTTAGTCATGGTTGTGGCCGGATTTTTCGGCACGCCATGTGTGGTTTTCGCTACCATGGATACGGATCCGATCTCTTCGGGGCCCAGTGATCTGACTCCTTATGTCGGTGAGGATACGCTTGAAAAAGACCAGGTGATATCCGGCCGCATTTCTCTGACAAACGGACGACCGGCCGGCGGACAGAAGGTTCGGTTGGAAAAGAAAATACAATACCATGCGGATTTCGATGAGATACGGACAGCGTGGGTGACCTACGGGGAGGCAACGGCCGATGTGAACGGCGAGTATCAGCTCCCGGTAGCGAGCTACCGCGTATATCGTCTGGCATCGGGTGGGATGCTGGGCGCGCATTCGGATCCGGTATGGGTAAACGGAAACAATGCTACGATCAACCTGACCGTGGCATTTTGCTCGTTACAGGGGATCCTGAAAAATGAAAGCGGGATGGCGATTCCCGATATGGAGATCACGCTGAAACAGGGGGATGACGAGCAGACAATCATGACTGATACGCAGGGTGTTTTTACGGCGGCGGAACTTGCGCCCGGTACCTATGAGATTCTCGCCGGAAAGACCAGACAGTCCCTGCAGACGGTTACGCTGACCGATGATGACTTTATTCTCCTGACGGTAAGTGATGATCAGGTTTTGATGGAAGAGTATCAGGACGGCGTTTTGGAGGAGACGGGAGACGGTGAGGACTACGGAACCGAGCTGGATCTTCCGGGTTCGCTTCTTCCGACACCGGCGCCTGAGTCGGATCCTTCGGCGGTTCCGGATATGTCCGGAGCGAGACTGTTCAAGGGGAAGACCATCTATACGGACTACGCGTATTCACTGCAGCAATACGCGCAGTTACAGTATCGCAACGTGCCACGTGTATCCGTGGATAAATATCTGTCGTTGTTGGATCCTGCCAAGGATACGACCAAGAACATGAAGTTCCTGCGTGTGGATGAGTATCGTCCGGTCAATGAAAAGGCCTTTATCAAGTTGTATCAGTCGATGATCGAGTCGTACTGTCGGGCAACGGGAAGAGACCCATCGGTAAGTGTGCTTTACGGCAAGGGGGATGTGATCCTCAAGATGGCCAAGAAGTATAAGATTGATCCGGTGTTCTTAACGACGCAGACATTCCATGAGTCGGCATACGGTACTTCTCGTTTGGCTTCCGGTATCCGGATCACGCGTGTGGCGGTTGCCGGTTATCCGAGAGATAATCATGGACGGTTTGTCACGAAAGAAATGAAAAAACCCGCGACGGTGTATAACCTTTATGGGATCAAGGCATACGATTCCGATCCGGTAACCGGAGGTACTTCGTACGCGTATTATAACGGTTGGACTACGCCGACCAAGGCAATCGAGGGCGCGGCTGCCTATCTGGCATCCAACTATATTCATGGGGAATACGTTCAGAATACGCCGTTTAAGATCCGATTCTCGTTCCGTGAGAGGATCTGGCATCAGTACGCGACGGGACCGACCTACGCCGAGGATCTGGCGCGGTATATGATCACCATGGCGGGTGTATACTCGGTGAAAGCGAAGTTCACGTATGATCTTCCGAGATATAAGAATGATTAGATGTCTTTTTTGCCAAAGCGTTTCTGATAGCTCGGGCTCTCAAAGAAGTTGTCGATGGAACGGACCAGAAGGCGCGGAGACATCGACTTGAGAAGATAGCTCTCAATATTGAGCTTGGCAGCTTTCATGACATGTTCCTTGTCGCTTTTGGAGGTGAGGAACATGATCGGGATGTCCTTGATCGTCGGTTCGCTTCGGAGCATCTCCAAAACCTGCATACCGTCAACGATCGGCATCTCAACATCGAGCAGGATCAGATCCACACGTTCCTTAACGAGGAATGTGATGGCACTCATTCCGGAATTACACATATAAACATCATATCGCTGGAGCAGTGATTTTTGCAGCGAGTGAAGAGAAGCAGGCGTATCGTCAACGATGAGGATACGCTTTTTTGCTTCGTCGCCGTCTTCGTCAGCGATGATACGGTTCATGTCCGAAACCAGCTGCTGGACATTGATCGGTCTGGGATAGGTCTTGGTGATGATATCCTGCGGGATAAACTGATAGATATCCTGAAGTTCGTCATCGTGTCCGATGATCAGGAAGCGCGGGTTGTTCATCAGGACATTCTCCTTGACGAACGAATACTGATCACGGAATTCCTTGCCTACGGTCTCCTCGTCGAGATAGAGGATCCAAAACGGCTGCAGGACGCCTGTGCGACGTATTTCGTCCTCGACCATGGGAACACGTCTGGTTGTGTATCCTTCATGTTCAAGCCCATTGGCTATCGCGTTATACATAAAACTTTTAGTATTCCCGATCAGTAATACTTCTTTGTCCATAATATATCTCCTTAATGCTAAGATCCTTCTTTATGACTCCGAACCCGGTGGAGTATTCGCGAACCATTCGAGGACGGCATCGCGATCAACATTTCGAACCATCTTGTATATTGTATCATACTTTGCCTGTTGTTCACAAGACAATTTATAATTTTTTAACATTTTCAGAACTTCTTCGGCGTTTCCGAAGTCAAAGGAGTCCACGAGCTCTTTCACGGAGTTCAGCGCGTCGAGGAACATCTCATGCGGTATTTCTTCGCTGTTCGAGGTATCCTTTTCGGCGGCTTTTTGTGCATCAACGAAGGGTTGAAGCTTCGACTGGTAACTCTCAAACAGATCGAGGAGAGCATCGGTCTTTTCGTCGATCGCGGTCTCGTTCTCCGCGTCGCCGCACTGCTCAAGATAGAAGGCATCATCGGCCAGCTTGGTTGCGCCGATGAGACGGGCGGTACTTTTCAGAGCATGAACCTGTACCGTATAGTTGCGATAATCCTTGTCGAGCCAGTAGCGCTCGATCTCAGCCGGTTTCGTTTCCATTGCCTGCAGGAAGTCGTTCAGAGCCTCGATCAAAGTCTCATCATCCAAACAGTTCTCGATGGCAAGTTTGTAGTCGATGCCTTCCAGATGTGTCAGTACCTCATGCAGTTTCTCCGTCTGACCGTCGTTTTTGTCTTCTTCGGAGGAAGCGCTTTTGTCCTCGATATCGGTATCCGTGGCCTCATCTTCCATATCATTGTCGGCCTGAAGTTCAACAAGTTCCTTGGGCAGATACTCGATCAGGAGGTTCTCGAGTTCCGTACTGTCGATCGGCTTGGAGAGGTAGTCGGTAAAGCCGGCGTTGATATAAAGTTCTCTTGCGCCGGAGATTGCGTTGGCCGTGAGAGCGATATACGGAATGTTGTGATTCGGGTTGTTGTTCAGTTCCCGGATGCTGATCAGCGTCTCGATACCGTCCATCTTCGGCATACGGTGATCCAAAAATACGATGTCGTATGAGTTTTTCTTGATCATCTCGATGGCGGTTTTTCCGCTCAGTGCCGCATCGATCTGAATCTCCGTATTTTTCAGAAGTCCCTTGAAGACGGTCAGGTTGACCTGCATATCGTCCACGATAAGGACACGTGCCGCCGGTGCGCGGAGTTTTTCATGATACCGCTTTGCGGAAACGATTGATTTTTTATACATCGAATTGTAATCGCCGATCGGAGCCCAGTTTATGACACCCTGGTGAACACCGAATGAGAAGTCGGAGCCGCGTCCGTAGATAGAGCGCACATCCAGCTTGGTTCCCATCATAGCCAGGAGGCGATTCACGATATTCATGCCGAGGCCGGTACCCTCGATGTTGCGATTTTT
>JAEEGM010000164.1 GCA_016280325.1 Eubacterium sp. | reverse complement strand
TTCTTCGGTTGGTTTGTTGTTCATATCTATATCCTCCGCATGGGATTATTCGTGTACGACTTTGTTATTTTATCATACTACGTTTTCTTTTTCAATGAAAAGATACGGGTGGGCGGCCGTGATGGCAGATAAACCTTGCACATAGGTGTGTTTTGGTGTATAATAGCATTGTTTATTTTGGGAGGAAAAAAAACCGCGAAATACGGAACAGAACAGATAATAACAGGAGGTTATGAATCATGAGAATAAGAAGATGGAGCGCGATGCTTTTGATCCTTGCCATGGTGGGGACTCTGTTGCCCGTGACCGGGGCGAATGCGGCCAAGTCTGACACAACAAAGCAGAAGGTTGTATGTATCGACCCGGGACATCAGACCAAAGCAAATACCGGTAAGGAGCCGATCGGCCCGGGATCCAATCAGACCAAATACAAGGTGACCGGCGGCACGAGCGGATGCTCGACGCATGTACCGGAGTACAAGCTGAACCTTAAGGTGGCGAAGAAGCTGAAAAAAGAATTGGAGGCTCGCGGCTATAAGGTCATCATGACGCGGACGAAGAACAATGTCAATCTTACCAATATCGAAAGAGCGAAGATCGCCAACAAGGCAAAGGCGGATGTGTTTATCCGTATCCATGCTAATTCCGCCGGATCGAGCGGAGTTAAGGGGGCGCTGACCTGCGCACCGGCCGGTGACAACTCCTTCCTGTCGAAGTCGGTTCGTAAAAAGAGCCAGAAGCTGTCCAAGAAAGTGCTGAAGTATTTCTGCAAGGCGACCGGCGCGAAGAACCGCGGCGTCATGTACACCAACACGATGACCGGAATCAACTGGTGTAAGGTGCCTGTGACCATCATGGAGATGGGCTTTATGTCCAACCCGGACGAGGATCGGTTAATGCAGACGAAGAAGTATCAGGCAAAGATGGTCAAGGGAATGGCTGACGGAATCGATGCATTTTTGAAATAAGGGTGGTGATGACGATGCAAAAGGTGATAACGATCAATCGACAGTACGGAAGCGGCGGACGCGAGATCGGCCGCAGACTGGCTGAAATCTACGATGTTCCGTTCTATGACAACGAGATTATCTCCCGCGCGGCGAAGGAATCCGGATTTGCGGAGGCTGCTTTTGAGAATGCGGAGGAGAGAGCAACGAGCAGTCTTTTGTACTCCATCGCGATGGGGATGAATATTTTTTCGACGCAGGAGATCGGTTATGCCGGTTTGTCGTTAGATGATCGCATTTTTCTGGCACAAGCTAATGTCGTGCGCAAGGTTGCCGAGAGTGGGCCGTGCGTGATCGTCGGACGCTGTGCAGATTATATTCTGAGAGATCGTGATGATCTGATCAATCTGTTTATCACGGCAGCGGTGGACTTTCGGATTCGCCGCTCCATCGATATCGATATGCTGCCGCAGGCCAAGGCGGCGGAGATCGTCCTGAAAAAGGACAAGACACGTGCGAATTACTATAAGTATCATGTGGGAGAGCGCTGGGACAACGTCCTGAACTACGATCTGGCAATCCGCAGTGATCTGGCCGGGATCGAGGGGACAGTGAACGCATTGAAAGCATATCTTGACACGATCGAAAGCTTATAATATAAGCTTATAAAAATGACCTCGTGTGAACGACATAGGAAAGGAAAGAGAGATCAATGAGTAAGATTCGAACGCGATTTGCGCCCAGTCCGACGGGACGGATGCATGTCGGTAATTTAAGAACAGCACTGTATGCGTATCTGATCGCGAAGCATGAGGGAGGAGACTTCCTTCTTCGTATCGAGGATACGGATCAGGAGCGCTATGTGGAAGGCGCGGTGGACCTGATCAATCGCACGATGGCACGTGCCGGTCTGACACACGATGAAGGACCGGACAAGGACGGCGGAGTTGGTCCTTACGTTCAGAGTGAGCGTGTAAAGACCGGACTGTATATGAAATACGCGAAGGAGCTGGTGGAGAAGGGCGAGGCGTATTATTGCTTCTGTACCAAGGAACGTCTGGAGCAGCTTCATAAGGAAGCGGAGGAAAGAGGCGAGGACGCGACCAAGTACGATAAGCACTGCCTTTCCCTGAGTAAAGAAGAGGTGGAGGAGAAACTTGCGGCGGGCGTGCCGTATGTCATCCGTCAGAACAATCCGACGGAAGGTGAGACCACCTTTGACGATGTGATCTACGGTGCCATCACGGCGCCGAACGCGGAATTGGATGATATGGTACTGATCAAGTCGGACGGCTATCCGACCTATAACTTTGCCAATGTCGTCGACGATCACCTGATGGGGATCACGCACGTGGTAAGAGGTAATGAGTACCTGTCCTCGGCACCAAAGTATAACCGCCTGTATCAGGCATTTGGTTGGGATATACCGGTGTACATCCACTGCCCGACCATCACCGATGAGGAGCACAAGAAGTTGTCCAAGAGACATGGGGCGTCCTCCTTTGAGGATCTGATGGAACTGGGATTTTTACCGGAGGCAGTCGTTAACTATGTGGCGCTGCTTGGCTGGTCACCGACGGAGGATCGTGAGATCTACACGCTTCAGGAGTTGGTGGAGAGTTTTGATTATACGAGGATCAACAAGTCACCTGCGGTCTTTGATATGACGAAGCTTCGCTGGATGAACGGTGAGTATATCAAGAACCTGGACGACAAGACCTATTATGAGTACGCGATGCCGGTGATCGATGAGGTGATCCATAAGGATCTGAACAAGACCTATATTGCTGACCTGGTAAAGACAAGAATCGAGGTGTTTCCGGACATTACAGAGAAGATTGACTTCTTTGAAGAATTGCCTGACTACTCGATTGAGATGTATACACATAAGAAAATGAAGACCAATTCGGAGAATTCGCTGGCGGCTCTTCAGGAGATGTTGCCGGAGCTGGAAGCGATCTCGGATTGGGGACACGATGCGATTGAAAAAGTGGCGATGGATTATGTGGCTCGCCACGAATGTAAAAACGGACAGGCGTTGTGGCCGCTTCGTACCGCCGTGTCCGGCAAGCAGATGACGCCGGGCGGAGCCTATGAAATCATGGAAATCCTCGGACAGGAGGAATCGCTGAACCGCATTCGGGAGGGAATACGCAAGCTTGAAGCCGGAGAATGAGGCACAGTATGCCGCGATCCATCACGGGGAAGGCCCTGCGATGGTGCTCGCCGGCCCCGGTGCCGGAAAAACGTTTGTCATAACCAACCGTGTTTGTCAACTGATCACGGAATCGAGGGTGCCACCGGAAGCAATTCTGGTGGTTACTTTTTCACGTGCGGCCGCGGAGGAGATGAAGGAACGCTTTGATCTGATGACCGATTATCGTTGCCCTGCCGTTCGGTTCGGCACGTTTCACTCGGTCTTTTTTGAAATCCTGAAAAAAACCTACCGGTATGAGGCAAAAGACATCGTGACGGAAAGTCTGAAATACCGTCTGATCGGGGAGGCAATCCGTGATACCGGTTATGAGGTCGAGGATAAGCAGGAGTTTTTGGAGACGATCGAGAAGGAGATCTCCCGTGTCAAGGGAGATGGAATCGATGTAGAGCATTATTATTCGACAAGCTGTCCGGAAGAGACCTTTCGGGCTATTTTTATTGGATATCGTGAGCGGCTCAAGAGGCATCGGGCGCTGGATTTTGACGATATGGTTGGATTTACTTATGAGTTGTTCCGGGAGAGAAAGGATGTTCTCAGGGAGTGGCAGGAGAGGTTTTCTTATGTCCTGATCGACGAGTTCCAGGATATCAATCGGCTGCAGTACGAGACGATCCGGATGCTTGCCGAGCCGGAGAATAACCTTTTTGTCGTGGGGGATGATGACCAGTCGATTTACGGATTTCGCGGTGCGAGACCGGAGATCATGCTGGCTTTTCCGGAACAGTACCCGGAGGCGCGGACGATCACGCTGGGGATCAATTATCGTTGTTCAGCGGAGATCCTGTCGGCAGCGGGACGTCTGATCGGGCACAACAGCCGGCGGTATCGCAAGGAGATTGTATCGGACATGGGGCAGGAGGAGCCGGTCGATGTCATGGGATACGCCGATCTGCCGTCTGAGGCAGAGGGAATCTGTGAGCAGATCCGGGCATATCAGCAGCAGGGGGCCGAATTCACGCAGATGGCGGTGCTCTTTCGGACCAATCTCCAGATGCGGACGCTGATGGGAAAACTGATGGATCACAGTATCCCGTTTCGGATGAAGGAAGCGATGCCGAATATGTTCCGAAGCTTTTTGGCGAAGGATGTGATCGCGTATCTGCAGTTGGCCTGCGGCGATGATTCGCGGGAGACATTTGTCCAGGTGATGAACCGGCCGGTACGCTATATCAGCCGAAAAGCGCTGGCGGATCCGGAGATCGATTTTCGAAAAATACGCGAATACTATCAAAAACAGAAGCAGTATTGGATGTTGGATCGGCTGGCAGAATTCGAAAATAATATTCTTGCATTAAGAAAAATGACACCACTCACCGCAATCCATTACATTCGTAAGCAGATCGGCTATGAAGACTTTTTGAAGGAGAGAGCAGCCGAGCGAGGTGTGAAGGTGGATGACTGGCTGGAAACTCTGGAGGAAATCGAAGACTCCGCGACAGGGATGACTTCGATCCTGGAGTGGCTGGAATACGTCGAGTCATACAGCGAAGAACTGGAAAGAATGCAGGAGGAGAAGCGGCAGGATCAGCCGGAGGGTGTCGAATTGATGACGATGCACGGCGCCAAGGGACTGGAGTTTGATATCGTCTTTATCCCGACGCTGAATGAGGGAGAGTGTCCGTATCGGAAGGCGACGCTCGCGCCCGAGATCGAGGAGGAGCGACGAATGCTCTACGTCGCGATGACGCGCGCCCGCCGTCACCTTCACCTTTCCTTTGTTGGTCGCCGTTTCAATAAAAAGTCCGAACCCTCGCGTTTCTTGCAGGAGATTACAGGAGAAGTGGAGTGAGTACATATAATCTTGCGATAAACCAGTGCTTGCGGCAGGAGACTTCTTTTCGAGGAGACTTCTCAGGGGTCGACGAGAAAAGAAGTTTTCCGACTGCGCAAGCACGGACTATTTCTCTGTCCAGAAGCTCTGTAACTCTTCCTCTATGGAATGTATATCGACCCGCCGAAACGACCGCCACTCGCGAGGGAAGTTTTGGCGATATTCTGAGCGCAGGAAGCGATCGTCGAGAAGCAGAATGATGCCGCGATCCTCGGCCGTACGGATGACACGCCCGCCTGCCTGAAAGACCTTCCCGAGGCCGGGATACAGATACGCGTAGTCGAAACCGTGCCCCTTGGTCCCATCAAAGTACGAGCGGAAGAGTTCCCGTTCATCACAAACCATCGGAAGACCGGTCCCGACGATCACGGCACCGATCAGTCGGTCGCCCGTCAGATCAATACCTTCTGCGAAAATCCCACCCATCACACAGAAACCGATGACGTTATCCTCTTCAAAGGCAGACAGAAAAGCCTCGCGTTCCGTTTCCTTCATATGTCGGCTCTGCTGCAGGAATGTCCGGCTCTCCGGCAGGTCCAGATAGGAGGCAACTTCCTCCATAAACTGATAGGAAGGGAAAAAGATCAGGTAATTCCCCTCTTTGGCCATCACCGTCTTTTGAATATAGGATGCGATCCGCTCATACATCACTGGCCCTCGGTTCTTATAGAGAGAGGTGACATCCGTCCCGATCAGGATCCGCCTCTGGTCATCGGAAAAGGAGGATTGTGCGTAGACGGCCGGATCTTCGGAGTCCCCACCCAGCTGTTCCTTATAGTAGCGGATCGGAAGGAGCGTTGCCGAGAAAAATACGCTCGCACCCGCACGGTCGCAGACCTCACGAAGCCTGGTTGACGGATCCATGCACTGAAGCGTCAGGCAAAACTGCCCGGATTCATCGTAGTTGACATAGGTGCGATAGTGATCATCGTATACATCATAGACATCGAGGTAGTTTCGGATCGAAAAGTAAAAGTCCAGGAAGAACTCCCGGTCCGGAAGCACCGGTATCTCCGCCACCATCGCCTCGTAGTTGGCCACGACACGAAGAAGCGGAAAGGTCAGATTGCTCGTGTCATCAAGTACCAGGAAGGAGTCGCACTGTCTCTTATAGGAAAGAAGAACACGGTTGACCGACTCGACCGACTTGATAAATTGTCGCAGTGCGTAAGCGGCATCCGACCGATGTTCCTTTTTCAGCATGGCTTTGCCGAGTCTGGCGGCAGCTAAAAAGTCCTCCTTGATGATCGACGCGGAGTACATCTCACGTCCGCGCTCGACGAGGTTGTGAGCTTCATCGATCAGAAGAACCATATGCCCTTTTTTCCCCGGTGTGAAAAATCGCCGCAGATAGACATTGGGATCAAACACATAATTATAATCCCCGATCACGGCATCCGCGAAGAGAGCAGCGTCAAGGCTCAGTTCAAAGGGGCAGACAGAGTATTGTTCCGCATAGGAAAGGACCGTGTCTCTTGAGATTGAGGTTTCACTTGTCAGAAGATCGTAGAGAGCATCGTTGACGCGATCGAAATGACCGTGTGCCCTTTCACAGCGTGTCGGATCGCAGTCCGGCTTGTCAAAGACGCAGAGTTTGTCCTTGGCGGTCAGCGTGATCGGTTTGAAGCAGAGGCCCTGCTCGCATAAGAGGGCGAAGCATTCCTCGGCAACCGTTCGTGTGATCGTCTTCGCTGTCAGATAGAAGATGCGTTCGATGCCGGCTTCAGCCATCGATACGATGGAAGGGAAGACGGTGGTGATGGTCTTGCCGACGCCGGTAGGGGCTTCGATAAAAAGTCGCCCGCCTTTTTCAATCTGTTTGTATGTGAAGGCAGCCAGGTCATCCTGGCCGGGACGAAACGGAAAGGGAAACTTCAGTTCCCGGATTGTCTCTGTCCTTTTGTTTCTCCAGTCGAATTCATAGACAGCCCACGGCGTGTAGGAAGCGATCAGATCGTCAAACCAGGTGATGATCTCTTCGGCCGTGCAGGTTTCCGTGAAACGTCGGATCTGTTCGGTTTCCATATGACAGTAGGTAATCTGAACCCGGATTGACTTCAGTTCCTCGGCGGTCAGGACCATATACGCATAGCATTTGGCCTGCGCTAAGTGGACGGGATCCGCTTCCTCCATATCGTGGATGTCACGGTAGACACCTTTGATCTCATCGATCAGGACCCCATCATCATCGTGAAGGATCCCATCGGCCCGGCCCTCGACCTGCAGGGTGAAGGAGTCACCGGACGCCGGTGAAGTGATGGAGGTACACGTCAAGAGGGGCACCTCTGCTTCATAGCCGATGCCCATGGATTTTTGAATCTTGCGGTGGATACGACGGCCCTCCTGCATTGCTTCGAGATTCCTCACGCCGGCACCGCCGGGCGTCAGATCTCCGTAGCGAAGGATAAATTCCACCAGGTTTCGGACAGATATCTTGACGATTTCGCGATCTTCATTCATACTATAGATTATAATGAAATTAAAAAAAATTGCAAGTTGATGCAACACTTTATATCTGTCGTGTATCTTATGTACAGAAAGGGACAAAACACATAGCTTATCGAAGACTCGATGAGGCAGATGTGGATTAGGAGGTAGATGCTTATGACCAACACAGAATGGGCACTGGTCTCACAGGCGAAGCAGGGGGATGCCCACGCTTTCGCTCTCTTGTATGAAAAATACTACAAGGACCTTTATCGATTCGCCCTTTGTTATCTGAAGAATACCGCGAAAGCTGAGGATGCTGTCAGTCAGGCTGTATTGAAAGCGTATGAGAAGCTTCCGAATCTTCGACAGGATTCCGCGTTCAAAAGCTGGTTGTTCCAAATTACGGCAAATGAATGCCGGATATTACTGAGAAATCAGCAGGAGGTTGCGCTGCCGGAGGATTACGAAGCAGAAACCAGAGAAGAAGGGTATGATCAACCGGAACTTGATGATCTGCTTGAGGTTCTATCCGATGATGAGCGGATGGTAATCACACTTTCCGTATTTTCGGGATATCAATCGACGGAGATATCGAAGATGCTGACGATGCGACCGGGTACTGTCCGGTCACTGAAAAGCCGGGCGCTCGGAAAACTGAAACAGGCACTTGCGCCGGTGGCAGTCTGAAGAAGGGAGGGTAAGATTATGGAAGATAAGAACAAGAACATGGATATAGAAACAGAAAATTCGGAATTTCAGGACAATAATACGGTAGATGCCAATGCTAATTCCGTTGGCTCCGAAGGAATCAAAGAGTGGACGGTAGAAGAAGAGCAGGCGCTTCCCCATGTGGGGGACCTGACCGAAGAGGAGATTTACCGGATTCTGCAGGAGGACGCCGGGGATATCGAACCGCCGCCGTCGCTGAGTCCGAAGGCAATCGAGGAGAAGCTTCGCGGTGTGACACAGGAGAGAGCGGGCAGACGTTCTCCGTGGCTGATTGTCGCAGGAATGGCAGCCTGTCTGGTTTTTGGTGTTATGGCGGGGCTGTTGACCTTTTCCCTGATCCATTCCCGGAATACGAAGACCGATTCTCCGACACAGGTTGCGAGTGATACCAAGCCGGACTCCGGAGATCCGGATGTGGTAGCCGAACTGGATTATGATCAGGTATGTGATATCATCAACAAATACAACAGTGAACTGATCAGCACCAGAAATATGTATAAGGGTGATATTGAGTACGCAATCGAGGATGCGACGACAACGGAGGAAGCGGAAGCGCCGGCTGCCGGAGATGCGCCTAAGACGGAATCTGCTTCCAATGGAGGGATCCAGAGCGCCGATTCGGCAGCGCCGAAGTCAGGGGCAAGTTCGGATTACTCCAAGACCGATGAGCAGGTGACCGGTGTCGAAGAGGGCGATATCGTCAAGACGGATGGTAAGCACATTTTTACGATCGAATCATCTACCTTCGGATTCACGATCCATGTGATCGAGCCGAACGGAAGCCGGTCCCGTGAGGTAGGACAGGTTGAGATTCCGAACTGTGACTGCGCTGAGATGTATATCAATGGTAATCAGGTCATCGTGATCGGAAATCAATGGGAGCTTAACGAAGGCGGTCACTATAACCGCGCTTATCGTTCAGGATACTCCAAAAATTTCGGCCGGGTGGGTGCTCATACCCAGATCCATATCATTGACATCAGTGATCCCACAAGACCTTATGTTGCCAAGACGCATACGCAGACCGGTGCTTTTAACACCTCACGTATCAGCGACGGACATCT
>JAEEGM010000163.1 GCA_016280325.1 Eubacterium sp. | reverse complement strand
TCCGGACGGAAAACACGGCGGCGGCGGTTCCCCGACAGAAAAGCACAATTTTACTGACAGACCTGCATCCTATATAAGTGTGGAGAGGACAGATGATCCGGTAAAAGCCATAAAGGGAATACTTTTGTATAAAACGGATGTCGATTCAGCACCCGAAAAGATCCAGGTCGACGGCGTGGATTATCACTGTTCGAGCATACATACGCCCATAGAAATGCAGCAGTGGAACTGTGATGAGGACGAAGTGGAGGATGCCCTTGGTTACAGATGGAAGAAACAAAAATACTATTTATACTATACGTATAACAGGGGAGTGACGCCGGGGCAGCCGATCACGGAGATCACGATCGATGAGAATGTATTTAACACCAAACAGGCGACGGCATTGTGTGTGGACAAGACGGATAAAGTGACCCGGTCTTCTGATGGCAGGAAGTCTGTCGGAGAAAGGGCGATCACTTACGGGGAGGCAGCTTTGCCCACATTTATCCATATGATCTATGAAAAAGGAGCAAACACCTACTTCAACAGGATATATACCGCAGGAGGCTCCACTAAAAAAGAAGCACTGGCAGGTCTTTTGGGACAGGGCTGTACGGAGTTCATCGATATGAACTTAAATGAAGGAGTGTCTTTGACAAAGGAGGATAAGGAGCAGGACAAGAACAAGCAGGGCGGTGAGTATATCTACTTCGGTTACAGAGGTTATACCGTAAACGAGAAGGCAAGCGCATCCGAGCGCGAGGAGCAGAGATCAGAGGCTGTCTATGATATCATATGCACCAAGGGAGAGCCTTATCATCCCGACGGGATACAGACAGACAGATGGCAGATGTACTATGCTCCCGTAACAAGGACGGACAAAGACGGTACGACCAAAGGGACAAACCTGAATGCCGGGACCAACGGGCCTGCGATCTATATGTACTATACGACACCGTGGCTCGTGGAACAGTACAACAAGAGTGTAGGTACGGATGTAAGGAAGGATGTGTCGCCTGATCCGAAGACATACCTGAAATCGCCTTTGGTAAGGCTGTGTCTTACCAGATACGGCAGAGTTCCGTACAACAAGGAGTCCGGAGCCGACGCATCCTTCGGCGACGACATAAGACCGTGGGAGTACATCCTTTACGATGACAGCAAAACACCGGTCGATATGAATGACGGTACGGTAAAGCTTGACGCCAACCTTTATACCGAGAACAATCAGATAATGATGTTTGCGCAGAGAGAGGATGGCAGTGAGAAAAAATCAGCCGAGATCACGGGCGGATTTGTATCCGGAGAACTCGAAGTCGGACAGATGTGGTTGAATAAATGACAAAGTTGAAAAAGTTAAAAGTACCCCGATGTACAATTTGCTTGATATTCGGGTACATAATATGGTACAATATATCCTGTATCTGTTAACATGCAATTACTATTGTGAATTAGGGAGGTAAGAACGATGAGGAAGATGAAAAAGCTTTTGGCAGCGGCACTTGTTCTCGCGATGAGCGTGTCATTGACACCAGCCGCGTCAAACGAAGCGTCCGCCAAGCTGGTTAAGACTGAGCAGACGGGAGATCCGGTTCTGCAGAAGATACAGAGCATTCTCACGGAGGCGGTAGATAAGAGTCGCAACTGCGAGGGCAGCGAGAATATTTACGCGAGAGGTTTTTCCATGAAAGGTCCGGAGGAGCTGGCTAAGACCTATGTAGGGGAGCTTGCTTCTAAGTACAAAGGCCTCAAGTATGCAGAGCCGGTTTATGCCGGGGAGAACAGTGCGGCCATGGTAACACTGGCGAGTGGAACGATGCGTATCTACTGTATCAGTGAACAGATTATGAAAGAGAAACTCCCGGCAGATAAGACCTTGAAAAATGTCAAGGAGATTCGTAAAAGCGGGGATACCAAGATTCTTGTGAAGCAGGTAAAGGGTAAGAAAACCACATATTCAACCATTACTCTGAACACCAAGATGAAGCAGTCAAATATCTATATCAAAAACGGCAAGAAGTACACGAAGAATAAGAAAAAGATCAAGAAAAAGACATTTAACAAGTTTGTTAATACATACAAGAAGAAGAAAAAACTTTCTATGGGTAAGGGAGTTGCTGAGGATATCGCCAATGATCCGCTTGCATTTTACTCCAATATAGACAATGTTTATTATTCGAAGGATCTGTATTGGATACAGACTTTGCTTATGGAAAGCCGATTCACCAATGTTTTCCAAAAAGAAAACACGGATGCTGAGAATCCGTATCAGGCTTACATGGATGTTGATTTTGGCAGATCCCTGACTCGAAAAATTCTGGCTCCGAATGTTACCAATCCGGCAACGGGAAAGAGTTACCAGGAGGAAGAGTGGAACATGCTTGTTAACAATGAATTAAACCTGGCTGACTTGACCTATGTTATTCGGGATATTCTGGAAAAGCCGGAGAAATTTCAGGCAGAGCCTGCGGGAGAATCGGTTACGGTTCAGAAGGATGATGGAGGATCCGTGGAAGTAACAAGATACTTCCTGATCGAAGGGGATTATGAAGCCGAAATCTTTGTTGATACGTACAACGGCGGAGTGAATGATGGAAAATTGGCAGCGATCGGCCATGGTACTGTGGAGAATTCGCCTACGGTATTCTATCGATTCGCCTACAATGCCAGTGTTGAAACTCCGATTGATCCGGCATCTTCGAGTTACTGCTATCCGGACAAAGATTTTCCCGGAAGCGTGCGTACGTTGGACATCAATTACGAAGGAACAGATGCGTCCATCCCGAAGACTTGGACAGTCAAGGCGGCGGATAAGGTTAAGTTTGATTTCCCGGGCATTTACCGTGATCGGGAATCGAATGAAAAGCTGGGAGGATATTATCTGAAAACATCCAGCCAACGTGATGTTCCGCTTCCTATCTCGTCGGAAGAAACGGAAGTGAAATGGGAAGACTTCGATGACGATCTGAACCAACTGGATGGCGGCAAGTATACAACAACGGAAAAAATCGCCAAGAGTATTTACTGGAAAGAGTATTAATGCCGGAAAATGAATAATCGGGAGCCTCCGCGAAAACGGGGGCTCCTGACACTTTACGCGGGGAAGGAAGTAACAGCTCATGGGTAAGAACGGAGAGAACAGATATAGGGCGTCTCGGCATGCCGGACGGAGGTGTCGGCTCATCGCATGCGGAATGGTCACGGTCCTGGTGCTGGAATGGTTCGGAGGGTGAGAAGCATTGAACTCATAGCGATTGATACAATGTATGAAAAGATGTAAAAAACGTAAAGGAGAGGATTACGTATGAGCGATTGGGGTATAGTGGCATTTTATTATGACTATGAGAGAATAGATAATAGAGGAAATTCGGAGCCGGTTAAAGGCGTTATATCCAAGGCGTATAAAAATCCCGGTATCGTCGGAATGGCTCTCCATGCGATAAATGGTTTGGAGTATTTCAAAGCAAGATGTGATGATGATTGGTTTGATTTTGGCTACACGCTGAATCCTCCTATCGTATACGACTGGCCGGAGCTAAATGCGGCATTTGATGTTTTTTTTGATCATAAATGTGTGAAGCTTGGGCGTGACAATGTCTCACGGATTGCAGATTACGCGAAAGAGCATGAAGGGGAATACTTGTCAGGAGGCCAGATCCGTCATGAATTATTTGATTGCGAGGGCACCTGGGGGTGGTTCTATATCCGTTATACCGGAAACGCGAAAGAGGGATATAAGACCGAATATGTATATTGTTTTCCTGAAGAACCGACGGATTTAAAAAGTGCGGCAGACAAGTATTATTCAAAAAAAAGGGAGAGCAGCCGTAGCCGGGAAGAGTTTGAAGAGAATTACAAAGGCGAGATGGATCTGGTATATGAAGTTGCGGATTACTTTAAAGAAAATGCCACCTTACTTCCGTCGATGACGGACTTTGAAAGATCGTGTGAATCTCTTATCAGAAAGCGGATTAAAGAATATGGAGAATAACGTGACCTTTTGAGTGTGGTTACCATTTACGCGAACGTAACCTTTCGGTAAAAAAACTCTTGACAACCGGTTGACATTATGATATAGTGCTTTTGATGAGGCAAGGGCGTCTCAGAGGAAACTCTGGGATGACCTTGTCTTTTTTTGCTTATGGAGGTATGGAATATGTGCGCGATATTGACCTATGCACGTACGGATGTGACGGAAGCATTTTTCGAAAAAATGCTCCAAAAGACACAATCGCGTGGACCGGACATGACCGATCATATCAAAACCAAGGGAGGCTGGATCGGATTCAATCGATTGTCCATCATGGGACCGTCGCCGACAGGTATGCAGCCCTTTACACATCGCGGAAACGCGGTCGTGTGTAACGGTGAGGTCTACGGGTTCGGACCGTTGAAGGAATACCTGGCATCGCTCGGGTATCCGTTCGAAAGCGGAAGCGACTGTGAGTTGTTGATGCCCCTGTATGAGAAGCTGGGAACCGCGATGTTCAATATCCTGGACGCCGAGTTCGCCTGTGTGATCTACGACGGTGAGAAAAATGAACTGATCGCCGCCCGCGATCCGATCGGAATTCGCCCGCTCTACTACGGATATGATGAAGACGGATACATCGCATTTGCTTCGGAGCCAAAGAATATACAGGGAGTTGTTAAGGAAATCAAACCGTTCCCACCGGGACATTTTTATAGGAACGGAGAGTTCACCTGCTACCGCGATATGACGACCGGCGGTGTGTATGCCAAGGCCGGTTGGAATCCGGGTAAGGCGGGACACGGAAGACACTTAAGCGGTGTCGGAAACGCGCAGAGCCGAAAGACTTCCGGCAGCATGACACTCTCAAACAGTGTCGGGATCGAGCCGGACGGACTGGATGCGATCTGCGAGGGAATCCACGACCGATTGATGAAGGGAATCGAGAAGAGACTTACGGCGGATCAGCCGATCGGATTTCTTCTCTCCGGCGGACTGGATTCGTCACTGGTCTGCGGGGCAGCGGCCAAGTTGTGGGACGGCCCGATCGAAACCTTCGCCATCGGAATGGATATCGACGCGATCGATCTGAAGTATGCGAGACAGGTTGCGGATTATATCCACAGCAATCACCACGAGGTGATCATCTCAAAAGACGATGTGCTGGACGCATTGGAGCCGGTGATCGAAGCGCTTGCGACCTACGACATCACGACGATCCGTGCTTCGATCGGAATGTATCTGCTGTGTAAGTGGATCCGGGAGAACACCGACATCCGCGTGCTGCTGACCGGAGAGATTTCCGATGAGCTGTTCGGATATAAGTATACGGACTTCGCGCCGGACAAGGAAGCTTTTCAGGAGGAGTCGAGAAAGCGTATCCGCGAACTTCACATGTACGATGTGCTCCGTGCGGATCGATGTATCAGTGTCAACTCACTGGAAGCGCGCGTGCCGTTCGGAGACCTCGACTTCGTGGACTACGTCATGGCGATCGATCCGGCGAAGAAGATGAACACCTACGGCATCGGAAAGTACCTTCTGCGACATGCCTTCGAAGAGGACAAGCTGATCCCGCACGAGATCCTGATGCGAGAGAAAGCAGCGTTCTCCGACGCAGTCGGGCACTCGCTCCGCGATGACCTGATCGAACGCGCCGAGGAAACCTACACGGACGAACAGTACGAAGCAGGTATCGCCAAGTACACCCACGCTCGCCCGTTCACCAAGGAGTCGCTCCTTTACCGAGACATCTTCGAAAAATACTACCCCGGCCAATCCCATATGGTCGACGACTTCTGGATGCCAAATAAGTCCTGGGAGGGCTGTAACGTAAACGATCCATCCGCTCGCGTCCTTTCAAACTATGGCGCATCTGGAGAGTAGGGCGCTACGCGGAAACATATAGGAAACTAATTTTTTTCAAATCAAACGATAGGAGGAATCAATTATGATGGAAGCAAAGAAATTACCCGAGGAGTACGGAAGCTTAGTTTTCGGTGACAAGGTGATGCGCGAGCGTCTCCCGAAGGACGTTTATAAAGCCGTCCACAAGACGATTACCAGCGGAACCCACCTGGAGCTCGATGTAGCGAACTCCGTAGCCGCCGCAATGAAAGAATGGGCGATTGAGAACGGTGCGACACATTACACGCATTGGTTCCAGCCGATGACCGGTCTGACCGCTGAGAAGCACGACAGCTTCATCTCACCGGAAGGTGACGGAACCGTCATCATGGAGTTCTCAGGTAAGGAACTCGTTAAGGGTGAGCCGGATGCCTCCAGTTTCCCGTCAGGCGGACTCAGAGCCACGTTTGAGGCAAGAGGATATACCGCATGGGATCCTTCTTCACCGGCTTTCATCAAGGATGGTTCCCTTTACATTCCTACCGCCTTCTGTTCTTACGGCGGTGAGGCACTGGATAAAAAGACACCGCTCCTTCGTTCGATGGAAGCACTCTCCAACGAGGCGGTCAAGTTGATGAAGATCCTCGGTTATGAGGATGTCTCCCGTGTCAACACGACCATCGGATCGGAGCAGGAATACTTCCTGATCGACAAGGAAGACTATATGCAGAGAAAGGATCTCCTTTTTACCGGACGTACCCTGATCGGTGCGCCGGCAACCAAGGGACAGGAGATGGAGGATCACTACTTCGGCGTTATCAAACCGAAAGTATCCGCCTTCATGCATGATCTGGATGAAGAGTTGTGGAAGCTCGGCATCCCGGCAAAGACCAAGCATAACGAGGTAGCGCCGGCACAGCACGAGATGGCACCGGTATTTGAAACCGCCAACGTTGCTGTTGACCACAACCAGTTAACCATGGAGGTTATGAAAAAAGTAGCCGACAAGCACAACTTCGCCTGCCTCCTTCACGAGAAACCGTTTGAGGGAATCAACGGCTCCGGTAAGCATAACAACTGGTCGATCTGTACCGACACCGGGATCAACCTCCTCGATCCGGGCAAGCACCCGGACGAAAACATCCCGTTCCTGGTTACATTGATCGCCGTGATCGCCGCTGTTGATGAATACGCACCGCAGCTTCGTTTGTCGGTAGCGTCAGCAGGAAACGATCATCGTCTCGGCGCCAACGAGGCACCGCCGGCCGTGATCTCCATCTTCGTCGGAGACGAGCTGAGCCGCGTGCTTGACAGTATCGAGCAGGGAACCGTATTCAAGGGTGGTGCCAAGATCAAGATGGAGATGGGCGCGCAGGTATTGCCACACATCACCAAGGATAACACCGATCGTAACCGTACATCACCGTTTGCCTTCACCGGTAACAAGTTTGAGTTCCGTATGCCGGGCTCATCCGTATCGGTAGCAAACGCGAACATCGTCCTGAACACAGCCGTAGCGGAAGAGATGGCTATCATGACCGCACAGCTCGAGGGCCTGAGCGGTGACGCGCTTCATGACAAGCTGACCGAGCTTCTGAAGTCCACACTGACTGCTCACAAGAGAGTCCTGTTTGACGGAAACGGTTACACCGATGAGTGGATCGCCGAAGCGGAGAAGCGTGGTCTTCCGAACCTGAAATCCCTTCCGGATGCTATGCCGGAGTGGATCTCGGATAAGTCGATCGATCTTTTCACCAGACATCAGATCTTCACCAAAGAGGAGATCGAGTCCAGATACGAGATTCTGCTTGAGAACTATGCGAAGTCAATTCATATCGAGGCATTGACGATGCAGGAGATGGTTCGCAAGGATCTGACCTCCGGACTGATCGCTTATGAGATGGATCTGACGAAGGAGATCATCCAGAAGGAGAAAGCGCTTCCGGGTGCCAAGGCAACACTGGAAGGAAAACTTCTGAAGACGCTGGATGAGGCATCGACGCAGATCTCCGAGAAGCTTGACAGTCTGAAAGCGAAGACGGAAGAAGCCGAGAATATCGATGATGTTCAGAAACAGGCTTCCTTCTACGAGCAGACCGTACTGAAAGAAATGGAAGAACTCAGAAAGTACGCCGATGAGGCAGAGGCTCTGATCCCGGATGAATATCTCTCCTATCCGACCTATGGACAGCTCCTGTTCTCGTTGAGATAATAAACAATAATACTTTTGGGGCAAAAAAGTCCTTCGTCGTTGACCACGCCGAAGGACTGCCCTATGCAAGGGATGTGAAAAAATGGATAATAATATGGATAATAATAGTGACAATTTTTGGCTCCGTGAGCATGACGCCTGCGGAATCGGAGCAGTAATAAATATCAACGGAAAACCCGACTATCAGGTGCTTGACGACGCTCTTTCCATCGTTGAAAAACTCGAGCATCGCGCCGGAAAAGATGCGTCCGGTAAGGTCGGTGACGGTGTCGGAATCCTGACACAGATATCCCATAAGTTTTTCAAAAAAATAGCAAAAAAAGAAGGTATAAAAATAGCGTCTGCCGGAGACTACGGTGTGGGCATGTTTTTCCTGCCGGACGATCCGATGAAGCGGATGTTTGCCGAGCGTATGCTCGAGGTGATCACGGAGAAATCCGGGATGGAATTCCTCGGCTGGCGCAAGGTTGAGACGCATCCGGAGATTCTCGGTGAGGCGGCCTTAAACTGCATGCCTTATATCAGTCAGTGCTTCATCGGAAGACCGGAAGGTGTGGAGCGCGGCATCGAGTTTGAGAGACGTCTTTACTGCCTTCGCCGTGAGTTCGAGCAGAGTTCGGAGGATACCTACATCTGCTCGCTTTCTTCACGTACGATTGTCTACAAGGGTATGTTTTTGGTAGGTCAGCTCCGTCGTTTCTACGAGGATCTGATGTCGAAGGAGTATGAGACCGCGATCGCGCTCGTTCACTCCCGTTTCTCAACCAATACGACGCCTTCCTGGCAGCGCGCGCATCCGTACCGCATGATTGCTCACAATGGTGAGATCAATACCATCCGCGGTAACTCGGATCGTATGCTGGCCCGCGAGGAGACGATGTCTTCAGAGATTCTGAAGGAAGACCTGAGCAAAGTCTATCCGGTGATCTCGGCATCGGGTTCTGACTCGGCAATGCTTGATAATTCACTGGAATTCTTGTATATGAACGGTATGGACCTGCCGCTCGCGATGATGATCGCTGTTCCGGAGCCGTGGAAACACGACGATGCGATGAGTCAGGAGCGCAAGGATTTTTATCATTATTATGCGACGATGATGGAGCCGTGGGACGGCCCGGCGGCTATTCTTTTTACTGACGGCGAGCTCTTCGGGGCAACGCTTGATCGTAACGGACTTCGCCCGTCCCGTTATTATGTAACGAAGGACGGTCGCCTGATCCTCGCATCCGAGGTCGGTGTCCTGGATATCCCGGAAGAAAATATCGTAAGGAAGTCCCGTCTTTCACCGGGACGCATGCTGGTTGTTGACACGAAAGAAGGCCGGATCTTAAGCGATGCGGAGTGCAAGGAAAGATACACCCATTCGCAGCCTTACGGTGAGTGGCTGGATCGTCACCTGCTTCTTTTGGAGAATCTGTCGATCCCGAATAAAAAGATTCCGACACATGATCAGGAGATGCGTGACAAGCTCTACAAGGTGTTCGGTTACTCCTATGAGGATGTGAGAAGTCAGATCCTGCCGATGGCAAGTGACGGCGTGGAGCCTACCGTTTCGATGGGGGCCGACGTGCCGCTCGCGATGATGTCCAAGCATCATCAGCCATTGTTCTGCTACTTCAAGCAGCTTTTCGCACAGGTGACAAACCCGCCGATCGACTCACTTCGTGAGAAGATCGTGACGGATACGACCGTATATATCGGTTCCGACGGAGACCTCCTGATCGAAAAGGGAGAGAACTGCCGCGTTCTGGAAGTGGATTCGCCGATCCTGACAGGCGTCGATCTGATGAAGATCGAGGCGCTGGATCAGCCGGGCTTCCACACGGCGCGTGTGTCCTTATTATTCTATAAAAATACCTCCGTCGAGAAAGCGCTGGATCAGTTAAATATCGCGGTGGATCGCGCGATCTCGGAAGGCGCCAATATCATCACCCTGACCGACAGAGGAGTTGATGAGAACCACATGCCGATCCCGTCACTTTTGGCGGTGTCATCGGTGGAGCAGCATCTGGTACGTACGAAAAAGAGAACAGCAGTTTCTCTGATCCTTGAGAGTGGGGAGCCTCGGGATGTTCACCAGATCGCCTGCCTTCTTGGATATGGTGTGCGTGCGATTCATCCGTATCTCGCACATGAGTGTATCGCTGAGATGATCGATATCGGTATGCTTGATAAGGATTATCACACGGCGATCGAAGACTACAACAAGGCGCTCTTAAACGGTGTTGTAAAAATAGCCGCAAAGATGGGTATTTCCACCTTGCAGTCTTATCAGAGTGCGCGAATTTTTGAAGCCATCGGTCTTTCAAAGGAACTGATCGATACCTACTTTACCGGTACGGTGAGCCGCGCCGGCGGTATCGGCATCCGTGAGATCGGTGAGGATATCGAGCTGCGACATAACAATGCGTTTGATCCGCTGGGACTTCCGACGGATACGACGCTGGATTCCGTCGGGTTCCACAGCCTGCGTAGCGGCGAGGACAAGGAAGATCATATGTACACGCCGAAGACGATCGTAACGTTGCAGAGAGCTGTACGGGAAGGAAATTATGAGCTGTTTAAGGAGTATACGCAGATGGTGGATGCGGAGGATCGTCCGCATACGCTTCGTGCGCTCTTGAGTTTCATTCCGGCGGACAAGCCGGTGCCGCTTGATGAGGTGGAGAGCGAGGACGAGATCGTGAAACGTTTCCAGACGGGCGCGATGTCCTACGGATCCCTCTCACGTGAGGCACATGAGACTTTGGCCGAGGCGATGAATCGTCTGGGCGGACGCTCCAATACCGGTGAGGGTGGAGAGGATCCGGCTCGCTTCGGAACAGACAAAAACTCAGCGGTTAAGCAGGTGGCTTCGGGACGTTTCGGTGTGACGAGTCAGTATCTGCGCAGCGCGAAAGAAATCCAGATCAAGATGGCGCAGGGAGCCAAGCCCGGAGAGGGTGGCCACCTGCCCGGCAAAAAGGTATATCCGTGGGTGGCTTCCACGAGATTTTCGACACCGGGTGTGTCGCTGATCTCGCCGCCGCCGCATCATGATATCTATTCCATCGAGGATCTGGCGCAGTTGATCTACGATCTGAAAAATGCCAACGACGATGCACGCATCTCCGTGAAGCTGGTATCGGAGGCCGGTGTCGGAACGATCGCTTCGGGCGTGGCTAAGGCCGGCGCTCAGGTAATCCTGATCTCCGGTTACGACGGCGGTACCGGTGCGGCACCGTCTTCATCGGTACACCATGCCGGACTTCCGTGGGAGCTCGGTGTCAGTGAGGCGCATCGCAGCCTCATTGAGAGTGGCCTTCGTTCACATGTGGTACTTGAGACAGATGGTAAGCTGATGACCGGTCGTGATGTGGCGATCGCGTGTCTGCTCGGAGCGGAGGAGTTTGGCTTTGCGACGGCACCGTTAGTCACGATGGGGTGTATGATGATGCGTGTCTGCTCCAAGGATACCTGCCCGATGGGTATCGCGACGCAGAATGAGGAGCTGAGAAAGCGCTTCGCCGGCAAGCCGGAGCACGTGATGAACTTTATGAAGTTTGTAGCGAGACACCTGCGTGAGATCATGAGTGAGATGGGCTTCCGCACGGTGGATGAGATGGTCGGACGTACGGATCGTTTGAAGACACGTCTGGAGGGACGCAGGGACCGTGCGGCTCTCGCGGATCTGTCGCGGATTCTGTACACGGATGGTGAGATTGATACAAAGGTTCACTTCAATCCGTCGGATGCCTATGACTTCCAGCTTGAGAAAACGCTGGATTCGAAGGTGCTGATCCCGGCCTATAAAGAACTTGGCAAGAAAAAGAGTATCTCGGTCGATGTGAATGTGTCCAGTACGGACCGAAGCTTCGGTACACTTCTGGGAAGCCGGATTACGGCGGACCACGGAACGGAGCTTCCGGAGGATACGGTTATCGTCAATGCGCACGGCGGCGGCGGTCAGTCCTTCGGTGCGTATATCCCGTATGGTCTGACACTCCATCTGCATGGAGATGCAAATGATGGCTTCGGTAAGGGGCTGTCCGGTGGTAAGGTTATCGTGACACCGCCGGAGGAGGCAACCTACGAGGCACATGAGAATATTATTATCGGTAATGTGGCACTCTATGGCGCGACTGCCGGAAAGGCCTATGTATGCGGTGTGGCCGGCGAGCGTTTCTGCGTGAGAAATTCCGGAGCCATTGCGGTGACAGAGGGCTGCGGTGACCATGGTCTTGAGTATATGACCGGCGGACGCGCGGTGATCCTCGGATCGACCGGCAAGAACTTTGCGGCCGGTATGAGCGGCGGTATCGCGTATGTACTCGATAGGGATCATACGTTGTATCTGCGCATGAACAAGGATATGGTTTCCTTTACGGAAGTGACGGAAAAATACGACGTTGCTGAGCTGCAGGGAATCCTTGAGGATTATGTGGCAGAGACCGGTTCGGTATTTGGTAAAGAGGTGCTCGAGCACTTTGATGAGTATCTTCCGGATTTCAAGAAGGTCGTGCCGAATGATTATCAGCGGATGCTTACAGCGATATCTCATTATGAGGAGCAGGGAGTTGATCCGGAGAATGCGGTTTATGAGGCGTTCAAGGAAGTTGCTGGGTGATTCCGTATACCCTGCAATAGTGCAACAGTGTTGTTTTAGTAGCAATGGATATATAAGGAGTGTGGATAAGTATGGGTAAAATTGGAGGGTTTCTTGAGTATAATAGAAATGAGAATCCTGAGATTCCGCCTTTAGAGAGAATCAAGAACTTTGCTGAGTTTCACGCATATAACGATGTGAGTGAGAGAAGATGTCAGGCGGCGAGATGTATGGATTGCGGCGTGCCGTTCTGCCAGTCAGCGATGAGCCTGAGCGGAATGGTTGTCGGTTGTCCGCTTCACAACCTGATTCCGGAGTGGAATGACGCTATTTTTAGAGAGCAGGATGATCATGCATTGGCAAGATTGTTGAAGACAAACCCGTTTCCGGAGTTTACGGGAAGAGTTTGTCCGGCACTCTGTGAGAAGGCATGTATCAACGGTTGTGATGGTGAGTCAGTAACGGTTCATGACAACGAATTATTTATCATTGAAACAGCGTATAAAAAGGGAACGATGGTGGCACGTCCACCCAAGCACAGGAGTGGAAAGAAGGTTGCCGTGATCGGAAGTGGGCCGAGCGGACTCGCGGTAGCGGATACACTCAACCGGCGTGGTCATCTCGTAACGGTATACGAGAGAGAGGATCACATCGGTGGTCTTTTGATGTACGGAATCCCGAATATGAAGTTGGATAAAAAGGTGATCGACCGTCGTCAGAAGATCATGGAGGAAGAGGGCATCACGTTCAAGCTGAATGCCGATGTAGGGCGTGACGTGGATGCGCAGGCGCTTCGAAAGGAGTACGACGCGGTTGTGATGTGCTGCGGTGCCAAGGAGGCAAGAGCGCTCGATACGGATGTAAAACTGGATGGCAAGAAGCAGAAGGTAAAGACGGACGAGGTAAAGGGTGTCCGTTACGCGGTGGACTTCCTCAGTGAAGTGACGAGTGAACTCGTGAAGGCAGGAGCAAAGGCGGAAGCGGATGTTCTCGTTCCGGAACTCCTCAGTAAAAAGCTTATGAGCCAGGTGAAGGGCAAGCATGTCGTTGTCGTCGGTGGTGGTGATACGGGTAACGATTGTATCGGTACGGCGATCCGCCTGGGAGCAAAGAGCGTGACAGCACTCGAGATGATGCCGAAGCCACCGGTAGACCGAGCCCCTTCGAATCCGTGGCCGGAGTGGCCGAAGACATTGCGGACGGATTACGGTCACAGTGAGTCGATCGCCGTCTTCGGAGACGATCCGCGTGTCTACAGCACGACAGTTTGCGAGGTGATTACCGACAAAAATGGGAAAATCAAAAAGATCAAGACCGTGAAAGTGAAGTTCAAGGACCGCAAGATGAGTTTTGTCTCCGGTTCGGAGCGTGAGCTTCCTTGTGATCTTTTGTTGATCGCCGCCGGATTCATCGGTGCGGAGGAATACCTCCCGAAAGCGATGAAGACGCCGCTCGGCGCGCGCCATACGGTTGCTACCGATGAGGCTCATATCTATCAGACAGAGGTGGACGGTGTCTTTGCTGCCGGTGATATGCGCCGTGGCCAGTCACTCGTCGTTTGGGCAATCTCAGAGGGCAAGAACTGCGCTGCCGCCGTCGACGAATATCTCATGGGATACACAACACTGTAATTATGTAATTTTATATTGCAATTCTTTCTCAATATGATATAATCGTTAAGACGTGAAACTTATTGCAAATAATGCAGGAGAAATTAACGATGAAGAAACGTAAGTTGATATTGGAAGACGGCAGCGAATACATCGGCGAAAGCTTCGGCGCTGAAACCGACGCAATCTGCGAAATCGTCTTCAACACATCGATGGCGGGGTATCAGGAGATCGTCTCCGATCCTTCCTACACCGATCAGGCCGTGGTCATGAGTTACCCGCTGATCGGCAACTACGGTATCACGGATGAAGACTATGAAAGCAAGCTGGTAGCACCGGCTGCTTTTATTGTACGGGACTACAACGACCAGCCTTCGAACTTCCGTTATACCAAGACGTTATCTGAACTGCTGGAGGATAATCATGTACCCGGCATCAGCGGTATTGACACGAGAAAGCTGGTGCGGAGCATCCGGGATCTGGGCTCCAGACGTGCGATCATCACCGACATCAACGTGACGACCTGGGAGGGGGTGCAGCAGATCCACGACACGCCGGTACCGCATGATCAGGTATCCCGAGTCAGCTGTCGGAAAAAGTGGTACGCGAGAACGGCCAACCCCCGGTTCAATGTAGTCGCGATCGACTGCGGTATGAAGTTGAATATTGTTCGTGAATTGAACGCGTTTGGCTGCAATGTAACAGTCGTACCTTTCGATACCCGTGCGGAGGATATCCTTTCGATCCATCCGGACGGCGTTTTTGTGTCAAACGGTCCCGGCGATCCGGAAGATGTCAAGCCGGTAATCGGTGTTCTGAAGCAGATCATCGGCAAAAAGCCGGTCTTTGGAATCTGCCTCGGACATCAGTTGATCGCCCTTGCGAGTGGCGCTTCGACCTACAAGTTGAAGTTCGGACATCGCGGCGGTAACCATCCTGTGAAAAATTTGCTGACCGGGAAGATCGAGATCACATCGCAGAACCACAGCTATGCGGTCGATGAAAAATCTCTGGCGGGAACCGGTCTGAAGGTGTCCCATATCAATCTGCTTGACAACACGGTTGAGGGTTTGGTGGATGATGAGAAAAAACTCTGTTCCGTGCAGTATCATCCGGAGAGTGCGCCCGGTCCGCAGGACAGTTATTATCTGTTTGAAAACTTCCTGAAAAATATGGAAGCAGCGATAAAGTAACGAGTCGAGATGCGATTATTTTTATACATAGAAATCAGATAAAAGGAAGCGAAAATAATGAGTAAAAGAACCGACATTCATAAAGTCCTGGTGATCGGCTCCGGCCCGATCGTTATCGGTCAGGCGGCGGAGTTTGACTACGCGGGGACGCAGGCCTGTCTGGCGCTGAAGGAAGAAGGCTACGAGGTAGTGCTGGCGAACTCTAACCCGGCTACCATCATGACGGACACGTCCATCGCGGACAAGGTCTATATGGAGCCTCTGACCTTGGAATTCATGGCGAGGATCTGCCGTTACGAAAGACCCGACGCGATCGTCCCGGGTATCGGCGGACAGACCGGTCTGAATCTGGCGTTGCAGCTGAGTGACAAAGGTGTTCTTGACGAGTGCGAGATCGAGCTTCTGGGAACGGATAAAGAGAGTATCCGTCTGGCAGAGGACCGCGAACTGTTCAAGGAATTATGTGAAAAAATCGGCGAGCCTGTCATCCCTTCAAAGATTACCTACTCGGTGGAAGAGGGGTTGAAAGCAGCGGAAGAGATCGGGTATCCGGTTATCCTACGCCCGGCCTGTACGCTCGGTGGGACCGGCGGTGGATTCGCTTACGATGAAAAAGAGATGAAGGTCAAGATCGAGCATGCGCTGGAGTGTTCACCGGTTCATCAGGTACTTGTGGAGAAGAGTATTCGCGGTTACAAAGAGATTGAGTACGAGGTCATGCGTGACGCGAACGATACGGCGCTCGTTGTCTGTAACATGGAGAACCTTGATCCGGTCGGTATCCATACCGGTGACTCCATCGTCGTAGCACCGAGCCAGACTCTCACGAACCGTGAGTATCAGATGCTTCGCGACAGCGCGTTGAAGATCATCCGCGCGCTCGGTGTGGAGGGCGGATGTAATGTGCAGTTCGCGCTCGACCCGATGTCGTTTAAGTATTATGTGATCGAGGTTAACCCTCGCGTATCCCGTTCATCGGCACTGGCATCGAAGGCCAGCGGTTATCCAATTGCGAGAGTGTCTGCGAAGATTGCGGTCGGCATGACATTGGATGAGATTCAGCTTGCCAATACGCCGGCATGTTTTGAGCCGACACTTGACTATATCGTAACCAAGATGCCACGCTTCCCGTTTGATAAGTTTACGACCGCGTCCAATACGCTTTCCACGCAGATGAAGGCGACCGGTGAGGTCATGAGTGTCGGACGTACGGCAGAGGAGAGTTTGCTGAAAGCGATCCGCTCTCTCGAGGACGGCAAGAATCATATCCATCTGGAAAAATTCGATCGTGAAAATATGACGGTGGATGAACTGCTCGAATACATCAAAGAAGGAACCGATGATCGCCTCTACGCGATCGCTCAGTTGATGTGGATCGGTGTGGATCAGTCGGTTATTTTCAGAGAAACCATGATCGATATGTTCTTCCTGGATAAGATCAAAAATATCGTCGATTTTGAGAAGGAACTGGAAGGAAAACACCTGACAAAAGATCTGTTATATAAAGCCAAGCGCATGGGGTTCTCGGATTCTTACATCGCCGAACTTACAGGGCTTTCCGAGGATGATGTCTGGAAAAAGAGAAAGGAACTTGACATCTATCCGGTCTATAAAATGATCGATACCTGCGCGAGCGAGTTTGACAGTTATGTACCGTATTTTTATTCGACTTACGAAGAGGAAAACGAGTCTGTCGTTTCGGATAAAGAGAAGATTATTGTACTCGGTTCCGGACCGATCCGAATTGGGCAGGGAGTCGAGTTCGACTACTCAACCGTTCACGCGATCCATACGATCCATGAGATGGGTTATGAGGCGATTGTTATTAACAATAATCCCGAGACGGTGTCTACGGATTATACGACCGCGGACAAGCTGTATTTTGAGCCGCTGACCGTTGAGGACATCATGAATATCATCGATCTGGAGCATCCGGTAGGTGTGATCGCTTCGCTCGGCGGACAGACGGCCGTGAATCTGGCGGAGCCGCTCACCAAGCGTGGCGTAAAGATCATCGGAACGGACAGTGAAGCGATCGATAAAGCGGAAGACAGAGATAAGTTTGAGGAAGTGATCCGCTCTTTGAAGATCCCGCATCCGGTGGGAGAAGCCGTGACCGATATTGAAAGCGGTGTAGCGGCAGCGGCGAAGATCGGATATCCGGTGCTCGTACGACCGAGTTTCGTGCTGGGCGGACGCGCGATGGAGATTGTCGCCAACGAGGAGATGCTTCGTCATTATCTGAAAAATGCCGTCGAGGTCGACGTGGACAAGCCGGTATTGGTTGACAAGTACGTGGTTGGTAAAGAGGTCGAGATCGACGCGATCTGTGACGGCAAGGAGGTATTTTTACCGGGTATCATGGAACTGGTTGAGAGAACCGGTGTGCATTCGGGCGACTCGACAAGTGTGTATCCGCCGTTCAGTATTTCTCAAAAAGTCAAGGATACCATCGTGGATTATACGACCAGGATCGGTTTGGGAGTCGGCATCTGCGGACTCTTCAATATCCAGTTTATCGTTGATAAGGACGACAGTGTCTATATCATCGAGGTGAACCCGAGAGCGTCAAGAAGTGTTCCGTTCCTGTCGAAGTCTTCGGGATTCCCGCTTGTCGATATCGCCACGAAGGTGATGCTCGGTCAGAGCCTGAAGGATCAGGGAATCACGGAACTGGCACCGAAAGAAAAGGATATGTTCTACGTCAAGGCACCGGCCTTTTCGTTTGAAAAATTAAACGGTATGGATGCTTATCTTTCGCCGGAGATGAAGTCGACCGGTGAGGCGATCGGCTATGATAAAAAGTTAAACCGCGCGTTTTATAAAGCGCTCCAGGCATCCGGAATCAAGATGAAGGAATATGGTACCGTTATCGTGACGCTGGCGGATGAAGACAAAGAGGAGGCACTGCCTCTGGTACGTCGCTTCTATCAGCTGGGATTCAATATCGAGGCGACACCGGGTACCGCGACATTTTTGAAGGAACACGGCGTGAGAACGCGTATGCGTGGTAAGCTCTCGGAGGGATCGGATGAGATTCTGCAGTCGATCCGCGCCGGTTATGTCAGCTATATCCTGAACACACGCGCGATCCTGTCGGGCATTCACTACGAGGACGGTGTGGCGATACGGCAGTGTGCGGTATCGAATGGCGTGACGATGTTTACGTCCTTGGATACGGTAAGGATTCTGTTGGATGTGTTGGAGGAGATATCACCGTCGATCGGAACGATATAGCGCGAGGATGCTGCAGGGATCCGAGTCGAGTCAGGCCTCGCGCGTTAAAGCGAGAAGAAAGGAGCAACAGATGGATTACACTTCGGAAGAAATATTGCAATACATCGAGGAGGAGGACGTCAAGTTCATCCGCCTGATGTTTCGTGACGCCTACGGTGTCCAGAAAAACATCTCGGTAATGCCGGGCGAGCTAAAAAAGGCTTTCACCGACGGCGTGACGATCAATGCCCGCCGCATCGACGGGTTCGGCGATGACAGTCAGCATCTGTACCTAAAGCCGGATGCTTCGACGTTAGCTATCCTGCCGTGGCGGCCGGAGAGCGGACGCGTCATCCGTATGTTTTGCGATGTCTGCACGTCGGATGGCAAGCCCTGCGAATCGGATACCCGCGTTATGCTTGAGAACGCTGTGGCTCACGCAAAGCAGGAAGGTGTCGAGTTCAAGTTCGGTTCGAAGTCCGAGTTCTATCTTTTTAAGCTGGACGATGAGGGGAATCGAACGGAGACGCCGTATGATGAGGCCGGATATATGGATATCGCGCCGGCGGATAAGGGAGAGAACATCCGTCGTGAGATCTGTCTGACGATCGAGGAGATGGGACTCAGGCCGGAACGCTCACATCATGAGCAGGGACCGGGGCAGAATGAGATCGACTTCCATCACGGACTTCCGCTTGAGGCGGCCGATCAGATGTCTACCTTTATGATGGTTGTATGTACAGTTGCGGGACGCAACGGACTTTACGCCGACTTTTCACCGATGCCGGTTAAGGACAACCCCGGCAACGGTTATCATATCAATATCTACGCAACGGATAAGGACGGCAATGATGTATGTCGTTATGTGGCAGCGGGAATCCTTGACAAGATCCGCGAGATCACGCTGTTTTTGAATCCTTCAGAAGGGTCCTATCGTCGTTTCGGAACCGGTACGGCACCGGATCGCGTGAACTGGTCGGAAGGCAGCGAGAGCGCGCTTTTGCACATCGCGGAGAGGGAGATCGGTGTACGTACGGAGCTTCGTTCCCCGGACGCCCTCAGCAACCCGTACCTCGCCTACTCGCTTCTCATTGAAGCTGGTTTGTATGGCATCAAGAATAAGCTTGAACTTCCAAATCTTGCTGCTGATGACGAACTATTATTGCCCCAGTCTTACAAAGAAGCATGTGAAACTGCATTGAAAAGCGAGTTTGTTAAAAACATCGTCCCTAGCGCTGTTTTACAATCATATACCGGAAGATAAAAGCTACGACCGCGCTCACACGCGGAAACACTCTTGAAACACCCTTGAAACTTTTTCTGGAAAAGGATAACTAGATGGCAGACAACAAACGAAGCCAACACGATGTGCTGGTCATTTCTTCATATGAGAAATTCTCAGCCTCGGTGGAGCGGGTTCTTTCCGATGGAAGGTACCGTGATATCGTGGTTCGTAAAAGTGCGTCCTTAGCCAGGCGTGAGCTTCTGGAGCGCAGCTTCGATATTGCCATCATTAACGTTCCTCTTTCCGATGAACCGGGTGTCGATCTGGCGGTGGATATCGCCACGCGTTTCACCACCGGCGTCATCATCACCGCCTCCTCGGAGATCAGTGAGGACGTGGCAGAGAAGGTGACGGATTACGGAATCATCGTGATCGCGAAGCCGGCGACGGTGAAAGCGGTCAGCCGCAGCGTACGGTTGATGTGCGCGATTCAGGATCGTCTGAAAAAACAGGAAAAGAAAGTTCTGACGCTCGAAGAAAAAATGGATGAGATCCGCGTCGTCAATCGCGCCAAGTGGAAGCTCATCGAAGAAAAAGGGATGAGCGAAGACGATGCCCACAAGCACATCGGAAAGATGGCTATGGATCAGTGTATCACAAGGCGCGAAGCGGCGGAAAGTATACTGGGCGCATAGATGCACTCGGGCATCCTGCGCATAGGTTCGGTTATTTCGTAATTACAGTTCTATAACCAAAGATACTTTGAAGTAGATTATTCTACTTAATTTCTATTACTTCACCAATGTACATATCGTGCGGCGCGTCGGTCGCATACGCTACTTCAGCGATACCTGCCGGTATGTTCTCAACGGCTAATTCCTGACGGAACAGTTTTTTGCAGACGAGAGTTACCTCGGCTTCTTCGAAAGTAACTGATCCTGCGATTTCTTTCGCGGTAAGTCCGGAATCGTTCATCTTATCAATATCTCTGCCGGATTTCGATCCCATCACACCGAGAATCTGTTTATACTCTTCCGGGAAAAAACTGATCGTGAAGAGGTCATTATCATCCATAAAGTCGTGGGTATACCGTGAAGTTCTTACATATACGGTGGCTACCGGCTTGTTCCACAGCGTACCTAAGCCTCCCCAACTGATGGTCATCATGTTGAAAGCGCCCGGCTTTCCGGCTGTAAGAAGCGCCCATTTTTTATCAAACTGAGTAAAAATATCGGTTTCGAAGTTCATAGAATCCTCCTTTTGGGTTGAATAGATCGTAGATTGACGGTTCGAGTCCTATTATAGCACATGGCGGGCACGTCGACAATTGCTTTTTTGTGCGAATAGCGCCGTTAACGTTACCGTTTTTTGAATTTTCACTTGACACCACCCACATATGGTGCTATTATACTTAGAGAGGCAAAGGGGTCTCGGATTATTCCGAGGCCTCTTTTTACGTTTTTGGAGGAAAAAATGAATCACATACATGAAGAATGCGGCGTTTTCGGTGTGTTCGCCGACAAGACCTATCCGGTTGCCAAGGATGTGTATTACGGGCTCTATTCGCTTCAGCACCGCGGTCAGGAGAGTTGTGGGATCGTCGTGGGAGACGACGGACTGTTTTTCTCACACAAGGATCTCGGTGAGGTGCCGACGGTTTTTGACCGGGAGACACTGGAGAAACTCCCCGGCGGTACGATGGCTATCGGGCATGTTCGCTACTCGACGACGGGTGGCGATGACCGGAACAACTGTCAGCCGATGCAGGTCAACCATCAAAAAGGAAAGATGGCCCTGGCACACAACGGCAATATCAGTAACGCGTTTGAACTGAGGCAGAAGCTGGAGCTGGACGGTGCGATCTTTCATTCCACCTCGGATACGGAGATCATCGCGTATCTGGTTACCAGGGAGAGACTGGTACATCCTTCGATCGAGAAGGCAGTGCTGGCGACCATTCCGCATCTGGAGGGAGCGTTCTCGCTGGTACTGATGTCTGCGACCAAGCTCATCGCCGTTCGCGATCCGCACGGATTCCGTCCTCTCTGCTACGGAAAGACCGCCGATGGTCGTTATATCGTCGCTTCCGAGAGCTGTGCGCTCGAGGCGGTAGGCGCCGAATTTATCCGGGATATCCGTCCGGGTGAAGTGATCGTTTTTTCAAAAGAGGGAGTCAACAGCTACTCCGCTCATATCGAAAAGAAAGAAAAGAAAACCTGTATTTTTGAGTATATCTACTTCGCAAGACCGGATTCCGTCATCGACGGCATCTCTGTGCATGAGGCAAGAATGCGCGCCGGACGGATCCTGGCGAGAGAAGATGAGAAGGATATCGCCGATGTCGTGATCGGTGTCCCGGACTCCGGATTGGATGCCGCGCTTGGGTATGCTTCCGCTTCGGGAGTTCCCTACGGGATCGGACTGATCAAAAATAAATACATCGGGCGAACCTTTATCTCGCCGACGCAGGAGGAAAGAGTCAATCAGGTGCGCATCAAGTTGAATCCGATTCGCTCAACCGTGGAGAACAAAAGGATTATTCTGATCGATGATTCCATCGTGAGAGGAACGACAAGCGCGCACATTGTTAAGCTTCTTCGTGACGCCGGTGCCAGAGAGATTCACATGCGGATATCCGCGCCGCCGTTTTTACATCCGTGTTATTACGGAACGGACATCGATTCGGAGGATAATCTTATCGCCTGCCACCACACGCCGGCGGAGATCGCACAGATTATAGGGGCGGATTCTCTACGTTATTTACCGGTTGAATCCTTGTCGGAATTAGTCGGAAATAAGAACTATTGTAATGCATGCTTCACGGGGGAGTATCCAACGGCAACGCCCGTGAATTCGTCAAAGGCAAGGTTTGAGCAACCGCTTTCTATGCGTAATAGTAATGACAAATAATCTTGACTATTTTTAATCACTTGTAAAAAAATATAAAAATACTATTGACAAACAATTCGACATATGTTATAGTGTATCACGAAATGAGGCAAGGGCGTCTCGGATTGATTCCGAGGCGCCCTTTTTTCATTATAAAGCACGAGCGTGTCGTCATGGAAGATGTTCATAACCGTGCGAAAAAAGGAGGTTAAAAGTATGGAAGATGTGATTGCGTTGTTTGATGGGAAACTCTTCGGAGTATGGTTCCTGATTGGAGCCGCGCTGGTGTTCTGGATGCAGGCCGGCTTCGCGATGGTGGAGTCGGGATTTGCCAGAGCCAAGAACGCCGGTAACATCCTGATGAAGAACCTGATGGATTTCTGTATCGGATGCGTGGTATTCATCCTGATTGGTTTCGGTCTTCTCTTGGGAGAAGATATGGTAGGTCTGATCGGTAAGCCCGGTCTTGACATTTTTACCAACTATGCGAACTTTGACTGGTCGAACTTCGTGTTCAACCTCGTGTTCTGCGCGACGACCGCGACGATCGTATCCGGCGCGATGGCAGAGCGTACCAAGTTCTTAAGTTACTGTGTGTATTCCGCTGTGATCTCAGCTTTGATCTATCCGATCGAGGCACACTGGATCTGGGGTGGCGGCTGGCTTGCTCAGATGGGATTCCATGATTTTGCAGGGTCATGCGCAATCCACATGGTGGGTGGTATCGCCGCACTCGTCGGTGCCATCATGGTCGGCCCGCGTATCGGTAAGTTCGAACGCGACAAAAACGGTAAGGTTATCAAGGTTAATGCCTTCCCCGGTCACAACCTGGTCATCGGTGCCCTGGGTGTATTCATCCTGTGGCTCGGCTGGTACGGTTTCAACGGTGCTGCTTGTACAACAACGGAGCAGTTGGCTTCCGTATTTGTAACGACCACGATCGCTCCTTCGGTAGCGACTGTCATCTGTATGATATTTACCTGGCTGCGTTACGGCAAGCCGGATGTGTCGATGTGTCTGAATGCCTCCTTAGCGGGTCTCGTAGCCATCACCGCGCCGTGTGATGTTACCGATGCCACCGGCTCGATCGTGATCGGTGCCGTGGCAGGACTGTTGGTAATCTTTGGAGTATGGCTCCTTGACCACAAACTTCACATCGACGATCCGGTCGGCGCGGTTGCCGTTCATATGATGAATGGTATCTGGGGTACGATCGCAACCGGTCTTTTCGCAACAGCGAGTGCACCGGGATTTGAACTGGCCGGTATCAAGGAAGGTCTCTTCTACGGAGGCGGCTTTGACCAGCTGGGAATTCAGATCGTTGGTTTCGGCGCTGTCGCTGCCTGGGCAGCGATCGGCATGTTGATCGTCTTCGGTATCATCAAACTGATCTTCGGACTTCGTGTCAGTGAAGAGGAAGAACTGGAAGGTCTGGATCTTACCGAGCATGGTTTGGCAAGTGCTTACTCCGGGTTCTCGATCATGGATGTATCGAACTCCGCTATGCTTGCTAACGAGAACACCAACCTCGGTGTCGCGGCTTATGAGGACGCGAGTGAGGCGATGCGAAATGCCTCCGTGCCCGTGGAAAATGTCGCGGAGAAGATGGAAGGTGTTATCCCGAATACGGGAATCTATAAGATTGTTATTATTACGAAGTTGTCGCGGTATGATAAGATGAAGAGAGCGCTGAATACTCTCGGTGTCACCGGTATTACGGTTACACAGGTCAGCGGTTGCGGTATCCAGAAGGGCGCCGGCGAGATGTATCGTGGAGTCGAGATGGATATGACCTTGCTTCCGAAGATCAAGTTGGAAGTCGTCGTCAGCGGTATCCCGGTTGACTCTGTCATCGAAGCCGCGAAGAAGACGCTCTACACCGGTAAGATCGGTGACGGAAAAATATTCGTCTATCCGGTCAGCCGCGTAGTCAAGATCCGTACCGGCGAGGAAGACTTCGACGCTTTGCAGGACGTTGAGTAACCCGCTCATTACATAGAGTTTATCAAAAAACCCGCGAAGAAAACGCGGGTTTTTTGATTATGGTTTTTTGATTATGCTTATTCGTTACGTATTAATCAGATCCATCCGGTGATGATCACGCGCTGGGTTGATCCCCATCAGAAAAATGATAAACGTTGATGGAAGTCGGATCAACCTGCAAAGTGGCCATATCAACTGTGAGTGTGATCAGGCTGTAGGAAGGAGCGTCGCCCGGATCGGAATTCAAACTGATGGTATCGCAGATAATCTTGAAACTGGTTGTCGATCCCTGAGCCTCAACAACTGCCATCGGATAGAATTTGAAGTTTTCGAGTTTTCCAAGCGCCTCCTGAAGGGCATTGAGATAGATATCAGGAATCTTTACACTCTCAGGCTTGCTCCATCCACCCGGGATGGCCTCTTCCGGACATGCCTCGATCGTCGTGTCAAAAGTTCCGTTCGTCCAGTTCTCTTCAAGCGTTCCGCAGCCATCGTTGAAGTCTCTCCATACCTCTACAACGGAGTATGTCGACTTGGTATCGCCCGGTTTTGTCTTGCGGCAGAGGAAACGGAAAGCCTCTCCTGCTATCACCTGTGTTTCCAGAAGCGCGATCGGTTTGTATGTGGCACCATCATTCGGTTTCGTGTACGCATGGCTGAAGAGAGTATCCAGCTCCTCGTTCACGGTCGGATCATCCGCGACCTGCCAATCGCCGTCCATCTCGCCCGAATCCGGAACGTAGTTTACGGTCACCTTGCACTTAAGCGTGGTAGTCTTTGCTTTCTTCCACTTCTTTTTGGTGTACTTCACTTTGGCGGAGATCGTAGCGGTTCCCTCTCCGGTACCGGTAACGGTACCCTTCTTTACGGTCGCGATAAGCTTATCGCTGGTCTTCCAGGTTGTGCTCTTGATCTTGAATCCGTTTTTTACCACCTTGAGTTTGACAGTCTTATCGATGTCAATGGTAGCCTTTGTTTTGTTGAGCTTTGGCTTCTTGGCGCTCTTTGCCGACACCATCGGGCTTACGGCCAGTGCCATCGAGCAGGCCAGAGTTACGGCTACGACTCTCTTCGCGAGAGCGGTTACTTTTTTTTGCATTGTTTTTCCTCCTTTTTGGTATGAAATAAAAACTATGTCTCGAGTATACTACAACGTACACCAAAAATCAAGTTACTTGCCAACGGGAAATTTTTGCATTATAATACTTTCATACGTAACCGAAGGAGGAGATTCCGTATGGAAG
>JAEEGM010000162.1 GCA_016280325.1 Eubacterium sp. | reverse complement strand
GATTGTTCCATCGATTTCTCCATGGCGATACACTCCGTCTCCCTCACACTCTTGATCTTGAGGAGCACCAGAGAGATCAGTACCAGCAGCACCCCGGAGGCCTGCACCACCAACGCCGCACCGCGACCAACACCGATCCCGAACGTCTTTCCTATAAGATCCGAGAAAACACCGGACGTTCCGAAGGCAACCACATAACCGATCTGTGATAAAAATCCGATCAGTCCCCATGCGCGCCCCTGCAACTCATCCGGGATATTGGTACGTACGAGGTAGTCCAGACAGTTGTTGGCAAAAGGCAGCATCAGGAAAAAGCCGAAACCGAAGATCGCCATCGCGGGGATGTTCTCCCATAGGCCGAAGCCGAAGATACCGATGCCCGCCAGGATCAGCGACACCGCCAGCACCCGAATGTAATTCCTTTTGATACCCCGGATCCCCAGATAGATACTGGAGACCAGCATGCCACTCGCACAGATCGTCTCCGTGATTCCCAGCGTCTTCGCGTCGGAGAATGCGAGCACCATCGGCTCCGCCAGGATCTGAAAGACACCCATAAACAGCGTGATCGCTGACGATACCATGATCAGGACGAAGACTCCTTTGCGTCCGTGCACGGCCTGCCAGCCGGACTTGAAACTCTGCAAGAAGGACTCCTTCTCCCCCTCGCTTTCTTTCTTCGCGATGCCCTTTTTCACAACCGCCGTCGAGGTCAGTGTCAGGAAAAATGTACAGATATCGATGATCATCAAAAGCTTGACATCACTGATGCTAAGGAGCAATCCCGCGATCATTGGTGAGATCAGGTAGCGCGAGCTGCCGGCGATATTGACCAGGCCGCTGGCGCGCGAATACTCATCCGCCGTCAGAAGATCCGTCACGGTCGCGCGGTAAGCCGGCTCCAGCAGAGCCTGAAAGGTTGAACTCACGAAGACACCGATACCGATCTGCCAGATCGCCACATCTCCCTGCATCATGCAGATCAGGATATAGAGGATACCGAGCGCGGAAAACCCGTCACCGATCATCATCTGTACACGCCGATCATAGCGGTCTGCGAGGACACCGGCCGGTACACTGAAGAAAAATGTCGGCAGGAAGCCGAGCAGGGTGATCAATGCCATCCCGGCGGCACTGCCTGTCTGCGCGAACACATAGACGCCCAGACCGAAGCTGGTGAGCCCTCCACCAATCGAGGATACCAGCTCACCGGACCACAGCAGCATGAACTTTCCGAAATTACTCTTTTTCTCCATGATGACTACCTCCTTATGATCACGGCCCCCCCGCTCACTGCGCCACCCGCGTGTATCACAGATGCAGAATCAGGGAAGCATAATTTCCTATGCTTCCCTGATTATAAACCATGAATTATTAAGTAAACCTTAACTGTTTTTGCTCTTTCACCTATCTCAGAATATCTTAGTTTACAGAGATTACTCCATACTCTCTCAGTATATTTAAAATCAGGGCGATCGGCGCATACTGCTCCAGATTTGAAGCCAAAGGCCTATCAAAAACTACCTGTTTTAGGTTAGAGAGAGCTTTTTTTTACATATACCTGCTTCTTATCCGGCAGGATCGTCTTCATCTTTTTCGCGAGCGTCTCTACCGTGTACGGCTCGTAGTAGAGGTCATCCTGATCATAACTGGAATCGTTGAAGAAGAAGTACTCATCCTCCGGATTGAACTGCGATGAATCATCATACTCTCCAAATCCATTGTACTTTTTAATCGCAACCTGTCCGATGCTCTCAAAGATAGAACCCGGTTTCAGGGCAACGGCCAGTCCCCTGTGGAAGCCCGCGTAGCCCTCTCCTTCTTCCTCTTCCTCTTCCTCTTCATCGTCATACGCTTCGTCTTCACTATCCTCACCGGTAGGATCCTCAGCGTCCGCGCCGGGCGCCTCATTCGCATCTCCATCGGCAGCCTTATCGGGAGTTTCCTCCGCGTCTTCTACGGAAGCGCCTTCCTCATCTTCCAACTCATACGTATAAATCTTCACCGGATTGCCGGCCTCAATTTCCTTGCTCGCCGTCGTCGTGTCAAAATAGATGATCCGATTTTTCTTCGACACATAGATCGCATCGACAGCATCCATGATGAGCCCTGTCTCAACTTCCTCAACAATCTTCTTTCCGTAATTGTATCCGTACATCGTTCCGTCTACAAAAAGGTCATCGATGCCGTCTCCACTGAGATCCGCATAGAACACATACGGATCCGACGTTGTCTTACCGAGTTCCTTCAATTTCTTTTTCAGTGCTTTTCCCGAATCTGTCTTCACCTGTTTTTTCGCATGCACCGTGACCGTATAAACGTACTTGCTTTTTCCAACCTTTACGGTTACCTTGGTCTTGCCTTTCTTCTTTCCCTTGACAAAGACACCGCTCACAGTCGCGGAATCGGAGTACGCATTCAAAAGTTTAAAGTTCGAATCCACTTTTTTCACATACTTCAGGATCTTTTTATTCGCTACCGTCACCTTACTCTTCTTGGTAAGACTCATCAAATCTGAATCCGGGAGACAACGCATCGTCCCTACAAGTACATGACAGGTCTTCTTGTAGGTCTTCGCCTCGGCCGTCGTCGTCACACACAGAACCGTCAGACACAGTACGCCTATAGCGAGCGCGGTGGCACCGATTAGTTTCTTCGTTAATCCTTTCATAAACTCCTCCTTTATTCACTCCGTTAATCACTCCGGCAAAAATCTCATCACCCCTTATTATACGCTGATTCTTATCAAAAAGCAAGCAAAAAACTCTTGTCCCCGCGACTGTTTTTATGTATAATTATGAGTGTATAAGGTGGCAGTAAGCATTCTGACAAAGGAGAAACCCATGCGCAGCACCCTGTTAATCATTCAGTATACTTGTATCGCCTGTGTTTTTATCGAGAGCTGGATCATCCTTCGAAACTGGAAATCCCCGGTGCACTCGTATCTTTTTGCCAGTTGCATCGCGCTTTTAGTCAACTGTGTCGGCTACCTGCAGACGATGACGGCGAAGACACAGGACGCGTATCTCACCGGTGTGAAGCTGTCCTACGGCGGCCGTGTATGGATCACCATCTTCTTTGTTTTCTTTATTCTGGAACTGGTTAAAAAACAGATTCCTTTTATCCTGCGATGCATCATGGTGCTGATCAATATCGGCGTCTACGTAGTCATCCTGACGATGCCGGATCACAATCTGTATTATAAAAATATACGCTTCGCGACTGGGGGTATTTTTCCGAAGCTGACACATGAAGATGGCATCGTCCATCATATTTTCATGGGACTGATGCTTCTCTATATCGCGATCGGAGTAGGCGCGCTGATCCTGGAGTTGACCAAAGAAAAAAGACGGGAGATGCGACGCCGGCTCAGAGCTGTACTGAAAGCCAGTCTGGTTCAGTCACTCTTTTTTGTTCTGCAGCTGATCGGTCTCGGAAAGCTGACGGATGTCTATGACATCACCATGATCGGATTCTTCCTCGGTACGATTGTTATGCTCTTGGCGATCCTTCGGCTGGATCTTCTGGGGGTGTCTACGATCGCGCGTGAATATGTTGTCGATCGCTTGTCCGAAGGGATCTTAGCCGTCGACATCCATGGCACCGTACAGTATTACAACGTCCCGATGATGGACCTTTTTCCCGAGATCGCCGACCATCCGGACAAGGTACTGACGGAGATCACACGGGCGGCGGAATTCGATGAAAACATCGTCCGAAATAATCGCATTTATATACCCGAGAAAAATATCCTCACAGACAAGGGTGAGCCGGTCGGTACACTGTATGCCCTTGTCGACGAGACAGAACACTTCAAGTATATGTCCGATCTTGAGGAACAGAAAGCGATCGCAGACCGCGCGAATCAGGCAAAGTCGACTTTCCTTGCCAACATGTCTCATGAGATCCGTACGCCGATCAACGCCGTCCTCGGCATGGACGAGATGATCCTGAGAGAGAGTAAAGAAGAGCAGACAAAAAAATACGCCGGCGATATCATGTCCGCCGGACAGACGCTTCTCTCCCTGATCAATGACATCCTTGACCTCTCCAAGATTGAAGAAGGAAAGATGGAACTCATACCGGTACAGTATGAACTCTCTTCGATGATCAATGACCTCGTCAATATGGTTCGTGGCCGCGCGGAGAAAAAAGGACTTGAATTCAGAGTTGAGGTGGACGAACACACGCCGTATCACCTGTTCGGTGATGAGATCCGCCTGCGCCAGTGCGCCTTAAATCTTCTTACCAACGCCGTTAAGTATACGGAGTCGGGGGCGGTCATACTGGAGATTTCTTTTGAGAAAAAGAACGACGAATCCATCTTCCTTAAAATTGATGTTTCGGACACCGGCATCGGTATCCGCGAAGAAGACATGGATAAACTGTTTGAATCCTTCCGACGTATCGAGGAGGAGAGAAACCGCACCATCGAGGGAACCGGCCTGGGGATGAATATCACGCTCCAACTGCTCGAACTGATGGACAGTAAACTGGATGTCAAGAGCGAGTACGGTAAAGGCTCCTCGTTCTCCTTTACCGTCGAGCAGAAGGTCTGCCAATGGAACGAGATCGGAGACTACGCGTCAAGGTTTGACAGCGATACATACACGACCTATCAAGTACTCTTCCACGCCCCCGACGCACGCATCCTCGTGGTCGATGATACGGAGGTAAACCTCTCCGTCATTGAAAATCTGTTGAAACAAACAAGGCTTCAGATCGACACGGCCACATCCGGCGAGGCAGCTCTGTCGCTTGCAAAAGAGAATGTCTATGACGTTATTTTTATCGATCATATGATGCCCGGCATGGACGGAATCGAGACGCTGAAGCACATGCAGGAGTCCGGGAAAAATATCGACACACCGAAGGTGGCTCTGACGGCCAATGCGGTCTCAGGCGCGAGAGAAATGTTCCTTGAGGCCGGATTTACCTCATACCTGTCAAAGCCGGTGGATGGTGAGAAGCTGGAACGTATGCTGCAAAGTATCCTTCCGGAGGACAAGATGACGGAGCCTGCGCAGGAGGAAGAGACGGCGGCCGGCGACGCATCCGCGACGGGTACGTCCGGGCACGCATCAGGAAACGCAAGACCGCTTCCGCCCGAACTCTATGACATCCCGGAGATTGACCTGACTATGGGCGTGAAAAACGGCGGCTCACCGGAGGGGTATCTGTCGATCCTGACCGTGTTCTATCGCACGGCAGCAGCGAATGCAGATGAGTTGGAGCAGTTGTACCGTGACGACGATATCGAAAACTATACGATCAAGGTTCACGCGTTGAAAAGTTCGGCGCGAATCATCGGCGCGACAAAAATCTCGGAACTCGCGGCCGAACTCGAAAAGGCCGGGGATGCAGATGACAAAACGTATCTGGAAGCGCACGCGGATGAACTGTTGGAGATATACCGCGCGCTTAAGCAGAAGCTGACATTTTTACAACCGGAAGAAAGTGAGAAGTCCGATCTCGGCGTCAGCGAGCTCAAGGAAGCATACCAGACGATCATCGAGATTGCTTCGAGTATGGACTTTGATCTGATGGATGAACTGATGAAGGACCTCAGTCAGTATCACTTGCCGAAGGAGGATCAGAAACGGATGGAACAGCTCCGGGCTCTGTGTCTGGAGATGAAGTGGGAGGAAATCACGCAACTGGCAGAAGGTGCTCTGAAGACAATCGGATAACAGAGATACGCGCGTTGCTTTGCGATCACAGTAGGAGCACCTTGTGTTCCGGAAAGAGAGGACAGAACATGGCAGAAACATCAAAAACAGAGGTAACAACAGATGTAGGACAGGTTGCGATCATCAGCGCGACGGAGAGTTTCCTGGCGAAGAGCCTGATCTCAAAGTTCAACAGCCAGGATATCAAGACCATATTTGTTCACGCGCAGATCACGGCAATCGAGGAAGCGCTCGAGGGTACCGAGCTCCTGATCCTCTACATGAGCGACGGGATGGAGGAGATCACGGACACCCTTGTTTATCTCAAGGATATCGTGAGCGACAGAGATCTCGGACTCATCCTGATCGGCGAACTGGACCAGTACAATATCGTAAAGAAGATCATCCCGGAGCAAAACATCCAGGAGTGTTATATGCGCCCGTTAGACATCGATCTTCTTATGAAAAATGTCTCGTCGTATCTTGAGAGAAATTCCGGCGAGAACCGGAAGAAGACCGTGATGATCGTGGACGATGATCTCACATACATGTGGACGATCCGCGAGTGGCTGAGTGGGCACTACCATGTGCGCATGGCCAATAACGGTGTGCAGGCGATCAGCCAGCTGGCCAAAAACAAAGTGGACCTCGTGCTCCTCGACTATGAGATGCCGATCGCAAACGGTCCTCAGGTTGCCGCCATGCTGAAAAATGATTCCGATACAGGAAATATTCCGGTGATGTTTTTAACCAGTCACGGAGACAAAGACAGCGTGCTTTCTGTCATAAAACTGGAGCCCGCCGACTATCTGTTAAAAACGATTGATCGCGACGGACTCCTGAAAAAACTCGATGATTTTTTTGCTCGAAAATAATACTAACGATGCTTCCTATCCGGGAATTCAGAATAGTATTTCTGTTTATCCGCATACATGTTTTCATCCGCGTGACGAAGCGCGCGACGGACATTGACACAGTCGTCTTCTACACTGCCACCGAGGGCAAACGACACCCGGTCGTAGTGTGTGACGGCTGTTCTTATTTGATCTATTTTTTCATTCAATAACTCTTCTGTGATACCATCCTGCACGATGATCGAAAACTCATCGCCACCGGCACGAAAGATCTCCGACTCGTTGAATACCTCACACAGCGCCTTGGCCGCATCCTTCAAAAGGATATCTCCGGCCGCGTGTCCGTCTTCGTCATTGATCTTTTTCAATCCGTTCAGATCCGCAAAAATAACCCCGACCGAACCGGAATACTCTTTACCTTCACTCAGACCGTCAACGTAATTATTCATCTCATTACGATTCTTTACACCAGTCAGCATATCCCGTGAACTCAGAATTCTCAGGCGGTCAAGCAGGAGATAGTTGCCAAGCTCCGAACCGAGAATGAAGGTGGTGAGTTCCAGAGTTTCCTTGATCTTGACAGCGTTTTCGGCATCAAAGTTGATCGCCCACATATAACCTAAAAGTTGATTTCTGGACTTAAGCGGAAAGAGCACGATGGTGTTGGCTCCGGCTCCTGTCAGGGACGAATGCCATACGGGGTTACGCTCCTTGACAACCTCCATATCCTGTTCGTTTTTTACCATCAGGCAGTTGCTTCCGGCGATCGTTCCCTCCCAGGACTCCGCGATATCATAGAAGCCATCCAGATAGGTTTCCATGGGAAGAAGCTTTGATCCTTCCTGAAATGCTTCTCCGTAGACCTCACATGTCCTGTCGTATTCGTTCATCGTCAGGATACAGCAGTGCTCGGCATCGCAGAGTTTTCGAATATCGAAAATGACATCCTGGATCGTTTTCTTAAAGTCATCGGTTCCGCGCAACTTGATCGTGGTCTCCAAAACGGCGGAAGCCATCTCTCCCGAAATATCCGACATATTCTCCGAGTCTGGCTCGAAATTGATCTCCATGATGTACAGACAGTACTTTAATTCGTCATCGTCAGATTCAAGTGGCAAAAAACTCATATTGAACCAGACATTCATTCGACCCGGATGCACATAGGAATGCAGGCATTTTTTCTGAACCGCCGCCCGATAACAATAATCCTCAAAGTTGAGATCCCTCGTCAGATAGTTCGTATATTCGGAGTTGGGAACAAACTTGTCCGTGAGCATCTCCGTACCGGGAGCCGGCTTCTCGATCGAATTGATATACGGTTGATTTCCCGTGACGATCCTGAACTTACCGTACCGTCCCTCACCGAAATCCTCTACGGAAACAACACATGCCATAGCTGTCATCCCATCTACGATTGCTTGATAATCCATAGCATCTCTCCTTTTACTCGTATATATGAAACTCCTGCTGCCGATTCTTTACCATGTTCCCAGATACTTTTTGCACCAGTTCCTGAGATTCTTGACCATCCACTGTCTCGCGTAGTTGGACCAGTGAAGTCCGTCGCCACCGTTGAACTGGCTGAGAAGATCACCGTTGCTTCCTTCCATCTTCGCTGTCAGTCCGCAGTAATAAATATCCTTATGCGACTTTGCGACTTTTTTATACGCGTTACTGATCAGATGGCGCTTCGCGTGTGAAGGAAGAAGTCGACCGTATTTGCTGTCCTTTTTCCAAGGCGATACAGCCATGACCACAAACTGCACATGCGGGTTGATCTTGCTCATCAGTTTCTTCATCTTGACAAAAAGATTCGCGGATTTCGTCGGGTTGATCGATCCGGAATAATTCGCTCCCACGAAGAAAATGATACGGTCCGGTTTATATGTCGCCGCCTTCTCGAAGGCGGTTACGCTTCTACCGTTATAACTGAACTCGTTATTACTCAGCATCGTATAGGTACTCATACCGGCGCGTCCCACATAACGGAAGTAGGACGGCATGCGACTTCTCTCTTTTTCCAGCGCCACGGCAAAGCACTCTCCGATGATCACCGTCTTCGGGTTGATCGGTTGGACATACACCTTCAGAGACTTGCTGTCACCGCTTTCAACAGTAAAATTATTGATCTTAGTAATCGCTCTGACTTTGTAAAAATAAGTCTTGCGTTGCTTTGCTTTTTTATCTGTATAGGCTGCCTTTGTAACCGTCGCCAGGCACCGATAGGAGCCTTTCTTTTTCGTTGATCGATAGACCTTGTAGCCGGTTGCGTCAGTGACTTTATTCCACTTAAGCGCCACCTTTTTTATCGTTCTTTTCTTTGTTTTTATACCGGATACGGACTTCCTTTTAAAGGCATCCTTTTTCTTGTTAATCTCTTCCTGCGGGTCAGGTGTTGGTGAAGTCGTAGTCATCGGATCGTCGCTTAACAGCGTATCATCCTTCGGACTTGATACGCGATGATTTCCATACGCTTTGGATGTGGATTCCGTTGCTTCTTCCGGCGTGCAACCATATATGCTTATTCCACTGATGACAAGGACGACAGAAAGCAATATCGATATCTCTCTTTTTATCACTTCGTAGTCTCCTCTCAATCCTTCCATGGAACAAGTCCGGTAAGCATTTCCGTCAGCCAGGTAGTGCCGGCTGCGCGTCGCACATCCAACGTGTTCAGTGACACACAGTAGCGAGCCTTGGCTTTCACTTCTGAACCGATACTCTCCTCGGTTTCCGATGCGGTTCCCATGTCACTGATGACGTATTGCTTTCCTTTATAATTACCGACGTACATGGTAATATGTCCTGAGAACATCAGCAGCGTACCTGCCGGCAGTTTGCTGATAGCCACCCGTTTCTCAGCATCCGTCATAGGACCGAGATCAACCTTGTAGGTTGGCATTACCCGCTGCCAGGTCGTATTACGCGGAAGCTCAAATCCGAAGCAACGGTAGATCGAACGCGCGTACATCGAGCAGTCCATCGCTCCGAGCATTCCGCCCCATCCGTAACGATCCCCGAGACAGGAGAAAGCCACCTTTAGTATATTGCTCTTCGTCAGCGGAAGATATCCCACACTTACATCATGATGAGCACCGATCAGCGCCGGTGTACGAACGAGCTTTCCATCCGCGTCCCGTGTCGGAAGATAGACAACCCTGTTATACCAGGTTCCTCTCTCCGCAATCTTTTCCGGGACCTCTTCTCTCGGTACGAGAGGAAGCTGCGTGCCAAGCATCAGGTCGACACCCGATGTAGCAGGATCCAGGAAAGACCTCTCCAACGTGATATGGCTTGTCGTTACCACGAGTAACTGATCGCCCGGCAGATCCCACTGTGACAACCATGTCTCCCTGTCATCACAGATAGCGAAGTGATCAGCTTCAACCCAGCCACTGCAGTTGTTGGTCGTTCCGTGGAAAAACTTCCCGTCTCTGGTTGTACCATCGATAATAAACGGTTCATTTACATTGACAGCTGAATTCTCAAACTCATCATCCCCGTCGGTCGCTGACCATCCGACCGGTTCGGCATTCGGCGCCATCCACAAATCAGCGCGCTTCGTGCATATCGCGTACAGCTTTGTCGCATTGGATTTCGCCGGCGCGTACTGAATGTTATCTTTGATCTCATTGAACCATTCCGTGATCTTGTCGCCTTCCAAAGCAACACCGCTTCGGAAGATCTTCGTTCTGGTTCCGATTCGTTCCGTAATATCGGAAAACGTCGAGTCCGCCAGTTTTTTCTGTCTGGCAACCGCATCGTATGCCATCGTGACATTTTTCAGGTCACACATATTGGTGTCAGGATCATCCATTATTTTCTGATTCTTCGCGCGGATCGCTGCTTCATCCATCAGCACCTTGTCGGGATCGGCAGCGCGCTTCGCCCAGAAGGACGGATCGGTCATCTCCTTCGTCACGTCGGACTGGTAGGTGATGTTGTCGTAACCCGGAGCCGGAGAAGCCGTCGGACCCGGAGTCGGTGTCGGTGTCGACGTCGGTGTCGGTGTCGGCTTCCGAACGCCAAAGAATTCATCCACACCGAGGCGAATCCCCTTAGCAATCATCGCCATCCGTTGATCTGTCAGAAGTGAAACCTGGTTTCCGACTTCCAGATCGATGGACGGAATCGTACTGAAGGAGGTCTGCGTCAGATCCATCGCGACCGTACCGTCACCCCGACGATTCAAACCGGCTTCCACAAGGCCGTTCACACAGGCGTGACCGAGCTTCATGTGCTGCTCCCACCAGGTCTTGACCGGTTCCATATTTTTATATTCTTCACTGTCCGGAATGCTGCAGAAAAATACCCCGACATCCCTGTTTGTGTTATTCGCGTCGTAGTGAATCGCGATATGACAATCCGCGTTCTGGTTCGCGATCACTGTACGTGCCAGATTGTCAAGCTGCACATCGTCGGACTCGCGGATCATCAGGACGTTGTAGCCGGCCTCCAGAAGTACCTTCTTGGTAGCCATCGCCGCCTTGAGAGTGGCGACCGGTTCCGGTGTGCCATCGAGCATGGTGGTGCCTGCCGATATCGCTGTGGCCTCCGTTGCACCTGCCGATGTGCTCCCGCTGACGATCTTGGGGCTTCCGTCCGGATGACAGGGAACCTTTACCGCGGTTCCGCCTTCGGTACCATGTCCGGCATTGATACATACGGTAATACCCTTAGCATCCTTCGCGGTGACGGTATACAAAGTAGCGGTTCCTCTTGTGATCTTCGCCTTGTCCGCGTATTCACTTGTCGGATCCAGGGAAATAGACTTTGAAGTATAGACACGGTTCTTTACCGTTACCTTACAGGTGGCTTTCTTTCCGGACAACTTAGCCCGGATCGTCGCCGTTCCCTTTTTCTTTGCCGTAATCGTAGCCGTAGCCTTGTTTGTATTAACCGAAACAGAAGCAACCGCCTTGTTGGAAGAAGACCACTTGATCTTGTCCCGCTTCTTTATGGACACCTTCTTCACCGTCAGCTTCTCGGTTTCCTTCACCTGAAGCGTAACCTTAGTCTTGTTAAACTTGATCTTTCCGCTGCTTTTGGCGGCTACCGGTACAGTGGCGCTGTTCGAAGCCGTCAACACCATGGCAAATGCCAATCCTGCCGCAAGTGTTTTTTTAGAAGCTCTTTCCCTTCTCATCCTACGTTCTCCCCCTTATATTATCGACTATTAAGTTTTAGCCGGGTTATGGGGCTTTCTCCCCACCCTAGCGTTCCTATTATACTAAAAACATCTGGGAAATGCAAGATACATGGCGCCCTCGCGATTACTTTTTCTTCTTTTTCTTCTTGGAAGCCATGACACTGTCGTACGCCCTTGCCAGATTCTTCGCCGCCGTGTAGACTGCACTCGGATCGGATTTCTTGACAGCCGCAGCCTTGTTATATGCCACCTGCATGAGCTTAACCTTGCCCGTTGGTTTTTTCTTAAACTTGGAATAATCAATCGAATATACCTCATTCATCAGGGCTTCCAGATAGGAATTTAAGTTCTTATCCTTCAGGGCCGGCGACGTATCCGGGATCCTTCGTATGTCCGGTCCGGCCTGTTTTTGATAAGCATAGGCAATCTGCATCAGGGTCTTCTCATCGCCGAATTTTCCGACAAAATGCATACCGAGCGGCATAGCCTTGGTACAGGTCTCATCGGTTTCGGAAAATCCCATGGGAAGAACCATATCCGGGCATCCGACATATGGGCCGAGGATAAACGCGTAGTATGTTCCGCTGGAGTTGGCGTTTTCTTGTCCATCCACCATATACTCCATTTCGTGGAGGGGAACACTGAGTTCCTGCAAAAACATGATAGCGTCAATATTGTTCTCTTTCATCACATCGTTCAGACGCTGACGGTTGTTCAACATGTCTTCCCAGGCGTTATTTCTCATGTATCCGTTTACATTAACGTTGTATGGATTCTCGGTCGTTTCGAAGGAATCCGCAAAGGTTTCACCGTTCACGGGCGTCATATCCAGATTTTCGTAGTCAATCCCTTCGCTGCCTCTTTCGATCAGTTCCTTCACCGTTTTGAATGGACACGTGCTTCCGTGATCGTGAAAATACTTATTGAGATCATACTCCATGGTATAAGAGGTTTCCTCGGGGAACAGGGAACCGATAAACTTATTTGTCATAACATCCGAAAGATTAACAAAGGTCGCGCCTGCCTTTTTGAGATCCGCGCGTGTACGCTTTACCATCTGTTCGATCTTTTCATCCGGAAGCTGTATTTCTTCAACAGTTTCCCCCGTATCACTCACGCTGAAAGAGGAAGAAAAGGAGTCAGTCAGATATCCGATTCTTTTTCCTTTTAAGCCGGCAGTTGATAAATACTTGGTATACCCTTTCCCGAGAAGCTGGTCAGCATTCGCTTCCTGCGTATAGTCATCCTTAGCATCCGTTCCGGCAATCGTTTCCAAACCGTAAGCCATGTCCTTGGCTGTTCTTGCCATCGGTCCGGTCGTATCTTTGTATGCTGCAAGCGGAACAACACCGTCAATGGATGTCAATCCCTTGGACGGGCGGATTCCGTAAAGATTACACCAGGACGAAGGATTCCGAATCGAACCGCCGGTATCTGTTCCGAAGCCGATCGTCGCAAAGTTCGAAGCGATCGCAGTAGCGGTTCCTCCGGACGACCCCGCCGGAGACCTTGTAATATCATAAGGATTGTGCGCGTAGCCTCCCACCAGCGAGTGTGATTCATCTGCACGACAGGCAAACTCGGACATGTTTGCTTTGGCAATAATAACAGCCCCCGCTGCCTTCAGTTTCTTCACAGCAAAAGAGTCTTTCTGCGAAATCAGATCCAAAAGAGATAGAGATCCGGCCGTGGTAGCCGTTCCCTTCAGATCATAATTATCCTTTACAATAACCGGAATGCCATGGAGAGGCCCTCTAACTTTTCCGACCCTCCGCTCTTTGTCAAGCTTCTTTGCATCAGAGATAGCATTCGGATTGATACTGATAATAGAATTCAACTTTTTCTTTTTATCATAAGTATTAATCCTGTCAATATACATTTGCACCAGCTGTGCCGAGGTAACGTTTCCTTTTTTCATCTCAGCGGAAAGCTCATCGACGGTCGCGTCCATGAGATCAAGCGTCGTAAAAATGTTCTCGAGCTGCGTCACCGCCTTTTTAGATTGGTTGAATTTGTACGCTGCCCGGGAGACCGAACCGGTGTTACCGGATGACAACACGGACGCAAATAAAACGACAACCATCCACACACATGCTACTCTTTTTCTGCTCATACTTATTCTCCTCCTTTTACCTGAATGATACGATCCGGTGTATGCTTTTCCAGATACTTTTCCATTGCTTTTTTACCAACGACAGGGACACATTTGTAAATCCCGTCGAGCCTTGCTTTTTCTCTTCTCAGAACCTCGGAATCATAACCCCAGAGAAGAGCGATGGGTAGCTCATTTTTATTCTCCGGAGCAAACTGCTTTTCTTCAGGGATATAGCGCTTCAGTACCTTCTCGATCTCGGCATACTTAACCGGCTTGCTGACATAGTCGGTAAAGCCCATCGACAGGTAACTCTCTCTGGCTCCCATAACCGCATCTGCCGTAAGAGCAATCACGGAAGTGTTCCCGAGGAGATCTTCCTCCATCATCTGATTCAGGGTGTCCTCACCCGACATGCCCGGCATCATCTGATCCAGGAGAATGACATCGTAATTATGGTTTTTCACCATCTCGATGCAATCTTCCCCGGAGTCCGCCAGATCGATCTTCATCTTGGTGTCGCCAAGCATCCCTGCCATCACATCGAGATTCATCTCATTATCATCCACGACAAGGATCTTTGCCTCCGGTGCATAAAGTGTGACCGCATCGGATTCAATACCACTCAGGTACTCGTCGACCGCCTTGCTGAAATCACCGATTGGTTCCGGACTCTTCACGCCTTGCGGGATCGTAACGACAAAAACACTCCCTCGCTCATATACACTGTTGAAAGTGATGCGACCGTCCATCATAGTAAGAAGGCGCTTGGTGATGTGAAGGCCCAGTCCGGTTCCCTCGATAT
>JAEEGM010000161.1 GCA_016280325.1 Eubacterium sp. | reverse complement strand
CTCGAGAAGGACAAGGTTAAGGATGAGATCAAGCAGGAAATCGTCCAGGTAGCTACACAGATGGCGGGAAGATTCGTGGAGAGTTCCATGGATGAAAAGACCCAGGCTGAGCTCGTGGATGAAACACTGAAGGAAATGGGTGATGCGACATGGCAAAGCTAGTATCAAAAGTGTACGGTGATGCATTATTTGAGCTGGCCATCGAGGAGAACAAACTGGATTCAGTTTGGGACGAGGTTAAAGTCATAGAGCAGGCGCTTTCAGACAATCCTGATTTCCTTCCGACATTGAAGCACCCTGATATGTCGATGGAGAAAAAACAGGAGCTTTTGAAAGAGATCTTCGGCGGAAAACTTTCCAATGATGTGATGGGACTGATCGACGTGATGGTCAGGAAAAATCGCATAGGTGATTTGGAGAAGGTACTTGAGTACTTCACTGAGAGAGCCAAGGAAAGACAAAAGATCGGAGTGGTTGAGGTCAGCACTCCCATAGAGCTGTCTGACTCCGAGAAAAAGAAAGTCGAAGCACGTGTGCTCGAAGTGACTGATTTTGCATCGCTGGAGATGAATTATAAGGTAGAAAAATCCTTGCTTGGCGGTATGGTTATCCGTATCGGAGATCAGGTACTTGATAACAGTATCAGATCAAAACTGGATGCCATGGGAAGACAGCTTGCAAGTGTGAGACTGTAACACGGAAGCTTGTCATTTTTACTGCTGAGTTTCAGAAAGAAGGTGTATAGACGATATGAATTTAAAACCTGAAGAGATCAGTTCGGTGATCAAAGAAGAGATCAAAAAATACAGCACGGAGTTCGAAGTTGCGAACGTCGGAACCGTCATTCAGGTTGCAGATGGTATCGCCCGTATCCATGGATTGGAGAAGGCGATGCAGGGAGAGCTGTTGGAGTTCCCGGGAGAGGTTTACGGTATGGTGTTGAACCTCGAGGAGGACAACGTCGGTGCGGTACTTCTCGGTAACGCATCCGGAATCGCAGAAGGCGACGAAGTAAAGACCACCGGTCGTGTCATGACCGTTCCGGTCGGAGACGCGATGCAGGGACGTGTTGTCAACGCACTTGGTCAGCCGATCGACGGCAAGGGGCCGATCAATACGGACAAGCTTCGTCCGATCGAGCGTGTGGCACATGGTGTTATCTCCCGTAAGTCTGTCGACACGCCGTTGCAGACCGGTATCAAGGCGATTGACTCGATGGTGCCGATCGGTCGTGGCCAGCGAGAGCTCATCATCGGTGACCGCCAGACAGGTAAGACGGCGATCGCGATCGATACCATTATCAACCAGAAAGATCAGGACGTGATCTGTATCTATGTTGCCATCGGTCAGAAGGCTTCTACCGTGGCAAACCTGGTAAAGACTTTGGAAGAATATGGTGCTATGGATTACACCACCGTCGTTGCGGCAACGGCGAGTGAGTTGGCACCGCTTCAGTATATCGCTCCGTATTCCGGATGCGCGATGGGTGAGGAATGGATGGAGTCCGGTAAGGATGTCCTGATCATCTACGATGATCTGAGTAAGCACGCGACAGCTTATCGTACCCTTTCTCTTTTGCTCAAGCGTCCTCCGGGACGTGAGGCATATCCGGGTGACGTCTTCTATCTGCACTCCCGTTTGTTGGAGCGTGCAGCGAAGTTGTCGGATAAGCTGGGTGGCGGATCCCTTACGGCGCTTCCGATCATCGAGACACAGGCCGGAGACGTGTCGGCATATATCCCGACCAACGTTATCTCCATCACAGACGGTCAGATTTATCTGGAGACAGAGATGTTCAATTCCGGATTCCGTCCGGCGGTTAACCCCGGTCTTTCCGTATCGCGAGTTGGTGGCTCAGCGCAGATCAAGGCGATGAAGAGTATCGCCGGTCCGATCCGTATCGAGTTGGCGCAGTACCGCGAGCTGGCAGCGTTCTCACAGTTCGGTTCCGATCTGGATGCCGATACGAAGAGACAGTTGGATCAGGGTGAGCGTATCCGTGAAATTCTGAAGCAGGATCAGTACAATCCGCTTCCGGTATGGTATCAGGTTATCATTATTTACGCTGCTACCAAGCAGTACCTGATTGACATTCCGGTTGAGGACGTCCTCCCGTTTGAGAAAGGACTCTTCGAGTTCCTCGACTCCAAACATCCGGACATCCCCGCTGCGATCCGCGATGAAAAGGTGATCAGCGATGAGACGGAGAAGAAACTGATTGCTGCAATCGAAGACTATAAAAAAACGTTCCTTAGTTGACATTTTTAGGAGGTAATCTATGGCCTCAATGAGAGATATCAAGCGGCGCCGTGAGAGTATCACATCGACGTCGCAGATTACCAAAGCGATGAAGCTGGTTTCGACCGTAAAGCTCCAGAAGGCGAAAGGGCGTGCCGAGGAATCCAAGCCGTACTTTGAAAAAATGTACGAAACGGTATCCGGTATGCTTGCCCGCTCCGGCAATGTGTCGAACCCGTATCTCGCTTCCGGTGAAAAAGAAGGCCCGAAAAAAACGGGAATCATCGTCATCACCTCCAACCGCGGTTTGGCAGGCGGCTACAATTCCAACATTGTAAAGCTTGTCAACAGCGCCGGATTTGACAAGGAAAACACGGTGATCTATCCGGTCGGCAAAAAAGGACTGGAGTCGCTGAGAAGACTTGGCTATACGATGAGCGGTGATTTTTGCGAGGTAATGAACAAGCCTCTTTTCGGTGACGCCGTATCCATCGGGAAAACCGTAACCGGGGATCTCGAGAGTGGCAAGATCGATGAGGTTTACCTGGCTTATACCGTCTTTAAAAATACGATGACACAGACTCCGAGACTTCTGAAGATCCTTCCTTTTACCGAGGAAGATCTGGAGAATTCGTCCGACATGGGGGATATGCCATCCGGGGAAGAGGGCGCGAAGAAAGCGGATGAACCGAAGGGTGCCGTAGCTTTGATGAACTACGAGCCTGAGGAAGAGGAGACCTTATCCTATATCATTCCGATGTATATGAATTCGCTGATCTTCGGAGCGTTGGTTGAGGCAAGTGCCAGCGAGAACGGAGCCCGTATGCAGGCGATGGACAACGCAACATCAAATGCAGAGGAGATGATTGATACTTTGGGACTTCAATACAACAGAGCCCGTCAGGCGGCGATCACTCAGGAGTTGACAGAGATTGTAGCCGGGGCATCGGCTATCGAATAAAGCATCGGATAGCGCGTAACAGAAGGAGGTAACAAATGGAAGAGAAAAAGAATATCGGTACGATCACACAGATCATCTCTGCCGTTTTGGATATCAAGTTTAAAAACGGTGAGTTGCCGGATATCTACGAGGCCATCAAGATCGAGAAGCAGGATGGCGAAACACTCGTGGTTGAGGTAGCGCAGCATCTGGGTGACGATACCGTCCGCTGTATCGCCATGGGCCCGACCGACGGTCTGGTGCGCGGTATGGACGCGGTAGCTACCGGCGGACCGATTTCGGTTCCGGTAGGTGAGGAAACACTGGGACGTATCTTTAACGTCTTAGGTGAGCCGATCGATGAGAAGCCGGCTCCGGAGGTGAAGGAGTACGATCCGATCCACCGTGAGGCACCGACCTTCGAGGATCAGTCGACAGAGGCTGAGATCCTTGAGACCGGTATCAAAGTCATCGACCTGCTTTGTCCGTATCAGAAAGGTGGTAAGATCGGACTCTTCGGAGGTGCCGGTGTAGGAAAGACGGTGCTGATCCAGGAGCTGATCACGAATATCGCTACCGAGCACGGTGGATACTCGGTATTTACCGGTGTTGGCGAGCGTACCCGTGAGGGAAATGACCTTTACTACGAGATGATCGAGTCCGGTGTTATCGACAAGACAACGATGGTATTCGGTCAGATGAATGAGCCGCCGGGAGCACGTATGCGTGTCGGACTGGCAGGACTCACTATGGCAGAGTATTTCCGTGACAAGGGCGGAAAGGACGTGCTGCTTTTCATTGACAATATTTTCCGTTTCACACAGGCCGGATCTGAGGTGTCAGCGCTTCTCGGCCGAATGCCTTCGGCCGTTGGTTACCAGCCGACACTGCAGACGGAGATGGGTGCTCTTCAGGAGCGTATCACATCTACAAAGAACGGATCAATCTCATCGGTTCAGGCCGTGTACGTTCCTGCCTATGACTAAACAGATCCAGCTCCGGCTACAACAT
>JAEEGM010000160.1 GCA_016280325.1 Eubacterium sp. | reverse complement strand
TTATGATCCGAGATCTCGCTACGCGGATGACTTTATCAATCACGAAGAGATCATGGATACGCTGGAATATGCGGAGAAGAATAAAAATAACATCAAACTGATTGACGAGATATTGGAAAAGGCAAAGCCGGTGAGAGCCGGCGGTGTGCTTTCATGCAAGGGGCTTTCCCATAGGGAGGCCTCTGTGCTTTTAGCGTGTGAGGATCCGGAAAAAAATGCTCAGATGATTCGGCTTGCCGAGGAGATCAAGCAGGAGTTCTACGGCAACCGCATCGTGATGTTCGCACCGCTCTATCTGTCCAATTACTGTGTGAACGGTTGTCTGTATTGCCCGTATCATCTGAAAAATAAGACGATACCGCGCAAAAAGCTGACACAGGAAGAAATCCGAAACGAGGTTATCGCACTCCAGGATATGGGGCATAAGCGCCTTGCCATCGAGGCGGGCGAGGATCCGGTACGCAATCCCATCGAATACATATTGGAGAGTATCGATACCATCTACAGTATCAAGCATAAAAATGGCGCGATTCGGCGCGTCAACGTCAATATTGCTGCCACCTCGGTGGAGGAGTACAAGATGCTCCATGACGCGGGGATTGGAACCTATATTCTGTTTCAGGAGACCTACGACCGCAAGGGGTATGAGGAACTGCATCCCACGGGTCCGAAGAGTAACTACGCCTACCACACGGAGGCGATGGACCGTGCGATGGAGGGCGGCATCGACGATGTAGGCCTGGGTGTACTGTTTGGACTCGAGAAGTACAAGTATGAGTTCGCGGGACTCCTGATGCATGCTGAGCATCTCGAGGCTGTATTTGGCGTCGGTCCGCATACGATCAGCGTGCCACGTGTGAAAAAGGCGGATGATATCGATCCGGACGCTTTCGATGGCGGGATCGATGACGAGATTTTTACCAAGATCATAGCATGCACACGAATCGCCGTACCATATACCGGGATGATCATCTCGACCAGAGAGAGTGAAGAGGTCAGAGCAAAGGCGCTTTCCATGGGGATTTCCCAGATCAGTGGAGGATCCCGTACTTCGGTCGGAGGGTATGCCGAGGAGGATCGTCCGCATGACACGGAGCAATTTGACGTGTCCGATCAGAGGACGCTTGATGAGGTGATCGGCTGGCTGATGGATCTGGGGTATATACCTTCATTCTGTACGGCCTGCTACCGTGAAGGGCGTACCGGCGACCGGTTTATGAGCCTGTGCAAGTCCGGTCAGATCTCGAATTGTTGCCATCCGAATGCGTTGATGACATTGACGGAGTATCTGATGGATTACGCGTCGCCGGCAGTGAAGGAGAAGGGGCTGGCGATGATCCGTGACGAGCTGCTCACGATCCCCAATGAAAAGGTGCGTGCCGTGGCGAAGGAGCATATTGATGAGATCATGAAAGACGGAAAGAGAGATTTTCGGTTCTGATTGGCGCCCGCTACGGAGATAAAGATCGTCCGATTTCGGTATTTTTTGAAAAATCGCTTGACACCGGCAAGGTTATATGTTACTATAGCACAGTATTCAAGCAGAGTTATCCACTCTCACCCGGTCGTATAGGCACCGCCTATCACACGATTGAGGTCAACATAGCAAGTTGGATCGGTACATTTTTATGTATCGGATTAATTTGGTGGATAGCTCGTGAAGTAGCTATCCATTTTTCATTTTAAGGAGGGAAGAACCATCAGCGATTTAATGATCAATGAGCAGATCCGCGACAAAGAAGTCCGTGTCATCGGATCGGACGGTGAACAGTTAGGAATCATGTCAGCGAAGGAAGCATATTTTAAGGCCAAGGACTCGGGACTCGATCTTGTAAAGATTGCGCCGACCGCGACGCCGCCGGTGTGTAAGATTATCGATTACGGCAAGTATCGTTATGAGCAGTCGCGCAAGGCAAAGGAAGCCAAGAAAAAGCAACGTATCGTCGAGACAAAAGAAATCAGGCTTTCACCGAATATTGACGTCAATGATCTGAACACGAAAGCTAACCAGGCCAGGAAATTTTTGACCAAGGGAGACAAGATTAAGGTATCACTCCGTTTTCGTGGTCGGGAGATGGCTCACAAGGATGTCGGCAGACAGATGATGGACCAGTTTGTGGAAAAGCTGGAAGATATCTGTGTTGTGGACAAGCCGCCGAAGATGGAAGGAAGAAGCATGGTTATGTTTATCTCGCCGAGTGCCAAGGGGTGACCCGTACGCACGGAGGTATGCCGATGAACGCCACGAGCGGATCGGCATGAGGAGAAGGAACATAGATTATGTGAATAAACAAGTAAAGGAGATAGTATCATGGCAAACCAGAAGATGAAAACAAAGAAGTCAGCTGCTAAGCGTTTCAAGACTACGGGCAGCGGAAAACTGAAGAGAAACAAGGCAAATCACAGCCATATTCTCACCAAGAAGTCAACCAAGAGAAAGCGTGGACTTCGTCAGTCTACAATGATGGATGCAACTAACGAGAAGGTTATGAAGAAGATACTTCCGTATCGCTAACATATAGAATTGGAGGAAAAGAATCATGGCTAGGATTAAAGGTGGCTTGAACGCCAAGAAAAAGCATAAGAGAGTATTGAAACTTGCAAAGGGTTATCGCGGTGCGAGAAGTAAGCAGTATCGTGTAGCTAAGCAGTCCGTAATGCGCGCCCTTGAGGAGAGCTATACCGGACGTAAGCAGAGAAAAAGACAGTTCCGTCAGCTCTGGATCGCGCGTATCAACGCAGCAGCTCGTATCAACGGACTTTCTTATTCGAAGTTCATGTATGGTCTGAAGCTTGCGGACATCAATGTTAACCGCAAGATGCTTGCTGAGATGGCTGTATCGGATCCGGAAGGTTTCGCACAGCTGGTTGAGGCTGCAAAAGGAAAGCTGAGCGCGTAAGATCCGGCGCCCGGTATATGACATAGTAAAAATGAAAAGTACGGTGATATGCCGTACTTTTCTTGTATGCAAACGCCTGTGGGAGGGTATGTATGGCTGAAATCAATGAAACACCGTCCGGTATGAGGACGCACATCGGCTTCTTTGGTAAGACCAATTCCGGGAAGTCCACGCTGATCAATGCGCTTGTGGGGCAGGAGGTTTCCATCGTATCACCGGAACCGGGGACAACGACGGATCCTGTCTATAAGGCGATTGAGATCGCTCCGATCGGGCCGTGCCTTCTGATCGATACGGCCGGGCTGGAGGATGAGACCACGCTCGGATCCGTGCGGGAGGCCAAAACCCGACAGGTTGCGGAGATGTGTGATGTGGCCGTCGTGGTGAGCGTCACGGAAGATAATGACACGGATCGGAGTTTACTGTCATTTTTTAAAAAGAAAAATGTGCCCGTGATTCGGGTCTGTGCAAGTGGAAATCTGCCTGAAGGTGGATTGAACGGAGAATCTGCAGTGCTTGAAGTGGACGCTATGACAGGTGAGGGAGTCGATGCACTGCGTCAGGCGATCATCCGGGCGGTGAGCACGATACCGGAGCCGACGATTCTGGGTGATCTTGTATCAGAGGGTGATTCGGTTCTTCTCGTTATGCCACAGGATAAGCAGGCGCCGAAGGGACGTCTGATCCTTCCGCAGGTGACAACACTGCGTGAGCTTTTAGACAAGCATGCGAAGACGATGTGCGTGGCGCCGGAGGAGATGGAGGCTGCGTTGGCGCTTCTCAAAGAACCACCGGCTCTCATAATCACGGATTCCCAGGTGTTTGACTACGTCTATGAGCGCATGCCGGCGGAGAGCAAGCTGACGTCATTCTCGGTGTTGTATGCCGGTCTGAAAGGCGATATAGCTGAGTTTGTCCGGGGAGCGAAGGCAATCGATACGTTGAAGCCCGGGGCTCGGGTTCTTGTGGCCGAGAGTTGTTCCCACGCACCGCTCACGGAGGATATCGGAAGAGAAAAGCTGCCGGCGATGATCGCGGGGCGTGCAGGTGGAGAGATATCAACAGAAATCGTAGCAGGAAAAGACTTTCCGGAAGACCTGACAACTTATAACTTAATATTGCAATGCGGAGGGTGTATGGTCAACCGCCGCCAGATTCTGTCACGGATCGAAAAAGCCCGGGAACAGGGGGTTCCGATCACGAATTATGGAATCGCCATAGCATATATGAAAGGAATCCTTGAAAAAGTGCTTGACAACTATAGTGATTTCTGATAATATATCGTTGTTTGCGGAAGTGTCGGAATTGGCAGACGAGCAAGACTAAGGATCTTGTGCAGGCAACTGCGTGTGGGTTCAAGTCCCATCTTCCGCATATAACAAAAGGAGCCGAAAGGCTCCTTTTGTTATATGCGGAAGATGGCCCCGCGAAGCCAGACCGTGGTCGCTTTCGCGCGAAGCGCGAAAGTGATAGGAACTCCGAAGGAGTTCCTTGTTCAACGTCTCGCGAGCTTCGCCTTCGGCGAACTCGCTCGGTCGTGTTCGCAATCCGCCTCACCCCATCTTCCGCA
>JAEEGM010000159.1 GCA_016280325.1 Eubacterium sp. | reverse complement strand
TCTCCGAGTATCTGGATCCGACCGAGCGTATCGAACGCGTACTGCGTAAGTACAACCAAATCAGTTGACAGATTATTTTAGATAAACCTTCACAATAAGGGGCGCCCACAATCCCGGGGCGCCCCTTATCACTTCTTATTCTTTCCGTTCCTGCCAGACTCTGAACAGCACTAATGGTAGAACTAGTCCGCCGGATCCGTGTCGACATCACCACCGCCACTGTCATCCGGGTCGACATCGACAGGATCATCACTACCCGGATCTTCTTCCGTCGGCTCTTCGGGTTCTTCCGGCTCTTCCGGCTCTTCCGGTTTTTCATCATTCGGATCCGTATCAACATTCTTCGGTTTCTTGGTAGCTACCGGCCGATCGGAATAATCTTCCTTCTCTTCACGATTCTTCACGACTGCCTTTGAGATGTTGAATTCCTTCGGCACCAATCCTTCATGGATCGCGTTCATATACTGTTCCCATGCCGTGAGCGGATAGGTACTTCCGTACAGATCCTCCACACGTTTCGGCGAGTCATAACCGATCCAGATCGCGGTTGTATAGTAGGGGCTCAATCCGCAGAACCAACCGTCCTTCTTGTCGTTCGTGGTTCCGGTCTTTCCGGCGCAGGCCATGCCGTCTTTCAGCTGATGTCCCGCTGCCGTACCGCGGATCAGTACGCCCTGCATGATATCCAGCATGGTATCTGCCGCCTCATGCTTGTACACATATTTTTCTTCTACAGCATCCCCGACCACTTCGTTGCCGTCCGAATCCTTGATGGAGATAATACAGGTCGGATCACGGTACTTGCCGCCGTTTCCGATGGTCGCGTAAGCAGATGCCTGCTCCAGCGTCGACACACCGTAGGTCAAACCACCGAGAGATGCAGCCGGATAATAGTCACTCTTTACGATATGCGAATAGTTCATATCCAGCAGATACTGCAGGCCGACTTCCGGTGTCAGTTCCTGGAAGAGCTGCCATGCGACAGTATTCAGCGAATGCTCAACCGCATACTGTAATGTGACATTTCCGTGGAAGCCACCGCCGGAGTTCGACGGTCCTCCCTCAAACTTATGGTCATTGATCATCGTGTTTCTCGTCTTACCACGCTCGAGCGACGGCGTGTAGACGATCACCGGCTTGATCGAACTTCCCGGCTGACGGAACGCCTGGAACGCACGGTTCAGCGTGTAGCCGTCATTTTTCTGTGAACGCCCGCCGACGATGGCGATGACGCGTCCGGTCTTATTATCGATACAGGTACCCGAGCCCTGCATCTTGTAAATCCCTTTTTTCGTCTTTTCCTTGAACGGCTTCAGCGTATCGTTGATCGCCTTCTGCAGTTGCTTCTGCTTCGCCAGGTCGATCGAGGTATAGATACGAAGGCCTTTATTTTTCAACTTCTGCTCGGCCAGTGCGTACTCCTGCTCATAGAGCTCGTCGTACTGCGCCTTGTCATCGTTGTCCATGAAGCTGTTGCGGAATTCAAATCCGTTCACCTGCATCAGCTTGCGGATCGCACAGTAGGTGATAAATGTCTCGATGTAATCGCGCTTTTTGACTTCCTGCACATTCAGTACGATCTTCTGGTTGTACGCCTCATCGTACTCGATCCGGTTGATCACGCCGTCCGCCAGCATCTGATCCAGGATACGGTTCTTACGTGCGACGGTATTTTTATAACGACGCAGCGGATCGTACCTCGTCGGACTGTTCGGGATCGCGCATAAAAATGTCAGCTCACCCAATGTCAGCTCGGTACAGCTCTTGCTGAAGTAGCCCTTGGCCGCGGCCTCGATTCCGTAGTAACCGTTCATAAAATAGATCGAATTCAGGTAGAATTCCAGGATCTGATCCTTCGAGTATTTCTTCTCCATCTCCATCGCGATGAAGATCTCTTTCACCTTTCGTTCAATCGTTTTTTCCGTACTCAGGAAGGTTCCTCTGGCCAGCTGCTGCGTGATGGTCGAGGCTCCCTGCGTAGCCGTCCCGTTGTTTCGTATGTAGGCGATACCGGCACGAATAATACCGCCGATATCGATACCGTTGTGCGAGTAGAATTTCTTGTCCTCGGTTACGATGAAAGCGTCCTTGACGTACTTCGGGATCTTGTCGATCGGCATGTAGTACGAGTCCTTGTCGCCCTTCAGGATAGCCAGCTGTCTACCCTTCGAATCATACGCGATCGAGGTCTCCGAGGCTCGGAATGTCTCCGGCGTGGAAGCGTCAACCAGCACCTTCGCTTCATCACGCATCGCGAAAACCATATCTCCGTATTTGAAGTACAAAAAGAGTCCCACACCGAGTATGGCAAGCAGGATCGTCAACAGAACGATCTTAAACACCAGCCAGAACTTACGATGCTTTTTGATCTTCTTATGCTTTTTCTTTTTCTTGGATTTAGGCTTCGTCGTCGACTTCAGCGGCTTGTCCTCCAACGACAGTTCCGTCGGCGGCGTTGAAACAGGTTTACCTGACATACCTGTCTGCCGTGTCGACACCGGCTTTTTCTCCGATGAAGCAGGTAACTGCTTCTTCTTCGGATCCTCCATGGTTCTTCCTCCTTAGACTCCCCGTAGGACTTCTCTGTGGATGCGCTCCGCCCGGTGATCCCAGGTGTGGCGCGTGGCAGCTTTTTCATAAGCATGAGTCTGTAGCTGCCTCCATTTTTCTCTATCGTTAAGTATGTTTTCTACTTTATCCGGCAGTGCGCTCAATTCCTGAAGGCTATAGAAAATAACTTCTTCATCCCCCTTCAGTTCCGCGTCCAGATACTGCGATGAATCCGTCACACAGACCGCTCCGTTTAACATCGAATTAAAAATACGATCATGCGCGCCCCTCTTAAACCACGGCATCACGTTCAGTGATACCTTCGCCTCGCAGATCCGCTTCAGGCAGGTGAGCGAATCGACATTGTCATGACAGATCAGGTTCTCCGGATGCTTACAGGTAAGTCTGTCCCATCCCTTGCCGTAGACCGTCACGGGAACGCCGCTGTCCACAAGCGTTCGCACTACCTCGCCTCGAAAATAGTGTCGGATATATAAGTCGATCATAATCATATACGGAAAGGTATCACGCAAGCTTTCTTCCGTTAATTCATCCGCGAAGTTATCACGCAAATGTTTTTCTATTGTAGTTGTCAATTCACCCCATGGATGATCGATAAAATCCTGTAATAATTCCCGATAAAAATGTTCGTACTCGGGACCGTTTCTCTTCAATACCGGATCCTGATCTTCCGGCGGATTGTAGTTTCCGACAAAGAGGACATCGATCGGTCGCTCCTCCCACGGCGGCAGAGGATCCGGGCAGATCCGCGTCCCCGCAAGCGGTAAAAACGGTCCTCTTTTGATATCCGGAAAGAATCTTTTTACATAATCCTCGTGTTCCAGATCGATCGAAATCTGCGTATAATCCTTCGGCAGATACGGTAAAAATTTATGATAATAAAACGGATGATCCACCACGATATTGATCATCGGAATCTGTAAGAAATCATACAGATGCATGTCATTTTTATCGTATAAAAAATCCTCACCGGAACAGCCGTTGAAGTTGAAGCCGACCGAGGCTGTCACGCCCTCTTCCGCGAAATCTCTCAGTCCCTCGATACTGTTTAACTCGTCTCTGAGATCATAATAAAAAATCTCATATCCGCGTTTCTCAAATGCCTTCCCCAGCTGCAGGCTGAAATACATCAGCGTCTCGATACCACCGGTGTAAAGGATCAGTTTTTTTATCATTCGGTAATCAGTCCCTCCGGGATCCCCTGCTCTTCACCGTCCACGACGATCTGATTGCGCCCGCCGGTCTTTCCTTTATACAGAAGCTGGTCGGCACGGTTCATCACTGTCTCGAATTCCTCACCCGGCTGCTTGATGGTAACGCCCATCGTCATCGTCACGGAGAAGGTCTTTTCGCCGGTATCAAATACCTTCGCACGGATACGACCGGTCACGGCTTTCAGATGCTTCACGAGATCTTCCTGCGTGCCGTCAAAGCCGATCAGGAATTCCTCACCACCCCAACGGGCTACAAAGCCGGACTGCTCCAGTTCTTCCTTCAACTGACCGGAGACGAACTTCAGCACCTCATCACCCATATCGTGTCCGTAGTTATCATTGACGCCCTTGAACCAGTCGATATCCCCCATGGCAATCGCGAAAGTGTTGTCCTCCCAGGTGTTCTCCACACGCACCATCGTCGCACGGCGGTTCAGAAGCTTCGTCAGCGGATCACGCGAGATCATGTCGTCAAGCGCGATCTCCACATGCACCGCGTATTCGCCCATCTCTGCCAGCTCATCATTTCTCTCCAATACCTCTTCGGGCATCTCCTGCGTAAAGTCGCCGCCTGCCAGAAATCCGAGGAAGCGCTTGATGTACTGGATCGCCAGCACCATCTTTGATGAAGACAGGTACAAAATAAACGCTGCTAACAATATAACGAATATACTGATGATTATATTGCCGATAATCATATAATTTGTTGAAAGCATCACGGAGTCCTTGGGTTTACCCGCAAAACTCATGCCGACAACCTCGCCGTCATCATCCTGTATCGGTACATAGTATCCGTAATACGTCGTTCCGTTGATGTCAATATCGGTGGAAAAATACTCTTCTCTTTCTCCGTATACGTGCTCGATCACACCCTCCGGCGCGTCGGTGTTCGTCAGTCTGTTGCCGTCGCCGTCCACGATGGTGGTCATCCGTCGCTTATCTCCGTAATAGATCGTCACGTCGTTGCCGGTGTCATTTTTGATATCATCAAGAATCCGATAGTCCGCGGTGATTCTGGTCTCGCCTTTAAAAAGGTCTTCTCCGTCCATGCTGAACTGCCCGCCGTCGAGCGCGTTATACGTCGATAACAGGTTATGCGCGATACCGGAGAGTCCCCGCTGCATCTCGTAGTCCATTCCTTCGCGGACGGAATACTGGCTGTATACCGTGAGGCCAATGCCTAACAGGAGGATCGGTATCACGCCGATACGTAGCATGGTATAGACGATGCTGTGTTGTTTTTTGTTCGTGTTGTCTGACATACGATTCCTCCTTTCAGATATTGGTTGACTACTATTATCTGTACATCAGGAATGTTTTCAGTTGAAAAATTCCGGACGTTTTTAGTATCAGTCTTCCTTAGGAAGGGCCACTCGTCGTTTAACGACGACGTCTTCTTCCAGACAGGCGAAGACATCATCGACAAGTTCCTGCTTCGGCTTCGGCGTAATAAACGACACGATCGGGACGATAACGAGTCCTGCGATCATGGCGATCGCGCCGGCATTGATCGGCGAACCGATATACGGGTAGATCATATTCGATACCGTGATACCGATACCGACGATAAAGCTCGCCCATACCGCCGCCTTGGTAACACGCTTCATATACAGACCATACAGGAACGGCGCGAGGAAGGCACCGGCCAGTGCTCCCCAGGAGATTCCCATCAGCTGCGCGATGAAGCCCGGCGGATCAAGAGCGATCACAACCGAAATAATGATGAAGAAGGCAAGGAAAACACGCATGATAAATACCTGTCCCTTCTCATCCATCTTATCTTTCTTAAATAAAGGCTTGATAAAGTCAAGTGTCAGTGTCGAGCTGGAGGTCAGAACCAGACTGGACAGCGTCGACATCGAAGCCGAAAGTACCAATACGATCACGATACCGATCAGAATATCCGGCAGAGCCGAAAGCATCGTCGGGATGATCGCGTCGTACTGAACCGCCCCGTCAGCGCCTGCCTGAATTCCGGAGATCTGAGAGAAACCTCCAAGGAAGTAGCAACCGCCGGCTACGACAATAGCGAAAAATGTCGAGATGATCGTTCCGGTCTGAACGGCCTTCTCATCCTTGATAGCGTAGAACTTCTGTACCATCTGCGGCAGTCCCCAGGTACCGAGCGATGTCAGGATGATGACACCGAAGAGCCCCAACGGATCCGGTCCGAAGAAGGACGCGTACGCACCCGGCATCACATCGGAAGGAACCGCTGCCAACTCCTTGATCGCCGCGATGAAGCCACCGTGTCCGGAGAGAACCGCTACGATGACAACGACGATACCGATCAGCATGATGATACCCTGGATAAAGTCATTGAGCGCTGTCGCCATATAGCCACCGACGATGACATAGATACCGGTGAGCACTGCCATTCCGATAACACATACCTCATACGGAATGTCAAAGGCCATTCCGAACAGATTGGAAAGACCGTTATAAACCGATGCCGTATACGGAATCAGGAAGATAAACGCGATCATCGATGCCGCTACGCGAAGCGGCTTCGAATCAAAACGTTTACCAAAGAAATCCGGCATCGTCATCGAATCCAGATGCTTTGTCATGATACGTGTCCTACGACCGAGTACCACCCAGGCGATCAGAGAACCGATCACCGCATTACCGATACCGATCCATGTGGACGCGATACCGAACTTATATCCAAACTGGCCGGCGTATCCGACAAATACGACCGCCGAGAAGTACGAGGTTCCGTATGCGAACGCCGTCAACCACGGTCCTACCGCGCGTCCACCCAGGACAAATCCTCCGACATTGGTTGCGTGTTTTCTCGTGTAGAAGCCGATCCCCAACATCACGGCAAAGAACACGATGAGAAGAACAATTTTGATTACCACTTTTTTTCCCTCTTTTCATTAAAAATGCGCCTATTTTTTACACATAGGCGCAGTTATTATATCATATTATAATGTGTCTTGTAAAGATAAATCGTTGAAAATTGATATTTTTTCACATCTTTACAGGCTCTTTTACATGCACATCCAACTGATCGAACGGAACATGGATCCCCTCAGCCTCGTAAACACGCCGGATCATAGCCAGCACGTCCCGCCTGGTGCGAAGTTTCAGCTCCGGTTTTTCTATCTCAATCTTCAGAAGATAGTCAATCGAAGAGTTGTTGAACGCATTCAACCCCAGCATCTTCCCGGACACCACACCGTCGACTTCAGCAGCCCTGTCCGCAATCTCATTCATCACCGCTTCCGCCCGATCGGAAGGGATGTCATAAGGCATCGGCTGATGAATGTAAACCTCCGTACTTGTCTTGATGATACGATCCAGATTACGGTTACAGATTGAAATCATGTCACCGTCCATGATACTTCGGATCTTGGTTGTGCGAAGGTTGAAGTTCTCTATGATTCCCTCTTCCTCACCAATCTGCACCAGGTCGCCGATCTGATAGAAGTCATCCATCATGATATGAACACCCATGATGATATCCTTCAAAAAGTCCTGCAAAGCAAGACCGATCACCGCCGATGCCACACCGAGTCCTGCAACCAACGAAGTGACATTCACTCCGTTGACCTGCAGGATCGTAAGTATCAGAATAGCAAATATGGAAACCTTGATCGTATCATAGATGACCGCCTGAACCGAAGTCACTTGTGCGCGCTCATCACCGGCCGCTGCGCGTTTGAGGTTCTTTTTCCTGTGTATCTTTCGTACGAGCAGGTACAGTAACCACGCAACCACCACCGCCAGGATACTGATCACCGTCCGGCGAACAACCGGTATGTTCCACCAACCTAAAAGCACATCCATGGTTCAATCCTATCCTTACAGTTCGTTTGCATGCTGTTTCTTGTACTTCTTGAACTTCTTGGAATGCTTCTCAAGAATATCAAACTCCGAAGAGTCCGGAATACTCTGAACTGCTGAATCCATGTAGTTGCGAAGAACGCCGACCAGTACGAACGGCTTGATAAATGTACCATGGATAATGCTCCATACGATGAGTGCCAGAACAATAGCAATCGCGATCGTCAGCGTCGTCGGGCTGGAAAGGAAATCCATTACCTTGCTCGGCTCGCCCTTGGCGGCAAGCTCCTTAATCTCGTTGGCAAGTGTCGTAATCGAAGCCGAGAACTGAAGTGCGATCAGATAAAAGATTCCGAAAAACGCACCGCCGATTCCGATCAGAGACGCAAGTCCGATTCCGAATACACGTCCCATATTTTTCAAAAATGTCTTGCCGTTTTTGAAAAATGTCACCGCACCTTCACAGGTTGCCTTGAACGCGCTCTCATCCTTGCGGTAGAATACCCATCCCAGGCAGCAGTCACAAAGATAAGAAATAATGGTGTCAATCACAATACTGATGACACTTCCCACCGTACCGCCGGCATCGCCACCGACAGCCTCACCGACTTTCGTGATCACCTTGCCGAGCTCGTGAAAAATGCCCTTGATAATGCCGGTTGCCGCATAGTACAGAGCAATGGTTCCGAAGCGCTCCTTAACAGCGGCCTTTCCTGTCTGCCATGCGTTCTCCGGGAGTTTATCCTCCGTTACCGCCTTTGTGATCACGGCAATCTGTCCTGCCTTGATCACATACATGAAGAAATGTGAGATGATCGCGATAAATACACACGCAATCACAAGCCCGACGCCCATTCCGATCAGACCGGATCCCTTCATGTTGATATACTTATCCGTAATGATAAATCCACCCGCTGTCAGTCCCACCAGCATCGCAATATAAATCAGGCTGACCCAGAATCTCCTCAGGGAAAATGTCAGCACTTTGCGATAGATGGCTCCGTTACTCAATTTTGAATTCATATTTTCTCTACCTCCTTTGATAGACTTCTGTTATATTATACAAAAAAAAGCCCTGTTTCGCAAGGCTTTTTTAAGTGTCTTACCCGATCAGATATTTTCCCCGCAACTGCTCACGTTCCTCCGGGCCGACGCCCAATTCCTGCTCCAGATACGCTTCAACCGAGCCGTAATTTTTCTCAAGCACACGGATTGACGCAAGGAGATACTCCTCATACACGGCCCCCATCCCGAACAGCATCATCTTCTCCGTGTTCGGATCCGGCCGTTTCGCTGCCAGTATTTCCTTCGCGTACTGAATTCTCTCCGCGTTATATTCATTGGACAACAGATAATCCTTAAGGATGGTCTCCCGGTCTACCCCAAGTGCCGAAAGAAGCAGCATGGACGCCACTCCGGTACGGTCTTTTCCATCCGTACAGTGCCACAGCACCGCCCGGTGTCTCGGTGTGTCAAGAAGTACCTGAAAGAAACCACGGTAGGCTTTCTTCCCCCGATCAAACATAACAAATGTCTCATAAAAACTCGCGTCCAGCATACCGATCTCAATCGACCTCCGGATGAGTGCCATCCGATCTTCGGACAACAGAAGTCTGGTCACCTCTTCCTCATCATAACCCGGATAATCGCTCATCTCCATCACCGGAAATGAGTAGTACGTTGCTCCCGGAATCTCGGGATCGGGTTCCTCCTCCTTCTCGGTTTTCATTCTGAGATCGATAAGCGCCCCCAAACTGTACTCCTGCGACAACTTCCGGATATCTTCCTCGTCCGCTTTTGAAATGCTCCCCGTACGAAGCAGAATCCCTCTTTTTACCGAGAATTCTCCTGCTTTGTATCCACCAAGTTCTCTTGCGTTTCCTATGCTCGAAAGGTCAATTGCCTGTTCCATCCGTTCCCCCCTATATACACCGGTACCGCGATCGCGGAACAACCGGCATTGCACAGTTATTCATAATCACGGTACCATTATAAGGGAATCTCCGTCTGCTGTCAAATTCTTTCAGCGGACATTTGTCTTTTTCTTCATAATGATCGAGCATCCGATGAACCACATAACCGCAAAGACAAGTTGCAGGACGACGAGTGTGATCATAAAGCCGACCGACGGGATCGCACCCTCCTCGATCTGGAACGCCGATGCTGACCCCACCATGATAGTCTCCGGCCCTTTCACCAGAGTCGGAATAAACGCGACCGTGGAAATGATCTGTGAAACGATGTAAACTGCCGCATACATGCCGACACTCGCGATCACGCGATGCTCATTGAAAAGCTGTCCCAGGCAGATCGCGAGGAAAAATGACAAGGTCGACGCTACTGTCGTCACCAAAAGGATCAATCCAAATTGAACCAGAAACAGAGCAAATGACCCGTACTCCGCCGTGATAAGCGGCATGATATTGGAGATTACCTGTGAAACCTCATCCGGTATGTGACTCCCCTCGATGATAAACGTTACATACAACGCCCCGAGAAGAAGCGCGATCGAAAGCACCTGCCACATAACACCGACAATCAGTTTCGAAAGAAGAATATGATTCGACTTAGCCGGCAGACAGAAGGTCAGATATGCCTCCGAGGTCGCCACGGTCTTGTAGAATCTTACGATCACAAACGCACAACCGACGATGCACAACGCTCCCAGCATCACCACAAACCCAATCGTACTGAATCCCGTGATGATCTTTCCGACGATCGATCCCCCACCGATGGATGAGGATATGCGAAACAGCACACCCAGAATCGGTGTGAGCACGATTACTGCTAAAAATAACGGCACATACAATCTGTATGTAGCTTTGAATTCATGTTTGATCAGTTTTCCTAACATGCGAACACCTCCCTAAAAAGCATATCCACGGACTTCCCTTCCTTCTCCCGGATCTCATCGACCGGAGCATGAAGCTTAACCTCACCTCTCTGAAGGAAGATCGCCTCATCCAGTACATTCTCCACATCCGCGATCAGATGCGTCGAGATAAGCACGGACGCGTTCTCGCTGTAATTGGTAATAATCGTTCTGAGGATATAATCCCGGGTTGCCGGATCCACACCTCCGATCGGCTCATCCAGACAGTAGAGATTGGCCTCTCTGCTCATCGCCATGATCAGCTGCATCTTCTCAAGTGTACCCTTGGACATCTGCTTCATCTTCATGTCAGAATCGATCCCGAGACTCTTCAACATCTCATTCGCTTTTTCCCTGTTGAAGTCCGCGTAGAAATCCTCAAACAGATCACAAGCATCCCCGGCCTTCATCCATGTTGGGAAAAATGTCGTGTCCGGAAGGAACGATACATGCTGCTTGCTGATCTCTCCCGGCAGTTCTCCGCCGATCCGCACACTTCCTAATGTCGGTGTCAACAGTCCTGCGATAATCTTTAACAAAGTAGTTTTTCCCGAGCCGTTCGGTCCCAGAAGCCCGATCACTTTTCCGGTTTCCAATGTCAGATCCACATCCATAAGTGCCGGAAACGCACCGTAATTCTTGGTAAGTTTTTCCGCCTGCAATAGTATCATGATTCTCCTCCTTTCACCGCGGGAACTTTCGCTTCGCGTATGAATTCCCGGATTCCCTCATCGTCATATCCAAGTTCTCTCATGGATTGATAAAAACGTTCGTATTCTTCAGTAGCTATCTGCTCTTTCATTTTTCTTATCAGCACCTCCTCCGTGGTAACCGTTCGTCCGGCAGTCCGGCTGGTGATCAGCAGACCGTCTGCTTCCAGCGCCGCCAGCGCCCTCTGCATGGTGTTCGGATTCACCGCCGCCTCAAGCGCCAACTCTCTGACGGACGGGAATCTGTCTCCGGGGCTGTATGTCCCTGCGGCTATCTGCCGCTTGATTCGATCAACCAGCTGTAGGTAGATGGGACGCTCACTTGACATCGTCCATGGCATACACAATCCTCCTTTCATCTGTACTGCTGTATTAATTGCTTAATACAGTTATACAATAATACAATTCATTTGTCAACCCCTTTTTTTATTTTTTTCAAAAAAACAAGGGCGATATTACTCGCCCTTGTCAGCCGAACACAAGTCGGAAATTACTCATCATATCGGATATTCGTGATCGCGCACTGATCTCCCGTGAGCATCACGTAGACCGTTTCCTCGGGGTCGGGGATTGTCGTCACATTGTAGATCGTGATTCCCAGGTTCTCCGTACTGGTAGTGATCGTATTTCCCTTGCGCTGCACGATCACCGTACAATCGATTCCATTTTTATTTGCTTCCTTCCAGGCTTCCCAACCCTCGAAAGATTTTTCTATGTTCACATTCAGTTTGTTAGTCGCCTTCCCCTCTTCCCAGTTCTCTCCGTCCAGTCGGATGAGCGCGTACTACTTATAACTGCTCCCTTCGGGCTTACCATTATCCGATGAAAAAATATCCACATACGCCGTATGCCAGATCAACCTGGCTGAGGGAAGACTCCTCGTATGAAACTTCAGTCGCAGAGAACCTTTCAACGGAATCCCTTTCGTCGAAGCGGTTCGGTAACCGTCAATCTGAACATTCGGAACATCACCGGCCGGCACATCAATATAACTGATCCTCGGCGCGATTCGCATGATATAATTATCCGGAACCGCTCCGGGTATTTTTTCAATACTGACTTCGGAAATATAACACTGCTCACCCGTGAGGCCGATGTAGGCAAACCGTGAACTGTCGGGAAGCGCAACCGTAATTCGGGAAAGCTTAGTTCCGTCATCGATCGCGATCAGGACATGATCTTTTACGCGGACTGCTTCTACTTCATAATAGGTATAGCGCTGGTCACCTTTACCTGTATTCTCATTCTTACTCTTGTCTTCCTCTACGCGGATCTTTCGCGCACCCGTGCATTCATTACGTCCGTCAAACCAGATCGTAGCGTATTCAAAATAGCACAGATCCTTTACCTCACGCTCTTTGTCGTGATAACGGCCGTCCAGGGAATCAAAAAGAACCATAGCCGGTATGCCGCTGTCTATGACGCTATCCAATGGCTCAAACCGAAGTGTGATCTTTCGTTTCTCCGAATCGACAAGAATACCATCAGAAATCTCCGCGCGCATCGCCCGGCAGAGCATATCCGTCCGTCCGGAGAGTTCCCTAACCTCGGTTTTTTCCTTCATCTGGTACTCGGTATCCAGATCGATCAGGTGCTGCATGATCTTCGCGTACTTCGGATCAAACTGCGTACCGGATCCCTTGACGATCTCCTCGCGGACCGCCTGCTGCGGGATGGCACTCCGGTAACTCCTCTTGGATGTCATCGCGTCGTAGGCATCCGCCACGGAAATAATTCTGGCAAGTTCCGGGATATCGCTTCCCTTCAACCTGTCCGGATACCCTTTTCCATCGTAACGCTCATGATGATAATGCGCGCCGATGCTGAGATTCGGATACTCATCGATCCCACGCAGGATTTGGGCACCAAGTTCCGGGTGCTGCTTGATCACCTCGTACTCTTCCTCAGTAAGTTTACCCTCTTTATTTATGATTTTCTCCGGGATTCCGATCTTTCCTACATCATGAAGCAACGCCACATAGTAAACTTCTTCGCACTCCGTTTTCGTCATACCACTGAGTTCCGCAATCTTTTTGGAGTACTCCGCCACACGCGAAGAATGACCGTGCGTATACTTATCCTTGGCATCGATCGCGTTGACGAGAGCCGTTGCCGTCTGCTCAAACAGGCGACGGATATTTTTCTGCGCCTCTTCCCGGCGAAAGAGGTTTGCCTGGAACGAAATCAAGACAAAAAGGATCGCGCTGACGATCAGCAGACCCATGATCGTATCGAGATAGTTGCCGAATCTCGAGTACTCCGTAATCAGTTCCGGAAAGTAGTATCCTACCAGCCATGTCGCGACAACCACGACAACATTGAGGAAAAGCATGATCCACTTCATCCGGCCATCCAGGATCAGCGATATATATATCGTCCCGAGCAAAAGCCAGATTGGCGTTCCGCCATAGGCCCCACCATTGGTTATAAACATCATCGGAAGGAATATAAATACCAAGATCAGCGAGATCACAACCCTGGCTGTCGCGATCCTCTTTATGGCAAACGAGACACCTACATAAATCGAAAAACAGACTGCTCCAATCAGCGTAGATACGGTTGCCATCATCGGCTCCTGCATGATGATCCCGCACGGGATTGCCAAAAACAGAGCCACAAGTACACAAAGTGAGAACACAATAAAGGATCTGTCCTTGATATCAATGGATGAGTCATATATGTAATTGATAAACCGTCTTTTCAGGTTTTTAAATACATTCATCCGTCAAGCCCTCGCTTTTCCGATCACACCCACTTTACACTAGAACGGCACTGTTTATACTTCGGTCTTCCATGACCGCTCTCCTCATAACTGAAATTGAAATAACTCTTTCCTTTATCGGCAAACTCCCAGTCCGGATCGGATACTCGTCCGTTCACCTCAGCCCAACCGTGTCCGCCCGAACTGATAAAAGCACATTTTTTGCCGCCGCAGGCATTGGCCAGGTAAGCATACAGGGCACCCCAGCCGAAGCACACACCCTTTTTCTTCTTCTGCATGTTGTATGCATAGTTGACATCGTGATGCTTGGCCGCATGGAAAACCTGACTTCCTCCGATGGAATAATGCGAACGTTCATAGTCATAGGCCTTCTTCATCTTTTGAAGAACCGTCATTTTGCAATTGGTGATGTTGTGAACGATCCTGCTGCATTCGCCCATCACCCAGGCCTTTTTCTTTTTCCAGGTCGCATCTAACTTAGCTACTCCGTTTTTATCCAGATAGATCATATTTCTCTTTGCGTTGGTCACCATATACGCGCCGCTCTTGGTCGACCGTTTGAAATAGTAATAATTATCCCCTATTTTCCACCAGCCGACTCTCTGTCCTCCCTTGGGACCGAAGTAATACTTCTTGCCTTTGATGGTCACCATTCCCTTAACCAACTTATTCGATGAATCGTAGTAACGAACACGGTTATCAACGATCTTCCAGGTTCCGTTGTCCAGTTCTTCCTGCGTTTCCGCCGCCTTCACCGCGGTGTCGGTAACGATAATCGTTCCCATCGCCAGAATCATAAACAACACCAACACACCCAACTTTTTCACGGTTTTTCCCTCTTTTCTAACTCTTATTTTATTTTCCCGAACGGGAAGCCGCGTCCTCAATGGAAAGCGTGGTTGCTTTCTTCATCAGGGATCCCAGATCAAGCTCCGCCATCTCTCTCAACTCGTCGTCGGTATAAGGCGATGCTTTCACAAAGTACTTATCATAATCCGCGTAAGCCTCCGGTGAATCGACATACAGATACGGATAAAGTACCTCGTTATAATTGCCGGAATAATCCTTGTCCTTATTCTTAAGCGCATTGTATACCATCATAAACGCAAACAGCGGGTCGCAGTAATGTCCGCCGGATTCTGCCGTAATGGAACCATCCTTCAGACGCTTATCCAGATCGTCACGGAAGTCCGTCGATACCACCTTGATTTTCCCGACCTTACCGGCTTCCTCTACGGCTTCCAGCGTTCCCTCCAGCGGTTCCCCGCCACCACCGGCCGGTACCAGCGCATCCAGATCCGGATTGGCTTTCATCAGCGCATTGGCAGCCTTTTTACCGCCTTCCTTGGAAGTACCCGCATACTGTGGCGCCGATAACGCTGCCTGGTCATCCGTATGCTCCGCATTCCAGTTATCAACGGCACTTTTATAGCCTTCCAATCGTCCCAGCCATGTCGCATCTCCCTGCTCCCAACCGATCATACCGATCTTACGACAGCCCTTTTCCAAAAGGATGTTGCCGAGCTTTTCCCCATTCTCCGGCTCATTCTCGTGAACCGCTCCGATATAGTACGCTGAATCCTTCGCCAACTCATAGATATCCGACGAATCCTGTTCGCTGATAATACGGAAAAACTGCGCCAGATATACACCGCTTTCGTTGCATGCCTTGATCGCGGAGGTCATCTCGGAGTCTGCCGAATTACAGAGAATGATTCCCTGACAGCCCGCGGATATAAGTGTCTCAATAGAGGCTGTCACTTTCTCGGATACATGCCCCTGATCAATATACTGCAATTCCACATCGCCAAGCGCTCCTGCTGCCTGGTCAAGCATCTTTTTACACTGGGACCCCAATGAGTCCGTCGAACTCCAGATCGACACACCGATCTTAAGCTTATCTCCGGAGGTCGTCTTCTCTCCGGCTTCTTCCCCACAGCCTACGAGCAGAGATACTGCAAGCACCGTACTCATTAAAACTGCAAGGAGCCTTCTGCCTGTTTTTCTCATATATCCCGTCCTCCTGTTGTTATGCTAAGGGTTTTATCAAACTCCTGAATGAAAGGTCAATCACAGTCATTATAGCGTAACACACAAAAAAATGCAAGAAAAAAGCGGAGAGGCCTGCGTTTTCGCTTGGCGTTTCTCCGCTTTTCCATATTCAATAGCTATCCCTATATCCTTCGATATCTTCGAAAAAGATCGGTAGTTTCTCCTTGAATTCCTTCAGCGCGATGTTCGCCACCTCACGCATCTGCGGATGAGCCGCCTTCTCCGTGCGAAGTTTGAAGAAGTTCCTCCAGGATCGCAGGTTCATCGTGATAACAATTTCCGTTTTCAGGGAATTCGGAAGAACCGAACGTGCTTCCTGCGCGGTTGCTCCTGCCTCAAGCATCTCAAAGTAAGCCTTCTCGGCCTCTTCCATCGAGCGCGTCCAGATGTCGTATTTTTTCTTGTCATCCGGGTTGTTCAGATCATAGTTAAATCCACCGGCCAGATCGATCACAGTGATCTCGTTGCCGAATTTATCACTGGTATAATTGCAGTAACGCGTGCTCTCCTGCGAGTAGCTGGCGATACGGTGACGCACAATCTCGTGAGTCACACCGCGATCGCAGACGAAGCGAACCGTGATCGCTTCATGCTCGATAACAGATTCATGCCCACGGCGCAGGATGTTTGAGATAAACCTCTCCGCAGTTCCGTCAGAGATATTATCCTCGGACTTGTAGCAGACGCGTCCGATCCTTTCGATCTTTTTTACGATTTTTTCATAGTCTTCCATGTCGATGATCTCGACACTCGGCTTAATACTCTTCATGAATTCCCTCCTTTTTTAAACCAGGTTTTCAAAATCTTCCCTAAGGCCGAAGAAGAATTTCCTCTGCCATTCGTTTCCAATCACAGTTGTCGATATGTTTTGCCGTTTCGATTAGTTCTGCCGCTTTTTCACGAAAAGCCGGAACAGAAACCGTCTTTACTCTCTCTATAAACTCGGGTGTCAGGTTTCGGTTACTCTGTATTATCGAAAGAATAAATAACTGACGAAAATGGAAAAACTGTTCCATAGTTTGGACAAAACGGTCGATCACCTCCGGATCATCCGTACCCAGGAATTCCTCTCTCTCATACTTATCCAAGATCGGAATGAGTTCCGGTTCCAGATTCAGCGACCGACGACTGAGATCATGCGCGCCGTTTATGCATAATTTGCGCAGTCCATAGGATGAAATATAATCATAAAACGGATTACCGACACATATACTGTCCAGATCGATAAGGATCAATTCACCGTTTTGAACCATCACATTTCCTTCATGAAAGTCTCCGTGAACTACTGTATTTTTTTCCGGAACCGCATCCAATACCTGACGCATCAGGTCCGCGTCCTCATGGCTGAGGTGTTGCCCCTCTTCTATGATGTCAACCCTGCCTCTGAGCCGATCGGAAATCCTTGGTAATACCCCAGGCTCCATCTCCGTCTCATGGATCTTTTTCAGCAGGCGCCCCATCTTCCTTCCCAGTTCCTCTGCCCGGGAGTTGTCATCACAGACAGCCCTACCAACCGTTACCGCATTCAGCAGTTCATAGACATTACCATAACTGTTGCCGACCTTCACCGTGTCATAGGCAATCGCCGTCGGAAGTTCATGAACGAATGCTGCCGTGGCACAACGCTTTTCCTCCTGAAGTTGCTCCAGTTTTACCCCCTCCCGATAAACCTTTACTACGGTTTCCGGATCCAGTCGGTAAACGATTCCAAAGCTTCCCCGACCGATGAATTCACAGCCCTCAATCGATAACTCACGGAGGGCCTTTTTCACATCAAGCAGGTCCGTAAACCCGGTCGTCTCAAAAATCTCATAGACCTCCGGAGACACGTTGATAACAGGAACTTTCTCCCCTGTCTGCTTTCGAAGTTTCATCAACACGCGCAACCCCGCACTGGAAATGTATTCCAATTTCTCCGCGTCTATCACCAGGTCTGCCCCGGCGTTTTCTTCTACCGCCGCCAAAGCTTCCTGCTCAATCTGATTGGCGTTATTCGTATCGATCCGTCCTTCGGGATATAATGTAAGCTTGTTGTCTTTAAGCGTCGTTCTCATTTAATCCTCCGTTCCGAGCACTCCCCTGCTGCTAATGTAACAGCCGGCCGTCCGACGTGATTCTTCACTCTGTTTTTTCTCAGGCACTCATCCACCCAGCGTCTGAGACAAATCATGTAGATCAATTCTTCCGACAAAATTCGTCACTATCGTATACGCACACTCAAAATAAATAAGTACGATCAACCCCACTCCCGCCATAGGAATCAGGGTATCCACAAAGCCCTTCTTTTCTCTTTTTGTATATGAAAAGAGTAAGATGATCGGTATCAGAAGAATCATAAAGACCATCTTGCCGGCGCCCCATACAGTCGCCCACCGTATGGCTTCGTTTATCTGTGCTTCTGTCGCGTTACCAATGCTGATTCCCAGATTGGAAAGGCGAATAAAGGTGAGCACAAACACCTGGACTATGTCAACAATCGCCAGCACAATCATCAGGATAACCGTTGTACGTGAAAAATGCCAGGAGTTGGTCCTTGTCTTTAAGAATGCCACGTAATCCTCATGTGTTTTCCCATGTTTGATAAACCGTCTTTCGCGATTCTTGACATAGATAACAAGAAGCATAAAGAACAGGAAACTCAAAGGCGGCTTCGAAGTCAGGAGCGGGTACATCCCCATCGGAATCACTACGGTCCGCTCGATCGCAAGGATCTTGATGATGATGGACGCGAGCTCATACACCACGGGCAAAAGAGCAAACATGCGAAACAGCGCAATCTTTTTCCCCTGAAAATGCTTCTTAGGCTTATAGTCCAAAAAGAACATCATTAACGTACATAAGAAAATGTCTAAGTAGATATTGAACGCGATAAAGCCATTATACTCCGGCATCTCGGCCAACATATTATCCAACGTGCCCATAGCCGCGATCCGGTCACCGGTTTTTACTGCGATAATCCCCAGCGCATACCGATAATAAAAGATAAAGTATACAATCGCGGTCGCTGCCGCAATACATCCGTTTGTGATCAGCAGCCTCTTATATTTGCCGCGTCCGTTGAGCAATACGGCAAATGTCGAAAAAAGAAGTAACGGAAGACCGAGCGATGTAATAATCGAGTTGATGGTCTCACCGAAAAATACACTATCCGAAGGCGAATGTGTCGCCTTGCCGATAAGCCCGGCGGCGATAACGGCCTGGCCGAAAGCGATACAAAGCCAACCGAGGATTGACAGCGTACGATAGGAAAACGGTCCACGGTATTTCATGTCGTTCTCGGGTGTTACCTCCCATATTTTACGACGTTTTCTCTTTTTTTTCGGTTCCTCCGTTTTTTTCGGTTCTTCTGTTGTATTTTCGGCCATCTCAGCAGCCTCGGCTTTTATTGCCTCTTCCAACTGTTCATCTTTATTCTCTTCCACGATGAATCCTCCCCATGCATGAAATCATGTCTCTTGCACCACACAGATGCTTGTCCATGATACCACAAAATCCAATTTTAGTCAAACGAGCTCAAGGCTTTGTTAATCTATGCAGGAACGTCAGGAAAAACGGCAGCGTGATCATCGCTGTCAACACATCCGAAATCGGCTGCGCGATCTGGATCCCTGTCAGACCGATCATCGGCACCAGCACAAGCAGGACCGGAATGTAGCAGATTCCGTTGCGAAGGCATGACAGAAACAGCGCCCGACCGCTCTTTCCGATACTTTGAAAGAGCATGTTCCCGATAAAACTGATCGGCACCAGTACAAGCGACAGCAGCTGATAGTGCATCGCCGGCACGCCGATCCGGATGACATCCGGGTCATCACGAAAAATCCCGATCAGATTCGGCGTAAAAAACCACACGATCGTAGATGCCACCGCCATCATCCCCGATGCGAAAAACAGCGTGAAGAATGCCGCTCCCCTTACACGGTCATAGCGCCTGGCCCCGTAGTTAAAGCCACATACCGGCTGAAATCCCTGCCCGATACCGAGCCCGATCGCAAACATCATAAAGGAAATTCGCATCACGATACTCATCGCCGCGATCGCCGCGTCACCGTACGGCTTTGCCATGATGTTCATCGAAAGCGTCCCCGCTGCCGACATCCCCTGTCTCGCCAGACTCGGGAGCCCGGTCAGGATGATTCGTCCGACACGACTGCCGGCGCCGCGAAGTCTGCGCAGTTGCAGTCGTGTGATCGTCTTTTCCCTGAGAAACATGGATAGAAGAAGCCCCATACTGACATAGTTAGAAAGCATCGTCGAGATTCCGACACCCTCGATTCCGGTCCCCAGCACCGAAATCGTAAACCAGTCACCGACGACATTCAGCAATCCGCCAAAAACAAGTCCGATCATCGCGAGGCTCGCCCGCCCCTCGAAACGCAGGATATTATTCATTACAAAACTGGTCATCATCGCGGGAATCCCGCACAGAATAAAGATACCATACGTTCTTGCGTACGGAAGGATCGTCTCCGAACTGCCGAGCAAACGCATCAGCGGATCGATAAGGACCAGCCCCAGTATCGCCATAACAAGGCCGCAGCCCAGGGCGATAAAGTACGCCGTCGACGCGAAGTCGCTGGCCTGTTCATTCTCCTTGGCGCCGAGTAGCCTTGAAATAAAGCTCCCGCATCCATGGCCGAACATGAATCCAATCGCCTGGATGATCCCCATCAGCGGGAACACGACACCGATTGCGCCGGTCGCGCTGGTACCGAGTTTCCCGACGAAAAATGTATCGGCCATGCTGTAGAACGTCGTGACCATCATACTGATCGTCGTCGGAAGCCCGAGCCTGAGCACCAACTTCGA
>JAEEGM010000158.1 GCA_016280325.1 Eubacterium sp. | reverse complement strand
ATCGCCTACATCAACCTTTCCGGTGGTGTCGGCGTCGCCTATCAGCCGGATCAGGAGCCGAATGATATCGCTGTGATCGGCGAGGGTGTTCATCAAAAATTCGACGAGATTCTCGTACCGGCTGGTCTCGGCAACGTGGCTATTTTTACTGAGCTCGGTCGTTTCATGCTGGCTCCGTACGGACAGCTTGTTACCAAGTGCATTCACCAGAAGCACATTTATAAGGAATATGTCGGCCTCAACACCTGTGCCGTCGACCTGATGCGTCCGGCGATGTACGGTGCCTATCATCATATCACGGTGCTTGGCAAGGAAGATAAGCCGTGCGACCATGTCTATGATGTGACCGGATCCCTCTGCGAGAACAACGACAAATTCGCGATTGACCGCAAGCTTCCGGAGGTCGAGATCGGTGACTATCTTGTCATCCACGATACCGGAGGTCATGGTTATTCGATGGGCTACAACTACAACGGAAAGCTGAAGTCCGCCGAGCTTCTGCTAAAAGAAGACGGCACCATCGAGATGATCCGTCGTCGGGAAACACCACGTGACTACTTCTCGACCTTCGACTTCTCACGCTACTACGATCGGATCAAGTTTAATGACTGATCGTATTGCGCCATAAACAAGTAATCAAAAAATCAACGCAGGATGAGCATCCCTCACTGACGGGACACTCATCCTGTTTATTATTTTCGGGCATTCTTAGCCATTTGGGATTCTGTACTTTCAGAAACCTGCATCTTCAAAAGCCTGTATCCCTGAATCCCACACCTATGTTTCTTTACTTTCAGCATCTTACACCCTTCTTCTCTTCGACCACTTGCCATACACGGTTTTCTTCCCGTCCTTCTTGAATGCTCGTATTCGGATATAGTACGTGCTGTTCTTTTTCAAGTTTTTGATCGTCGTCTTTGTACCGCTAAAAGTCTTCTTCTTTGCCTTCTTCCAGCTGTTCTTCTTCGTGGTGTATTCGACCTGATACTTCACGCCCTTGATCTTTTTTACCTTAACCGTGAGCGATTTCCCCGAACGTGATGTCTTCGTTACCTTAACTTTCCCCGGCTTTACGGATGACGAAATATCCGACATATCGGAAACGATTTTCTCAATGATGATCGGATCATCGATCTCCGGCTCATCCACGAGAGTGGCAGCCGGTCCGGTTGCCGCATCCGGCGAACCGGTCGGTGTTGCTTTCGGGTTTCCCGACGGTGTCGCGGAAGGAGATGCCGACGGTGTGGCTGATGGCTTAGCCGACGGTGTGACACCCGGAGCCACGGTAGCCGCCGGCAGGACGCTTCCGCCCCCGGAACCCGATTCGGAACCACCGCCGGACCCCGAACCGCTACCAGAACCACTGCCACTTCCTGTGCCGCTTCCACTGCCTGACCCACTGCCACTTCCAGCTTCGCTTCCACTTCCGGAACCTGAGCCTCCGCCGGTGCCGCTTCCACTACCCGAACCTGCTCCACCGCCTGTCCCGGTACCACTCCCAGCCTGACTTCCACTTCCGGAACCGCTTCCGCTCTTCGACTTAACCGTCACGCGCGCCTTTTTCTTAAGCGTCTTGGTCCGATAGTTGAAATCATGCTTCGGCGTATAGACCACATCGTAGGTATGCACACCTACTCTTGGCTCGATATCGGGATCCTCGAACGACCAACTTCCCTCAACATCACTCGACCACTTGATTGCGTCCAGATAGATCCTCGCATCACCGAGCGTCTGCCCCTCTTCCATCTCAAGATCGAGCGCGTAATCACCATTCTGCGTAAACGTGTAGTCCTTCTTCAGCAGGTAGTCCTCATTCCCCTCATAGATGATCCCTGTACCGAAGATATTGCTGGCCGAAGACTTCAGATCGATCGTACCATGCTGATAATACATGTTATTCCAGTACGTATCCATGATCTCGAACTTTGCTCCCGGCTCACACTCCAGATCCGCACCGCCAAATCTCACCAGTTTCTTGAGCGGCACGATAAAGGTCGAACCGGACTTCAATTTCAAATTGCTTGCCGCCGCCGGAATCGTGACAAAATCCTCCCCGACATACATGATATAAGCCTTCTCTCCCAAAGCCTGCGAAAACTGCAGCACCGTCAGCATATCATTCGTATATCGCACCTCATGACCGGACGTCGTGGATGTGATATTCATCGACCATTTCTTGTACGGATCCACCATTAACTGAAACATATGTGGCACCTGCTGACCGTACTCCTCATAGGTTGGACTCGCCTCGCCGAATCTCTCAAACGCCGCCTGCTCGGCATCCGTAACACCATCATTTTGCCAGGAATACCCATTTACCGTACCGCCGGAAGCCTTCACTTCCATCGGTGTCCACATGGTCCCCATCGTCAAAGCCAGCGAAGTAGCCACTGCCAGCATCCGTTTTCTTCTCTTAAAAAATGTAAAAATCCCCATAAAAATCCTCCTATTCTGCCCAAAGATACACAAAAATATCCCAGGCTACCTAAAAATAGCATCAATTAATAAACCTTTCGGCCATAAAAATCATATCATCTTGTGAAAAGTAGCAGACATACTGCCATGACGCTCGCCGAACCCCGATCGGTTTCCGGTGGCAAAGATCTGATAAGGAGTCGCAGACCGCGCTCCCAAAACAACGTGGTGAACAGAAGATCACGACGTCGTATCCCTTCGAAGGACCTTCATCATATCATAACGATCCTTTGATTGTCAAGAGAGAAATAAAAAAAGTGCCGGACACGCCGGCACCATATCATAATCCTACGATAATATCTCGATTTTCTCCAGCATCACATCCCGGCCGGCAATCACCTTCCCATTGCCGTCCGAACAGAACGGACACAGATACTTGTGCTCCCTGTCCGGGTGATACTCCTTCCCGCAGCCGGCACACACAACCCTCACCGGCACCGTCTCGACTTCCAAAGACGAGCCCTCCAGGATCGTCCCCTTTACAGCCGACGGATAATACTTGTGAAGATACTCCGGCAGCACATCGGTCATCTCCCCCACCGACACAAACAGGCGAGCCACCCGGCTCGCCCGCTCTTTATTCGCCTCTTCAATCGCTTGGTTGACAAACCTCACAACATAACTCATCTCGTGCATAAACTGCTCCTAAAGCAAACCGCTGTTTGAATTGCATAAGCAGCGAGGTACCTTTGCGAACGCCGGTGCGTAGGCGCCGTATTCTGGCGCCATGCACCGCTGCGTTCGGAAATGGCGCACGGCACTCTTCGCGAAGCGAAAGTGCAGCTGATGCTTGCATCAGCTTGAGTCCCGCGCGCTTATGCAATTACTAACAGCGACTAGTTACTCACCCAATTTTGGTTTTCCCACCCATATATGGCTGCAAAACCTCCGGAATATTAACCGAGAGATCCTCATTGAGGTTATTCTCAAGAAAAGCGATCAGCATACGCGGCGGCGCCACCACTGTATTATTCAGCGTATGCGCGAAATACTTCCCATCCTTGCCCTTCACACGGATCCCCAGACGACGCGCCTGCGCATCCGAAAGATTCGAACAGGAACCAACCTCGAAATACTTCTTCTGACGTGGCGACCATGCCTCCACATCCACCGACTTGATCTTGAGATCTGCCAGATCTCCCGAGCAACACTCAAGCGTACGAACCGGAATATCCAGCGAACGGAACAGATCCACCGTGTTCTGCCACAGCTTATCGAACCACATCGGGCTCTCCTCCGGCTTACAAACCACGATCATCTCCTGCTTCTCAAACTGATGGATACGGTACACACCGCGCTCCTCGATGCCGTGCGCACCCTTCTCCTTGCGGAAGCACGGAGAATAGCTGGTAAGCGTTTTCGGCAGTTCCTCCTCGGGAACGATCTTATTGATAAACTTACCGATCATCGAGTGCTCACTCGTACCGATCAGATAGAGATCCTCGCCCTCGATCTTGTACATCATCGCGTCCATCTCCTCGAAGGACATCACTCCCGTCACCACGTTGGAACGGATCATAAAAGGCGGTACACAGTACGTAAAACCGCGATCGATCATAAAGTCTCGCGCATAAGAGATCACCGCCGAATGAAGTCTCGCGATATCTCCCATCAGGTAATAGAAGCCGTTTCCTGCCACATCTCGCGCCGCGTCAAGATCGATCCCATTGTGCTTCTCCATGATCTCCGTATGATACGGAATCTCAAAGTCGGGAACGACCGGCTCGCCGTATTTTTCCACCTCAACATTCTCAGAATCATCCTTGCCGATCGGCACACTCGGATCGATGATATTCGGGATGACCATCATCCTCTTCTTCACCTCTTCCGCGAGCGTAGCCTCCTGCTCCTCCAGGTTCTTAAGCTGCTCAGCCTGCGCTGTCACCTCAGCCTTGACCTTCTCGGCCTCGTCCTTCTTCCCCTGGCTCATCAGCGCGCCGATCTCCTTCGACTTCACATTGCGCTGATTGCGGATATCATCCGCCTGCTGCTGCACCTCGCGACGCTTCTGATCATACTCGATCACCTCGTCAACAAGCGGAAGCTTCTTGTCCTGGAATTTTTTCTTGATATTGTCCTTAACGATGTCCGGATTCTCACGAACAAAACGTATATCCAACATAACGGTTCTTCTCCTTATCGATATATTTTTTCCCCCAAACGTATCGGGCGATACCTATCATAGCACAAGGCAGGTTATTTTTCAACCTTAATCAATCTGAATATCTCCCATCGAGGTTTCGATGTGGAAAAATCTCCTCTCACCGTCACCTTTTCTCGCACTGTGAGCGATATCATCGTTGCTCTTCTCGTCGTAGAAACGGATATCTCCCAGACTCACATCGAGGTCAACCTCGTACCGATCGGCGATATCTGCCTTCGGCTCCGGAAGCTCATAGCGGAAGTCTCCCATCGACAGATCCGCGTCCACCTGATAGAGATCGGACTTCACGACCGTGACATCTCCGGTTGACATGTCAAGAGACGCCTCACCTGTGCATGTCACCCCGGTAACCGTAAGATCGCCGGCCGAAACATCGACATCCAACTGATCGGCACGGAAGCCGTCGAGCGCCACGCCGCCTGCCGACGAATCGATCTCCATCTTCCTTGCCTCCAGGATGCCGGCACCGTCCACTCTGACATCGCCGGTCGAAACATCCAGATCGTAGGACAATTTGGCATTCTTCGGTACCTGAACGATGATCTTCCCATCATCGCCACCGAAGTGAAAACCGAAAATATGAAAGCCCGACTTCTCCTTGATCAGCACTTCACTATCGCCTCGCTCGATCTCGGGTTCACCGTAAAAATCTCCATTGTAGAGCACCTTCACATCATTACCGTCGATCGGCTCGATCTTCAGTTCCGCCTGACTCAGATCCACATTGATTTTATCGATCGAACCGAGATCAAAGGTTTTGTCGCCGTCATAGTGCGACGTCTTGAAAGGTCCGAACAGATGAAGTCCGCCGAATCCCGAGAACAATTTGAATCCACGGAAGATATTAAACCCGGTATTGATCACGAAAAATGCGACAACGATAAGCAGGATAACTACCCATGTCGGCATCTTGCCCCCATGATCATAGGTATACACGCCCTGGGTGTCAGCACCACCCGGCTCGGCCGAAGCGTTGGCCTGGTTATTCATATACTCGGCCGTCGCGCCGGTAAACGCAGCCGTCTGCCCGGAAAACACACTATCTCCGGAACCAGCCTGCGCAGCAGCCGCACCGGTATCACCATCAACCGCACCTGCATCAGTACTCGAAGCGCCATCGGCACCGGCCCCCGCATTACCATCGGTTTCCTGCGCTGCACCCTCAGGCGGAAGCCCGGCTCCGCGCTGGCAGCCCTTTGCCAATTCACGGAAGCGACCGGACACGCTCCCGGCATAGATCAGGAAAAATACACCGATCGCCGCGAATAGAAGCACCGAACAGGATACGATCCCTCCAACGAACCCCGGAAGCATATTGCTGAAACTCGATGCCGCAGGTCCCATGATGATAATAACGATACCCAGCACGATACAAGCCGTACGTCTTCCGGCCCACTCGTCGCTCGTCATCTCCATCTCCATCAGCGCGCCACCGTTTAGCTGAATCGCGTCCTTATGCACGTTTCCATAGCGTTTCGTCTGCTGGCTCGCGATGATAAAGAGCGCGACCGCACCGGCAATACAAGCGAAAAATGCCGCATTACTGACCGCTTCAACCACAACCTTCGGTGCGCCTATCTTCAGCACTGACTCCAACACACTATTCACATATGGCGCCAGGATGCATAACGACACGGCAAACGCCACCATACGCGCGTGCCGCCTCGCAAACTTCAGGTACTCAACGACATCCTCCAGTGTCCACGAAAGACGCCTTTTGTAACCCACTCCGTTCATCGGTTTCTTCCTCCTTTATTCTGCCTATATTCCATGCATAAATCAGCCTGATACCTAATGACTTAATCGTCCAAACAACTTAACCGTCCTTATGACTTGACCGTCCTTGCCACACGATACGCGATATTGGTCCACAACTGCGGAATGACACCCAGGTCTCTCTTCAGCGTCTGCGGAAGCGTCGGGATCCGGTCATATAAAAATGCGATGTACTCATCCTTATCCTCACCGAAATCCAGGATCTCGATCTCGTAGGTCCTGGCCGCTGTCCGCCTGGACTCATTGATCTCCGTGACCACACCGGAGACCGTGATATCTTTATTCCGCGTTGTCACATCCACGCGCGTGGGATCACCCAGTTCAAAATCACCCTCGTCCAGATACACCGTGATACTGTGCTCGGTCAAAAGCGTCGTGATACCGTCATACGCCGTATCATCGCCCTCCGCGTAAGCCCGGATTAGCTCGCCCTCATGCACTTTCACAACCTCATCATCACTATCCCGTCCGTCGACAAGGAACATGGACATGATCAGGTAGTACAGATTACGAACCAGCCAGAATATCAGGATCAGGAAACTGATCAACTGTGACACTTCAAAGATCCAGATCATCCTTACGATCCCGGCAACGGAAAGCAAAGCAAAGATGATAAACGGTGCCAGCGCCTTTATATCGCGCTTTTTGACAACCTTCCTTCCGCTCTTATCCGTAACCTTAAACACCTTGGTTGTAATACCGAAAAATTCCTTCAGGATCGGCAGTAGCATCTTCGGCATCACACTGGTTTCATAGATACCGCTCCACTTCGTCGAAATACAGTTCTTACTGGTTATCCGTAGCGACAGTTCCTGCATGACAAACATCGGCACCCAGAATACGACCAGCTCAAGCCAGTTACATAAAAATACGGGAATCGCAAACACGGCAAACACCAGTGGCGATATCATATAGATCAGATTTTTAATCGGCGAATACCAATAGATCACGGAGCTGAAATAACTGATCTTCTGGCTGATCGTCAGTTCCTTTTTCCGGAAGATCTTCAACTGTCTCGCCGTCGCAATCACTCCGCGTCCCCAGCGCGTACGCTGCTTGATATGCTCGCTGTAGGTATCCGGCGTCTGCCCGGAAGCAAGCGGCTCCGGAAGTCCCAGACTCACATAACCGGCCCCCTCGATCATCATACCCGTCGCAAAATCCTCCGTGATCGATTCGGTATAAAAGCCCCCGATATCCTCCAGCGCACGACGCGACAGAACGGTATTGGAACCGCCGTAGATCACGCTGTTGGAAGACGTCTTAGCCGGCTCGATCGAGCGATAGAAAAAGTCCTGCTCGTTCGGCGCCTTTTTCTCCGAATACAACGCATGCTGGAAGATGTCCGGCGTATAGAAACACTGCGGTGTCTGAAGCAGTCCCAGATGCAGTTTTTCCTCCTCCGGACGGTCCGCCTGACGCAGTTCCGCGTCCACAAAATACGGAATTGTTTTCAACAAAAATTCACTGCGCGGAATCATATCCGCATCGAGCGTTACCACATACGGCGATGACGTACGTTCCATCGCTTTATTCAGGTTTCCGGCCTTCGCCCCCTCATTATCCGGGCGGTCGAAATACCCGACTCCCATCTCCTCAGCAAGCTCGCGAATATGCGCGCGCCTGTTATCATCACAAACCCAGACATGCACCTTGCTCTTGTCCGGATACTGCAGCCTGACACAACCACCGATCGTCTTGCGCAGAAGCTCCGCGGGCTCATTGTACGTAGCGATAAAAATATCCACATCCGGCCACGCGTCCTCCGGGATCTCCGGCACAGGATAATCCTTCTTGCCAAAGAGGTTCATATACAGAACCATCGACTCCAAAAATCCGATGATCTCCACGATAAGGAGGATGATATTCGCCGCGATCGCGAGCGGTCCGGCCTCGATAGGGATCGAAGCGGCCACACGCCAGATCAGATATGTGATCATAAAGAAAATACACAGGATCAAACACAATACGATTCCTTTTTTCGCATGCGGCTTTCCATCCGTACGTCCGTAGTTGTAGACATCCTCGTATGTGTTATAATTCTTCTTTGATTTTCCGGTTGATTTTTTCTTCTTTTTTCTGCGAAGAAACAGTAAGAACAAAGCGGAAACCGGAACCATGATCCCGATCGTGATCAGGATATACCACGGCCACTTAACGACAACCCGGTACCCCCTGTCACCGAGCGTTGACGTAATATAATCCTTGACCTTGGTACCGAATTCCTTTTTAATAATATCAGCGGGTCTCGGAACGCTCTCAACCGTACGTTCCGCCTTGATCACTTCCTTCAACCACTTACCGCCGACTGTTAACTCGTTTTCATCATATCCCTCCGCCGGCTCGAATCCTGACTTAAAAATCGCCGAGGATTCATCACGATCCGACAGACTCCAAACAGCATAGCTGATTTTTTCCTGATTCAAAAATGAGAACCACTCTGTCGCGGACTTGAAATCAATGTCACCGTCTCCGCTGGATTCACTGATACCGCACTCACTGATAAATACCGGCAGGCCCCAGTTCAGAGCCGTCACCAGACCGCTCCGGACATTATGCCCATGAGATGCCGCATAAAAATGCAGTACATACATCAGGTTATCAAAACCAATACGACGCAGAGCCGCGTCCCCCAGATTCCTATCATACTCCGGCGTACCCACCAGGACCACCGACTCCGGAATCTCCTCACGGATAATAGGGATGATCGTCCGGGCATACGTCATGACATCGTTCCAGACGGTCTCACCGTTCGGCTCATTACAGATTTCAAAAATGATATTCGGACTGCTTTTATACTTGGACGCGATCTTTTTGAAAAATTCTCTCGCTTCCGCGATATTATCATTCGGATTGGAATCCTTCAGGATATGCCAATCCACGATCACATACATATCAGCAGCGATCGCATAGTCGATGCCCTTGCACATCAGATCATAACTTTCTTCCTGTGCGCCGTCACTGTATACTTCCGAATACATCGCCAAACGAATAAGATTACAATCCCATTCCCTGGATATGGTTTTGAAAAGATCCTCATTAATATAATTAGGAAACCAGGTGAGCCCGTGAGTGGAAACTCCGCGGAGCTGAACCTGCCTTCCCGTAGTTTTACCATAAAGAGACCTTCCATCGACTCGCAATCGCCCGTCAACGGATGGTCTCGCCGTATAACTGTAACCATATTTGACAGCCCTGGCCGTATGACCGACCAGGACTCCCAATAATAAACATACAAATACAGATAGAATAAAATAGACTTTTTTCATTCGGTTGGCTATGCCTCTTTCTTTACCGGTGCCTCTTTCGGAAGCCCCGTGCTGATGTCGATGATGACTTTCTTCGGACACTTCATCGAGCACAAACCGCAACCGCGGCATTTTTCAGGATCGATATGCGCGATATTGTTCTCCACATGCACCGCATCGAAGTTACAATTCTTCTCGCACAGACCGCAACCGATACAGCCTGCCTCGCAGACCTGCATCACATCCTTGCCCTTGTCCGTAGAAGAACACTGAACCATGTAGAAAGTCTTGTAGTTCTGACTCTCATATGGGATCAGCTCGATCAGGTGCTTCGGACAGGTGTCCACGCACTGACCGCAGGCTACGCATTTTTCCTTATCTACCTGCGCGATGCCGTCCGCTGTGACATGGATCGCGTCAAACTGACACACCGTCACGCACGAACCCAGCCCCAGACAGCCCGACGAACAGGCCTTGCCACCGGCACCCGGGATTGCTGCCGCTGCGCGACAGTCCTGGATACCTACATACTGATACTTGTCCTTCGCCTTTTCACAGGTTCCGGCACACTTGACAAATGCCACCTTCTTCACAGCCGCTCCGGCATCGACACCCATGATCTTGCCGATCTCGGCTGCCACCGGCGCACCGCCGACCGGACATCCGTTAACCGGAGCCGCCCCTGCCACGATCGCATCGGCCAGACCGTCACAGCCCGGATATCCGCAACCGCCGCAGTTATTACCCGGCAGGCATTCACGTACTTGTACTACTCTTTCATCCACCTCAACGGCGAAGACCTTACCGGCCACCCCGAGGAGCAGGCCGATCGCGATACCCAGCACCGCCAGAAGGATGATAGAGAATATAATAACTGTAGTCATATTCTTACCTCCTTAGAAGCTGACGCCGCCGAATCCGCAGAACGCGATTGCCATAAGACCGGCGGTCACAAGCACGATCGGCGTTCCCTTCATCGCTGACGGGATGTTGCTGTTTTCAAGTTTCTCACGAATCCCGGCCATCAGACAGATTGCCAGGAAAAATCCTACGGCCGCACCAAATCCGCGTACGGTAGCCTCAAGGATATTGTCACCGTTCTGAACGGACAGAAGAGCCACACCGAGTACGGCACAGTTAGTCGTGATCAGCGGAAGGTAAACACCGAGCGCCTGATACAGACTCTTCATTGCCTTTTTCATGAACATCTCAACAAACTGTACCAGAGCCGCGATCACGAGGATGAATACGATCGTATTCAGGTACTCCAACTGATTCGGCAGAAGCAACAGATTGTAAAGCGTACTGGTGATCAGCGACGCGATCGTGATGACGAAGATGACCGCACCACCCATGCCGGCAGCTGTCTGAACCTTTTTCGATACACCGAGGAAAGGACAGATACCTAAGAACTGGCTCAACACGAAGTTGTTAACCAATGCCGCCGTAAAAAGAATCGTAAATAACGTCATGCCTCATCACCTCCTTCTCCGTCTGAACCGTTCTGAGCAACCTTCTCCTCCACGGTATTCAGCATCTGATCATCCATGGTAGCTGCCTTGTTATCCATCGGATCGTCCGAAAGTTCCGGCATCTCCGGCTGCTTCTTATCCTTATCCGGTTTGTTGGTCGCGGACGGCAAAAGCAGGCGATTCTGCAGAGCCGTAAGTCCGGCCAGTACGAAAAACGCACCCGGCGCCATGACAAAGATTGCTACATGTGCTACCGACGGGATAACCTCATATCCGAAGATCGCACCGGAGCCGAGAAGCTCTCTGACAACACCGATACAGGTAAGTCCTACGGTAAATCCAAGTCCCATTCCCAGACCGTCAAAGCAGGAAGCCATGATCGGATTCTTCGACGCATAGGACTCCGCACGACCGAGGATGATACAGTTAACCACGATCAGCGGGATATACACACCGAGCGCCGCGTCAAGGAATGGCACATACGCTTTCAAAAGCAACTGAACGATCGTTACGAACGAAGCGACCACGACGATAAATGCCGGGATTCGAACCTTGTCCGGAATGATCTTTCTGAGAGCCGAGATCAACATGTTGGAAAGCACGAGTACGACCGTCGTTGACAGTCCCATGCCGACACCGTTGATCGCGGAAGACGTTACGGCCAGGGTCGGACACATTCCGAGCATAAGCACGAACGTCGGATTTTCCTTGATGAGACCATTGCTCATCCGTTCACCGAAAACACTCATCACTGCGCCCCCTTTCCTGCAGCATCACAGAACAAGACGCCCTTGACTGCATTCGTCACCGCGCGGCTCGTTACGGTAGCACCGGAAAGTGCCTGTACCTGCGAGTCTGTCGCGGCTTCTTTATTATACATATTCTGAGACGGATCACTCGGCAGAACCTTGCCTGCGAATCCCGCCTGCCAGTCTTCATTGACACAGTTGGCTCCAAGACCGGCCGTCTCGGACTGTGCGGTGATGGAGATTCCCGTCACCTTGCCTTCGGCGTCGACACCCAGCGCGAAGCTGACGTTGCCGCCGTATCCTTTTTTCGCATTAACGAGATATACGTTGCCGCCGTTTGCTGTCGGATGCACCTCCGTTACCTCAACCCAGGTAGCAAGCGTCTCGCCGTCAGCGACTTCGTTGTTGCTCAAGTCATGTCCGGAAAAATACGCCGTAGCAGCATCCACCTTAGCGGTGTCATTGTCCTGCACGGTATCGCCGGAAGCCACGACCTTGGCACATGCTTCGTTATTGGTCTTCGCCTGCGCCTTCTCGATCGGATCCTTTGTGATCGCATAGACACCGGCCAGTACCGCACCGAGTACCAATGTGATCAGGCAGAGGATGATGGCGTCTTTGACCATTGTATCTTTTTTCTTTTCCATGTCACGCCACCTCCTTTTTCTTTTTCTCATGCTCCTTGCCGAAAGGCTTCGGGATGGAGAAACGCTCGATCAGAGGAACCGCGCAGTTTCCGATGATGATCGCAAAGGAAACACCCTCCGCGCTCTCTCCGAAGAAGCGGAACAACGCAGTCAGTAATCCCAAAAGTACCGCGTATATAACCTGTCCTTTTTTCGTGATCGGACTCGTTACATAATCGGTCGCCATGAACCACGCTCCGAGCATCAGACCGCCACCGCAAAGCTCATAGAGAAGCGGGTACGGTGCGCCGCCCACAGCAAACTGATAGATCAGGTCGATCACGGCAAATGTTCCGATATAGATCACCGGAATCTGCCATGTGATCACACGACGGATCAGAAGATACGCCGCACCGATCAGCAGTGCCAGACAGGAAGCCTCACCGATCGTACCGGTGGTCGTTCCCAAAAACATATCCATCAGGTTCGGAAGTCCGCCGATCGAACCGGTAGCCTTCACCTGCATAAGCGGTGTTGCCTGGCTCGTCGCGTCAACGGCGATTCCGTACATCCAGTTAGCACCTTCTTTAACCGTAAAGCTTGTCATCGCACTGGAGAAAGACAGTACCATGAAGCATCGACCGGCCAGTGCCGGGTTCATAAAGTTCTGTCCCAGACCACCGAAGATCTGCTTTCCTACGATGATCGCGAAGACGCCGCCTACAACACACATCCACAAAGGAATCGTGCTCGGCAGGTTCATCGCCAGTAAAAGTCCGGTAAGTAACGCAGAAAAATCTCCCGTTGTCACCGGCTGTTTCATACATTTCTGCCAGATCCACTCTGCCAGGATACAGGTCACGCAGGTAGTGAGGATCACGAGTACCGCGCTCAGACGGAAGTTATAAATACCTACCGCCGTCGCCGGCAACAGAGCGATCACCACGTCTCGCATGATCGACTTGGTTGAGGATCGGTCTCTCACATGCGGAGAGGAGGATACGCTCAACAGTTTCTTTTCTTTTGTTTCTTCCATTATTCTGCGTCCTCCTTTCCATTATTATCGGAAGCCTCAGCCTTGGCTTTCTCTTCTTCCGCTTTTTTCTTGGCTGCTGCTGCTTCAGCTTGTGCTTTTCTGTTCTTTGCCATCACGGCCTGACGACACTGTTTGAATGTCTGTGTCAGTCTTCTCTTCGCCGGACATACAAACGTACAGGTACCGCACTCGTAGCACTCCATACCATTCAGAGCCTCGAACGCTTCGAGATCGCCACGCTCGCCGGCCTGTGCCATCATCTGCGGAACCAGGTGGCACGGACATACCGTCGCACAACGACCGCAACGGATACAGTTGGTCGGCTCGTTCATCAGCACCTCATCCTCTGAGAAAGCAAGGATCGAGGAACTGGTCTTGGTGATCGGGGTATCCAGCGTGTACATCGCCATACCCATCATCGGTCCACCGGAGATCAGCTTCGCAGCACCTTCCGGCTTCAGGCCGCCCGCCTGCGCAAGAACCTCGGCATGGCTCATACCGAACCGTACCAGATAATTCTGCGGCTCCGCCATCGCCTCTCCGGTCAGTGTCATAACGCGCGTCATCGACGGTGTCTGTTTGCATACGGCATCATAGATCGCGAGCATGGTCTGCACGTTATCCACGATACATCCGACATCCGCCGGCAGAAGCTTCGCGTGGAGTCTGCGCCCGGTCGTCACATAGATGATCTGACGCTCCGCTCCCTGCGGGTATTTGGTTTTTAATCTCTTTACGGTGATATTCGGATCACTCTCCGTCAGATAGGTGAGCTTTTCGATAGCCTCCGGCTTGTTGTCCTCGATGGCAATCACGCCCTTGGCATTTTTAAAGATGGAAAGCACGACACGAAGTCCCTCGATGAGTTCCTCCGGGCGCTCCAGCATCAGACGATAGTCCGAAGTCAGGTACGGCTCGCACTCAGCACCGTTAATGATGACATGATCGATCTGGTCCTCATTTTTCGGCGTTACCTTAACATTGGTCGGGAAGCCCGCACCACCCATGCCGACGATGCCGGCATCCTTGATGATCTGACGAATCTCCTCCTTGGTAAGAGACTTGTAATCCCTCTCCTGTCCGAGTCCGTCAATCGGCGTGTAATTCTTGTCATTCTCAATCACAACACATGTCGCTTTCGCGCCGGATGAGAGAGTTCTCGGTTCGATCTTGGTAACCTTGCCGGATACGGAGCTCACGATGTTCGCGGAAATAAATCCACTCGCCTCGCCGATCCGCTGCCCCATCTTCACCTCGTCGCCGACTGAAACGACCGGTGTTGCCGGTGCGCCGATGTGCTGACTCATCGGGAAGACAAGTTCATCCCCGGCTTCAGCTATCAATATCGGCTTGTTTTCGGAAAGCGCTTTTCCCTCAAACGGGTGTGCACCTCCTCGAAAGGTTGACAGTCCCACGGTTGATACCTCCTTATCATTTGTATTTAAGCTATCATAGTGAAAACTACGATAAATCGTGGTTTCTCACCAAATACTTTCACAATCAGTATTCTACCACAAATAGGGCAGATATTCAAGAGTAAACGACCTGCCCTCCGCAAATCGTGTACTTTACAACTCCCGGCAGTTCCCATCCGAGAAACGGTGAGTTATCCGACTTTGATCGGAAGCTCTCTACCTTCCATGTTTCATCCGGATTAAAAATAACCAGATCTGCCACGCTGTCCTTCGTAACCGACCACGGTTTCAGGTGATAAAAATCCGCCGGATTCCGACTCATCTTTTCCATCAGTTGCATCATGGTCAGATGCCCGGGTTTCACGAGATTTTTGATGCCGAGACTCAGCGACGTCTCCAAGCCGATGATCCCGCTGGGTGCCTTCTCCATCGGCACATGTTTCTCCTCTCTCGTGTGTGGCGCGTGGTCCGTTACGATCATATCGATCGTTCCATCCTTCAGGCCTTCGATGATCGCCTGTCGGTCCGCCTCGGTACGCACCGGCGGGTTCATCCTCGCCATCGTGCCGTATTCGAGAACCGCGTCCTCTGTCAGGGAAAAATGATGTGGCGTTGCTTCCGCGTGGATATCCGCGCCCTTATTTTTATACTCCCTGACAATCTCAACCGAAACCGCCGAGCTGATATGCTGGATGCAGACTCTCGCGCCGGTCTCGAGCGCGATCTGGCAGTCACGCTTTACCATGACGTCCTCGGCCTCATGACTCGCGCCGCCGTATCCGATCTTCTCAGCGACGGCTCCCCTATTGACACCCGGCTGCTTAATATAAGCCGGATCCTCCTCGTGAAGCGAAATCGGCATATCCAGTTTTTTCGCTTCTTCAAACGCCGCCCGGAGCACGGCCTCATCCATGATCGGAAGACCGTCATCGGTAAATCCCGCTGCCCCCTTCTCCTTCAGAAGGGCCATATCCACCAGCTCTTTACCGGCCATTCCCTTCGTCACTGTCGCGCAACTATGGATACGCATCCCGGTCTTATTGCCTTTATCAAGCACATAGGCAAGTGTCTCGGGATCATCCACGACAGGTCTCGTGTTGGCCATCAGGACAACCGTCGTAAAGCCACCCTTTTTAGCAGCCTCCGCCCCGGTCCCGATATCCTCTTTATGAGTAAACCCCGGATCTCTGAAATGCACATGCGCATCCATCAACCCCGGCGCCACGATGCAGCCACTCGCATCGATCACCTCGCCCTCGCTAATCGCGAGTGCCTTCCCGACTTCTTGGATGCGCCCATCGCAAATCCTCACGTCGAGAACCTCGTCGACTCGCGAAGCGGAGTCAATGACATGACCGTCCTTGATTACAAGCATTAATTATTCTCCCAACTAAACTTATACGTCGTCTTAGAATTAAACGCCTCGCCCTTCGGCAGATAACACGACGTGAACGCCGGCACATTGACCGAGTTCGGGAAAAACTGCGTCTCAAAACACATTCCGGCCCGCTTCCCATACACGGCGCCGCCCTTACCTTCCTCATGATCAATAAAGTTCCCGCTGTAGAACTGCATACCCGGAAGGTCCGTATAAATATCCATACTGATACCACTCGTCTTCTCCGAAACCGTTCCGGCATAACCGTACTCACGCGGCTCCTTCATCAGGCAGAAGTTGTGATCAAAACCGCCCGCATTTTTCAGCTGCTCATTGTCAGCCTCGATATCAAGATAAATATCCTTCGCCTCACGGAAATCAAACGGCGTCCCCTCCACCTTGATAAAGTTCCCGTTCGGGATCAGGCCCGGGCCGCACTCCGTGATTGCGTCCGCGTTGATCTTCACGGTATGCCGGGTAATATCACCGGCATCGTGCCCAAGGAAGTTGAAGTAGGTATGGTTGGTCGGATTATAAATCGTATCCGCGTCACTGCGGGCAAAATACTCGATCACGAACTCATTATCATCCGTCAGTGTATAGGTCACCTTCACCTCGAGAGCACCGGGATAGCCCTGCTCCATGTTCGGGCTCACACGCTCAAAGTACACGCTGTTCTCACCGGCCGTATCACCGCGATACATCTCCTTGTGATAGCCCGGATCACCGCCGTGAAGATTGTTGTCGCCGTCATTTTTCTGAAGCGTATACTCCGTTCCGTTCAGGTCGAAGCGCGCCCCACCGATGCGGTTGGCATGACGTCCGACGAACGCCCCGAAAAAGCATCCGTTCACCTCGTAGCCCGGCACATCGTCAAAGCCCAGCGCGATATCACGCACCTTGCCCTTCTTGTCCGGCACGTTGATCGCCTGCACGATCGCACCGTAATCAAGCAGCGCGATGCTCATTCCGTTCTTGTTTGTGATCGTAAACTTGGTTACTCCCACACCGTCACGCGTGGTTCCAAACTGCTCCTTAGTTACTGCCATAATCCTACCTCCATTCTTTTAGAAAAATGTTCACACACGGTTTGCACTCATTTTCAGTTACTGTATGTCCGATTAGCTTACTCAGCGTTCTCTTCTTTCACGGACTCCTCGGATACCGTGATCGCCAGTCCAAGCTCATCCAGCTGCTCCGTATCTACGGTTCCCGGCGCCTCTGTCATCAGGCACGACGCATCCTTTACCTTCGGGAAGGCGATGACATCACGGATCGAGTCCGCTCCGACCATCAGCATGATAATACGATCCAGACCGTAGGCAAGTCCTGCGTGCGGTGGCACCCCGTACTTAAACGCATTCAACAGGAAACCGAACTGCTCATAGGCTCTCTCCTTGGTAAAGCCCAGCGCATCAAACATCCTCTCCTGGATATCATCACGGTGAATACGGATCGATCCGCCACCGAGCTCGGTTCCGTTAAGCACGATATCGTATGCCTCGGCGCGCACACGTCCCGGATCCGATTCAAGGAACGGCAGATCCTCTTCCATCGGCATCGTAAACGGATGGTGCATCGCCTGATAGCGTCCGAGATCTTCGTTGTACTCAAGGAGCGGGAACTCCGTAACCCACAGGAAGTTGAACTTGCTCTCGTCGATGATCTCCATCTGACGGGCCAGTTCCAGACGCAGGTTTCCGAGCACATCCCAAACGACTTTATTTTTATCCGCGGCAAAAACGAGAAGATCTCCCGGCTCACCGCCCATCGCGTCGACGAGATTTTTCAACTCGTCCTCGCTCATGAATTTTGCAAAGCTTGACTTGTAGGTGCCGTCCTCATTGACACACAGGTAGGCCAGTCCCTTCGCGCCAAAATCCTTGGCGAAGTCGACCAGCTTGTCGATCTTTTTACGCGGCATGTCTCCCTGTCCTTTGGCGTTCAGTCCGCGTACGGATCCGCCCGCCTCGATCGCGCCGGTGAACACACCGAATCCGCAACCCTTTACAACATCGGTGACATCGACAAGTTCCATGCCAAAACGCGTATCCGGCTTATCCGAACCGTAACGGTTCATCGCCTCGATCCATGGCATCCGCTGCAGTGGCAACTCGACATCCACACCGACGATCGAAAACACCTTTTTCAGAAGTCTCTCGTTGACATCGATCACGTCGTCGATATCGACAAAGGATAACTCCATATCGATCTGCGTGAATTCCGGCTGACGGTCAGCACGCAGGTCCTCATCACGGAAGCATCTCGCGATCTGGAAGTAACGGTCATACCCCGAACACATCAAAAGCTGCTTGAACAGCTGCGGGCTCTGGGGCAGCGCATAGAAGCTTCCCGGATGCACGCGGCTCGGTACGAGGTAGTCTCTCGCTCCCTCGGGTGTTGACTTGGTGAGCATCGGTGTCTCGATCTCGAGAAAACCTTCTTCCGCTAAAAATGCCCTCACTTCCATACAGACTTTCGAACGGAGCATCAGATTTCTCTGAAGATCCGGTCTTCTAAGGTCAAGGTAACGATGCTTTAATCTCACTTCGTCCTTGGTTTTGGAGTTTTCTTCTATCGGAAACGGCGGGGTCTCGGATTCCGAGAGGATACGCAGGTCTCTTGCGATCACCTCGATCGATCCCGTCTTCAGATCTTCATTAACAGCGCCGCCTCGCTTGGCCACCTCACCGGTGACGGCGATGACGAATTCGGCACGCAGATGTCCGGCACGCTCGAAGTTTTCGGTACCGATTTTGTCTTCCTCAAAGAGGATCTGCAACAGTCCGGTGCGATCGCGCAGGTCGACGAAGCAGAGGCCTCCTTTGTTTCGATTTTTTTGAACCCAGCCCATGACCGTCACGGTGTCGCCGATGTTGTTCTCCGTAAGTTCGGCGCAGCGACAGGTGCGGTGCAAGCCTTTCATTGATTCAGCCATTGTTTCACTCCTTATTCCTTGTATTTATTATTCCGTGGCCATGCTTATGGCCACTAATTCGGCAAATTGTAAGCAGGTATATCAGTTGGCGAACACTTCTTGGATATCCGTGAAGCCTTGCTCGATCAATTGATCCTTCTGAAATTTTTTATTCTTTTTCATGCGCATGACGCTGACGGACGCACCGGACGCACGCAGTTCGTTGGCTTTAGTAATAGTCTCTCTTACCTGGTCGGCGGTGCATTTTTTCTCAATCAGAAAAGCAACCTTATCACCGGTGGACGGGATCTCGTAGCCGCGCTCCATGAGGAGCATCGAGATGCGCTCGAAACCGATCGAGAAGCCGACTGCCGGGGTGTCCGTGCCGAGGAAGCGACCGACCATCGTATCATAGCGGCCACCGCCACCGACGCTTCCGCCGTATTCATCCATCGCGATCTCAAAGATCGGTCCGGTGTAATAACTCATTCCACGTACCAGTGTCGGATCAAAAAGGATTCGGAATTCGGCGTTTCTTGATTCTGCTGCCACCTCGATGATCTCGATGAGATTATCCGCCACACCTTCTTCCAGACTGTCGCCGAGCGTTTCCGCAAGTGCTTTCAGACGATCCAGGCCGACCGCCCCGCTGCCCGCGAAAGCCCCTGTCCCACTATTGGTTGAACTGTCATCCCCACTGTTGGATGTCTCCCCGTCGATGGCAGACGCATCATCTTCACCAAAGATTCCCATGCACTTCTCCACGGCATCCGCAGCATAACCCGCTGCCAGGAGTTCCTCACGAACACCATCTGCTCCGATCTTGTCCATCTTGTCAAGCACGATGAATACATCGTCGTAGGCGTCCTCCGGGAAGCCGCAATACTTTGCGATCCCCTTCAGGATCCGACGATCGTTGATCCGTATCGTGAAATTCTTAAAATCCAACTTACCGAGAAGCGTCGTCATCGCCAGAATCAGTTCGATCTCCGCGAGGTTCGCCGCCTCCCCGAGTATGTCGATGTCGCACTGCATGAACTGACGAAACCGACCTCTCTGCGGGCGATCGGCACGCCATACATTGCCGAGCTGCATCGCCTTGAACGGTGACGGAAGTTCCGCGGAATTGTTCGCGTAGTAACGCACCAGCGGTACCGTCAGGTCGAACCGGAGTCCGCCGTCAACAAGGTCTGCTTCCTCTTTCGCCTCTTCGAGACGAAGCTTCTCACCACGCTTCAGAATCTTAAAGATCAGTTTCTCATTCTCACCGCCGTGTCCGCCGGTAAGATTACCGATCGGCTCCACACAGGGCGTCTCAATCTGATTGAATCCATAACTGCTATACGTCTCTCTTATCAACGCAAGCACATACTCTCGTATCGCCATCTCCCGGGGCAGGATATCCCTCATCCCGGTCGTAGGCTTCTTCTTAAGTGCCATGATATTGATCCTCCATCTTAATATTACTCTCTGAGGGCTGCCTGCCACAGCACCTTGCCTCACTCTGAAACGCCTTCGGCGTTAACGACGTTCGGCTGCGGTCTGTGCAGACAGCCCATCGAGCGTTGTTCCCGCAGGACAGCCTGCACGAACCGAAGCCGAGCGGCGTTGATGCCCTGGCATCTCAGAGCGAGGCGAGGTGTCGTGGCAGGCTGTCCGTCTACTAACTCACTTCTTCTGCAGTCTTTCCTGCCGTTCAAGTTCCTCATCGAGGATCTTCTGCTTCCTGGCGATCATCTCATCCACCCTCGCAATATAATCCTCGACACTCTTGACATTCTCGGTCCTCGTAAGCCTTGTCGGCTCCGACAAGCGATGCCTTCCGAAGACCAGCTCGTCCTCCGCGTCATGCGCCGCACCCGGATTCTCATGCACAATATGCTTGGACGTTCCTCCCGCCCCGAAGGCGATCACATCCTCCAACTCTTCCATCATAAAAATGTTGTAGATGCACTCTTTACCAAGTCTGGCATATGCCACGTTTTCCTGGTTGGTATTTCTTGAAGAGCCGAGGGTATTTTTCTGCCTGTACATGTAATACGGCTCGTACCCATGCTCCTTCAGATAATCGTAACTACCCTTCTGCAGCACCGGGATCAGCGTATCCTCCGGCCGGATAAATCCTCCCGTCTCGATCTGCTCCCTGCGAAGCCTCGACGCACGCTTGATCACCAGCGTGTGCACCGTGATATTCTCGGGCGCCAAGTCATACACCTGATTGAGTGTATTGTAAAAATCAACTTCGTCCTCTTCCGGCAGGCCCACGATGATGTCCGCGTTGATGTTATCAAATCCGACATCTCTCGCCTGGCGAAACGCCTCGCGCACCTGCTCAACCGTATGTGTACGTCCCAGACGTTTCAATGTCTCCTGCAACATCGACTGCGGATTGATGGAGAGTCTCGTCACACCGGCGCGCTTCAGAATCTCAAGCTTCTCTCTCGTGATACTGTCTGGCCGTCCGGCTTCCACCGTAAACTCCAGCACCTCATCCATAGGAAGCGACTCCCGGATCAATGTCATCAGACGGCTGAGATCCTGCTCACTCAGCGATGTCGGCGTCCCTCCGCCTACATAGATACTGTGCAAAACACGCCTCATCCGCTGTGAATTGCGAAACGTCTCGATAAACGAAAGTTCCCTCTCGAGCGCGTGCAGATAATCCTTCACTCTGTCTTTGTATTTTTCCACCGGATAGGATGAAAACGTACAGTATTCACAGATTGACGGGCAGAACGGAATCCCGATATACACGCTGTAGCCGGCCATCAGGTCCAGGCCGCTCATCGCGTGGTGTTCGTTCGCCGCCACATCAAGCACGAGCTCGGCTTTTTCCGGATAGACCAGATAGTCATCCATCAGAACCTCGAAGGACTCCTGTCTCGAATTCGTCTCGGACAACAGCCGGTACGCAATCTTCGCCGGCCGGATTCCCGTGAGAATCCCCCACGGAAGTGCCGAGTTACTTCTTCTCGAGAAAAATCGATACGCCTCGCGCTTGACAATCTCCTTGTCATACGCCTCGAGTGTCGTCGTGAGAACCTCCTTGCCCTTCCAGGTGATCCGGAGTGGATAATCCTCGCGCCCCTTCCAGTCCTCTCTTGTCACAACCTCGCACGGCTTATCCGGATAAAAACTATTGGCCAGTGTCTTCAGATCGTAGGCGAACTCTCCGTTCTTATGAAGATCATCCGCTTTGATCTCTATTGTTATCATTGTTAATAATTCCTCCATGTATTCTTCATACGCATACGGATGGCTCCGCTTCGCTCTCGCCATCCTGCGAAGTTCGGACTCTCGTGCTTCGCACTTCGCCCTCACTTCGTTGCCCCTCGGAAGCAGGTCCTCTGGGATGCAAGCATCCCAAGCACCTGCTTCCTCAAGGCTTATGCATACGGGTTATTAGCACTTTCATACGCCACATCGGTCACCGGCCCATGCCCCGGCAGAATCCTTGTCTCATCCGGCAGCGTCAGAATCTTCTCCCTCACCGACGCAAAAATCTCCTTCAGATTCCCGGTCGGCAGATCCGTCCGCCCGATCGACTCCATAAAAATGGTATCTCCGACAAAAACAGCGCCATCGTCCTCCAGGTAGTAGCAGCACCCGCCCTTCGTATGACCGGGTGTATGGATCACCTTGAAATCCATTCCCGCGATCGACAGCACCTCACCGTCACTCACCGTGCACTCCGGCTCGATCGCCGTGCCGTGCCCCATCATTCCCTGCGAGCCATTTTTCATGGGATCGGTGATCAAATCCATCTCCTGCTCAAGGATGTAAACCTTGCCCCCCATTCTCGCTGTCAGATCCGGTACACCTTCATAGTGATCAAAGTGTCCGTGCGTCAAAAGGATCGCCGCGAGTGAGAGTCCCTGCGACTTCATCCAGTCCGCGATGGCATCGCCGCTCGCACCGGGATCCACCACGACCGCCTGATCGTTTCCCTCGCGGTGTACCACATAGCAGTTGGTTCCTACCGGTCCCACCACCATCACTTTTATCTCTAACTTTCCTTCGTTATCAGCCATTCGTACTCCTCTCGATATCCTCGACGCTCTCGATCTGGTTGAGCTTTTTCAGCAGTTCATCGAGCTGTGCCACCCTGTGGATCTCAAACCCGATCGTGATCGTCGCTTTACCCTGTTTATTCGTGCGCACGTTCATCGAACGAACGTCGATCTTACTCTCCGTAAATACACGCGAGATATCCATCAATATCCCGCTCCGGTTGAAGCAGTACAGGATGATCTCCACCGGATACGTACCCTCACCTTCTCTGGCGTTCTTCGACCATTCAGCCTCGATCAGTCGGTTCCTCTCGTTCTCCGGAAGGTGGATCATATTTACGCAGTCCGTACGGTGGATCGAGATACCGCGTCCTCTCGTAACAAAGCCGACGATCTCATCACCCGGCACCGGCGAACAGCACCTGGAAAAACGCACCGCCAGGTCGTTCAGGCCCTCAACGATGATACCACTCTTCGATTCCAGCGCCTCTCTCGTCCTGTCGAGCCCGGCGTTCTCACGCGCTTCTCTGGCTTTTTCGACAACCTCGATTACCTGCTGATCCGAGACGATACGGTTCTGGAGGTACTTGCTTCTCTCGTGAAGCTTCTCGACTACCTGACCTTCCTTCAGACCGCCATGACCTACCGCCGCACAGATCGCATCCCAATCGTGGAATCCGTATTTTTGCAACACCGACTCCACCAGCTCCGGCTTCATCAGATCCGAAAGCACCAGGCTGTGCTTTTTACAGTAAGCGTTGATCAGTTCCTTACCGCGCTCGATATTCTCTTCCTTGAACTGCTGGCGGAACCACTGATTGATCTTGTTGCGCGCCTGCGTACTCTTGACGATCTTCAGCCAGTCACGGCTCGGTCCCTTGGAGTTCTGGGACGTGATGATCTCGATACGGTCACCGTTCTGGATCACATAGTCGTTGGTGACGATGTTTCCGTTGACACGCGCGCCGACCATCCGGTTTCCGACAGCCGTGTGCACGGAATAGGCAAAGTCGATCGGCGTCGATCCGGTCGGCAAAGTCTTGACGTCTCCGTCCGGTGTAAAGCAATAGATTCGATCGGAAAAAAGGTCCAGATCGCTCTTGATAATACTTAAAAATTCCCTGTTGTCGTCCATGTCGTGCTGCCATTCCAAAATACGACGCAGCCACGCCATCTTCTCGCGCTCGGTATCGTCCATCGAGCGATCGGAGGAGCCGCCGCTCTCCTTGTACTTCCAGTGCGCGGCGATTCCGTACTCAGCCGTACGATGCATCTCGTAGGTACGGATCTGAATCTCAAAAGGCTGCCCGTCCGGGCCGATCAACGTCGTATGCAACGACTGATAATTGTTCGGCTTGGGCATCGCGATATAATCCTTGAAGCGCCCCGGTATCGGCTTATACATCTCGTGGATGATACCGAGCGCCGTATAGCATTCCTGATCCGTATCGACGATGATACGGATAGCAAAAAGATCATAGATCTGGTCAAGCGTTTTCTCCTGTGTGACCATTTTTCTGTAAATACTGAACAAATGCTTCACACGTCCGTCGATGGTGGCGTTGATGCCGTTCTCCTCGAGGTGAGCGCCGACCTCCTCCATGATATCCTTGATAAAGTTGCTCTTGGTTTTTTTCAGTTCGTCGAATTCTTCTTTGAGTTCCCGATACTCCTCGGGTTCCAGATATTCGAGAGCCAGGTCATCGAGTTCGACCTTGACCTTGGATATACCGAGCCTGTCCGCGAGCGGGGCGTAGATATCCATCGTCTCACGGGATTTTTCTTTCTGCTTCTCCGGCGGCATGAACTGCATCGTTCGCATGTTGTGAAGACGGTCGGCCAGCTTGATGATGATGACTCGGATATCACTCGCCATGGCAAGGAACATCTTGCGCAAGTTCTCAGCCTGCACTTCGACCTTGTCCGCCGAATAGTTCAACTGGGTCAGCTTCGTGACACCGTCAACGAGCACCGCTACCTCTTCGGAGAACTCTCGCGTGATATCCTCCGTCGTATATGGCGTATCCTCGACGACGTCGTGGAGCAGTCCGCCGACGATGGTCTCCTTGTCCATCTGGAGCTGTGCCAGGATGATCGCCACGCAGACAGGATGCGTCAGATACGGCTCGCCGGAGCGTCGTTTCTGATCGGCATGTGCCGCCTTCGCCAGTTTGTAAGCCTTGCGGATCATCTCCAGATCGCCGGATGGATGATAAGTGGTGACCGTGTTTTCCAGAATCTCAAACAGAACATCGGGATCCGTAAAGTTAGGCGGGATCAACTCAGTGGAGAGCTCGCCCGTATCAAATCCCCTGGGAACCAGCGTAGAGAGCGTCGCTTCTTTGGCGGTAAGCGTATGGGGCTCCGGTGCATTTTTCACGGTCTTCTCACCGGATTTTCGAAAAAACAGTTCCATGACGCTCCCCTCCTCTCTCTTGTTGTTTCCCTAATATAATGTGTTTTTTAGAAAACGATGTTATCATCATACCACGACAGAGAATATTTTTCAACCATTCTCTACGAGAAATTTTTGCTTTTCATTTGTGAGAAAATATGATAAGATAGATGTGTGGGTCGTGCATGCTATCAGGTAGCGTCGTTCTGTTCGGCAACGCATGCCGTCAGGTAATGTCGTTCTGTCCGGCAACGCATGCCGTCAGGTAATGTCGTTCTGTTCGGCAACGCATGCCGTCAGGCGCCACCCACAACTTGCCACCGGAACGGCACAGATTCCGGAGAAGGAGGACACTATGTTATTAGTTGACAACGAAGTAAAAATCCCTTCCAAGGTGAACCCGAAGCTGACACTACGCGTTTTGAAGGGGCATTTCGCTACAGTTCATTCACATATCAATTGCTACATCGATATGACGATGCTGAAGTATCGCCAGAGCGAAGCCGAGGAGGTAGCGAAGGCTATGGCCAACGACTACCAGTACAACAAGCCGATCGACACCATCGTCGTGACTGACGGTTGCGAGGTGATCGGTGCTTATCTGGCCGACGAGCTGAAGAAGCATGGCGTCATGTCATTGAATACGCACGACAGTCTCTATGTCGTTACACCGGAGTTTGGCAACGGCGGACAGATGATCTTCCGCGACAACATCCAGCCGATGATCCGCAATAAAAATATCCTCTTGCTGCTTGCGTCCGCGACCACCGGTCGTACGATCGCTCGCGCTATCGAGTGTATCCAGTATTACGGCGGTATCGTTCAGGGTGTTTCATCGATCTTCTCCGCGTCCGGTGAGATTTTCGGACACGAGGTGCATCACATCTTCGACGCCAGCGATATCGATGATTATCAGACCTTCTCGCAGGAGAATTGTCCGTTCTGCCAGAAGGGGCAAAAGATCGATGCGATGGTGAACAGTTTTGGTTATTCGGAGTTGTGATTAAATCAAGCATTAATGTTTTGTGTTAAGTTTAGATGTAAGGTGACGCATTTAATATGGTTAACGGAAATGGTTGTGGATTAAATATAGGATTCATCGGGTTTGGTTTGATCGGTGGATCGATTGCAAAAGCATTAAAAAAACAGGACGCGGGTATCCGCGTCCTTGTTTACAGTCGACGTAAAAATCCGGATTTGGAGGTCGGCGTCAAGGATGGGATCATCGATGAACTTGTATATGAGATCGATGAGCATTTCGCGCCCTGTGATGTCATTTTTCTATGCGCGCCGGTAAGAAAGATTATTGATCTTCTGCCTGAGGTGGCGAAAGTGGCGTCCGATTCGTGCATCCTGACAGATGTTGGCAGTGTCAAGGGTGAGATTTGTCGCGCCGCTGCTGACCTCGGCTTGTCACGCCGGTTTATCGGCGGGCATCCGATGGCAGGTTCCGAGAAAACCGGATATGCCAACGCGACGGATATTCTTCTTGAGAACGCGTTTTATCTTCTGACGCCGTCGCAGGACAACCGACCGGAAGACGTAGACACCCTTAAAGAACTTGTTGAGATGACAGGCGCGAACTGTGTTGTGCTCGATCCCGATCGTCACGATCAGATCACGGCGGCAATCAGCCACGTGCCGCACCTTTTGGCCGTTGCTCTGGTCAACCTTGTTCGTCGTCACGATGACGAAGATCAGACGATGAAAGCTTTTGCCGCAGGCGGCTTTCGCGACATCACGCGAATCGCCTCCTCTTCTCCTCAGATGTGGGAAGAGATCTGTCTGACGAACGCCTCCGCGATCGAAGATCTTCTGGATGAATTGGAACGACTGATCCACGGCTATCGCGAGAACGTCCACGAGCGGGACGGCGAAGCCATCTTTTCTGCGTTCGAAACCGCCGGGGAGTACAGAGATTCTCTTCCGAAAAAGAAAAACGGCCTTGTCAGCCGCAAATACGAGATCTTCGTCAACGTCGATGACCGTGCCGGGGCGATCGCGCGGATCGCGACGATTCTGTCGGACGGGGACTTAAGCATCCGAAACATCGGGGTGGTTCACAACCGTGAATTTGCTGATGGTGTGCTGGTGATCGAGTTGACCGGCGAAGAAGACGCCGCCAAAGCCAAGTCACTTCTTGCCGAGAATGGCTATACAATAGTGGACAGGCAGTAAGTACAGATAATAAACATAGAACGATTCTCAAAGCACAGATTCAGATAGGCAATCTGCAAGATAGGAGCATCCGAGGATGCCCCTATTTTTATATTATTATCATAGCGTCTCCGAACGAGAAAAACCGGTACCTCTCGCGCACGGCTTCTTCATAGGCTTCCAGAATATAATCACGCCCGGCAAGAGCTGAAACCAGCATAAGCAGGGTTGATTCCGGCAGGTGAAAGTTCGTGATCAGCGCATCGAGGATCTTGAAACGGTAGCCGGGGTAGATGAAAATATCCGTGTCCCCTTCTCCCGGATGAAGGACGCCCTCTTCATCGGTAGCGGATTCGATCGTACGACAACTCGTCGTCCCTACACAGATGATCCGTCCTCCCGCTGCCTTACAGCGATTGATCTTCTCTGCCTCTTCCGGCAGAATCCGATACCACTCCGAGTGCATCTGATGCTTCGTCACATCGTCAACTTTCACGGGGCGGAAGGTCCCCAGGCCTACATGAAGCGTCACCTCCGCGACCTCCACTCCCATCTCGCGTACCTTTTCAAAGATTTCCTCCGTAAAGTGCAAGCCCGCCGTCGGTGCAGCCGCCGATCCGTCGTACTTTGCGTAGACCGTCTGATAACGATTCCGATCCTTCAATTCATGATGAATATACGGCGGCAAAGGCGTCTGTCCAAGCTCATCCAGCACTTCCTCAAAGATTCCCTCATAACTGAACTTCACCAGGCGGTTACCGTCCGGAAGAACTTCGATGATCTCGCCCACCAGAGGCGCCGCATTCATCGCTTCCCGCTCTGTCACGGCTACGTCTGTTGTTTGCTGCCCTCCGACTGTCTTCTGCTCTCCTGTTGTCTTCTGCTCTCCGGCAGTTCCCTGCCCGGCCGCGTCTGCTGTATACTCACCCCCAAACGCTACCACTGCACCTACGCGGAGTTTCTTTCCGGGGCGCACCAGCGTCTCCCATACATCTCCCTCATGGCGTTTCAGCAGGAACACCTCCACATGCGCCCCGGTGTCCCGCTTTACTCCAAGCAGACGAGCCGGGATCACGCGCGTGTTGTTTCTCACAAGGCAGTCACCCGGCCTCAGATAATCGCAGATATCACGAAAAAAGCGATGCTCGATCGTCTTTTCCTCCCGATCAAGCACCATCAGTCTCGAAGCGCTACGATCCTCAAGCGGATCCTGCGCGATCAATTCCTCCGGCAGTTCATAACTAAAATCACTTGTTTTCATTCTGGCTTGCAACTCCTATCCGCTATCTCATTATCCTATTACTCGCCCCTGTCATTCCCTGTTCTTGCAAAATGTCGCCCACCTTCGCCCATCGGCGAATTCACGGCATCTCAATATGCATCATCATGTACTCCAATACATGCATCAATACAGTATACGACATCATAGCAAAAGAGAACTGCGTTGTCAACCACCCCCCCAGACTTAGTACTCTTTTTCCCCGTGCCGCAAAAGTATTTCCGACCTAAACCCTAAAAAAGCCATTTACGTCGGAAATCCCCAAAATCAGTCATCATCTGGTTTTGTGTGCCGCAAAGCAGTTTCCGACCTAAACCCTAAAAAAGCCATTTACGTCGGAAATCCCCAAAATCAGTCATCATCTGGTTTTGTGTGCCGCAAAGCAGTTTCCGACCTAAACCCCAAAAACACCATTTACGTCGGAATTATTTTCTATCATGTGTGACATTTTGTGGATTTCTTCTTCCGGATTCGAACTCTCTTAGTTTCTATCCTGGATTTTTTCCGACCTAAAGTGCAAAAAAGCAAGTTAGGTCGGAAATCCTATTGCGGCACAACTTTTTTCAATTCGTCCCTTCGTCCAAATTTCCGACCTAAACCTCAAAAACAGAAATTAGGTCGGAACTCGTCTTGCGGCACAACTTTTTTCAATTCGTCCCCTCGTCCAAATTTCCGACCTAAAGCGCAAAAAAGCAAGTTAGGTCGGAAATCCTATTGCGGCACCGTCTGAATTCACTTTCATCCGACCCCCCCGCACCCGCCTACAGCAACAACCTACGGCAACAACGTGCAGCAACAACCTACAGCAACAACCTACAGCAACAACCTACAGCAACAACGTGCAGCACCCGCCTACAGCAACAACTTGCAGCAACAACCTACGGCAACAACATGTGCCTACAACACATACCAGCGCCATACGCCTACGCCTACAACACATACCAGAGCCATACGCCTACGCCTACACCACTCCCCCCACCGGCACACCAAAATCCAAACTCAAAACCCCACCCAAATCCCTCGTATTCCATATTGACTAACCTCCTCCAACCCGCTATAATAGTAGTAATATCTTCTACCGCTAAAAGGGTAGCAATATCTTTTGCCGCTATTCTATAATGGTAACAATATCTTTCATAGGAGGACTCATCCATGGCAGGTCACATCTACGGCGCAATCAATCTTGGCTCTTCCGAGCTTACGCTAAAGATCTACGAAATCACCAAAAAAAACGGTATTACGGAACTGACGCATGTCCGCCGGCGCTTCGCCATCGGTGTGGAGACCTACTCCACAGGCTTTATTTCCTATCGAAGCATGACCGAAATCTGTGAGACCCTGAGTGACTTCACGCGCATCATGTCAGAATTCGGTGTCGACTCCTCCGACGTGTACGGAACCAGCGGAATCCGCGAAGCCGAGAACATGCTGGTTCTTCTTGATCAGATCCGTATCCAGACCGGTTATAACGCGCGCATCCTCTCGAACAGCGAGGCGCGCTTCCTCTACTACAAGGCCCTGGCGATGAACGAGCCGCGCTTCTCCGAACTCATCGAAGACGGCGCCCTCATCGTTGACGTCGGCGCCGGCTCAATGCAGCTCTCCTATTTCAACGAAGGCTACTTAAAAGTCACCGAGAATCTTCTCCTCGGCTCCTCCAGAATCCAGGAGCTTCTCCAGGTGATGGAGGACGAGGCCTATGACTACAACGAGCTGATCGACGAGTACATCGAAAAAGATATCACAAGTTTCTTTAAACTGCATTTAAGTGGCGCCAAGATACGTCATATCGTCGCTATCGGCGGTATGATTCCGGATGCCTATCACTATATGAAGGATCAGAAAAATGAGTTCGACGGCCTGATCAAAAGCAAAACCTTGAGTAAGGCCGGACTCCTCTCCGGCATCTCTCCGGAGAATGCCAAACTCGTCCTTCCTACTGTCCTGATCCTGCGTAAGATCGCGATCATGACCAACTGCAACAAGTTCATCCTCTCCCCCATCGATCTGTGCGACTCGATGGCGGCAGAATACGCGGAAAAACGTCTCCGCCTCGCACCGGAACACGATTTCACGGATGATATTCTCTCCACGGCAAGAGAAGTCGCCATCAAGTATCAGAGCGATATCGAACATATCGAAACTGTCGAGATGCTGTCTTTGCAGATTTTCGACCGCATCAAAAAGCTTCATGGGCTGGGAAAAAGAGAACGTCTTCTCCTGCGCCTGGCCGTGATGCTCCACAATATCGGATCCTATATCAGCGACCTTCACTCCCGGGAAAACTCCTACCATATCGTCATGAGTACAGAACTGATCGGTAT
>JAEEGM010000157.1 GCA_016280325.1 Eubacterium sp. | reverse complement strand
TCTTTCAGTCTTTCACACGCTAATGTATACAGATTGCGATCGGTCTCCTCATCCACCGGAGGGCAATCGGCGAATTTTTCAAAAAACGGAGTCCCCTCTTCAATGATCAAACTGTACACGGATACATGTTCCGGTTCGAAACGTAATACTTCATCCAAGGTACGGCTCAGGCTCTCCTCGGTCTGTCCCGGAATCGCCGTCATCAGATCCACATTGATATTCTCAAACCCCATCTCCCTGGCCAGTTTATAGCTCTCACAAAAATCATCCCATGTGTGGATCCTTCCCAAACTCTTAAGCTCATCATCATTTGCACTCTGGCAGCCGAAACTCAACCGGTTCACTCCGTAATCACGATACAGCCTCAGTTTCTCTTCATCCACCGTCCCGGGATTGCATTCGATCGTGAACTCTTTCACCGAGCCGATCCGTCCCTTTATCACACGCAACAACCGTTCAACATGCATCGCCGGCACAACAGATGGTGTGCCCCCTCCGATAAAAATGGTAGATATCGTGTTGTTACACACCTTAGTTTCCCGTGAAGCATCGGAATTTGGGGCTTCCGGAGTCCTTCGCACCAACTCCATGATCAGACAATCCACCATCCGTCCGGTCATCGTTTCATCACCATCACCGATCCCCACCGAACAAAAATCGCAGTACGCGCATTTTCTCACGCAAAACGGTATGTGAAAATATAAACCCAACTCACTCATGATTATCCACCCTGTTCATTCTTCACCTAAGATCAGATTTCATCGCCCTTCGAAGCGTATTTAGCGCTTGCGCTACTTCGCTGAGAAGAAGATGAAATCAGATCGACATGAACGCATACCTAAGCCCGGATTTCACCGCCCTATTCTTCCTCATCCAGTTTAAGCACACTCATAAAAGCCTTCTGCGGAATCTCAACATTTCCGATCTGGCGCATGCGCTTCTTTCCTTCCTTCTGCTTCTCAAGGAGCTTCCGTTTACGTGAGATATCACCGCCGTAGCACTTCGCGAGCACGTCCTTACGTACTGCCTTGACCGTCTCACGCGCAATCACTTTGTTTCCGATCGCCGCCTGGATCGGAATCTCAAACAGATGTCTCGGGATCTCATTTTTCAGCTTCTGGCACATTTTTCTGCCTCGCTCATAAGCCGATGACTCATGCACGATAAAAGAAAGCGCATCCACTTCCTCACGGTTGATCAGGATATTCAGGCGAACCAGTTTCGCAGGCTCATATCCCTTCAGTTCATAATCAAAGGAAGCATAGCCCTTGGACCGGGATTTCAAAGAATCGAAGAAATCATAGATGATCTCATTCAACGGCAGTGTGTAACGCAACAGTGCTCGCGTCTCCTCCATATATTCCATGCTGATGTAGACGCCGCGTCTCTCCTGACAGAGTTTCATGATCGCACCGACAAATTCCGTCGTTACCATAATCTCAGCATCAACCACCGGCTCCTCCATATGCTCAATCTCCGACGGATCAGGAAGATTGGAAGGATTGGTTACCTCGACCATCTCGCCGTTGGTCTTATATACATGATACACAACGCCCGGTGCCGTCGTGACAAGATCCAGATTGTATTCACGCTCCAGACGCTCCTCGATAACCTCCAGATGAAGCAGACCAAGAAAACCACACCGGAAGCCAAACCCCAGCGCGATCGATGTTTCCGCCTCAAACTGCAGCGCCGCATCGTTCAACTGCAACTTCTCAAGCGCGTCTCTCAAGTCCTGATACTTCGCCCCATCCGCCGGATAGAGGCCGCAGTAAACCATCGGAAGGACCTTTTTATATCCCGGCAACGCCTCATCGCAGGGGCGTTCCGCGTCTGTAACCGTATCACCGACACGTGTGCCGTCCACATTTTTCAGTGACGCCGTGATATATCCGACCATGCCGGCCTCCAGCTCCTCACATGGGATGAACTGCCCCGCGCCGAAAGTCCCGACTTCAACAACCTCTTCGGTAAGACCGGTCGCCATCATCTGAATCCTTGTTCCTTTGCTTACCTTGCCGTCAAAGAGCCGGCAAAAGATGATCACGCCTTTGTACGGATCATACAGAGAGTCAAAAATAAGCGCTTTGAGCGGTGCTTTCTTGTCTCCCTTCGGTGACGGAATCTTCTGAACGATCTGCTCCAGTACATCCTCGATATGTGTGCCGAGTTTTGCCGAGATACGTGGCGCATCCTCGGCCTCAATCCCGATCACATCCTCGATCTCCGCGATCACACGCTCCGGCTCCGCCGAAGGCAGGTCAATCTTATTGATCACCGGCATGATCTCCAGATCGTGATCGATCGCCATATAACAGTTGGCCAGCGTCTGTGCCTCGATCCCCTGCGCAGCGTCTACGATAAGGATCGCCCCCTCGCAGGCCGCTAACGACCTTGAAACCTCATAATTGAAGTCCACATGTCCCGGGGTGTCGATGAGGTTAAACAAGTACTCTTCCCCATTTTTCGCCGTATATGCCAGTCTCACAGCCTGAGACTTGATCGTAATTCCGCGCTCTCGCTCCAAATCCATATTGTCAAGCACCTGCGCCTGCATCTCCCGACTTGTCAAAAGCCCCGTTTTTTCGATAATCCGATCTGCCAGCGTCGACTTCCCATGGTCGATATGCGCAATAATACAAAAATTCCTTATGTGCTCCTGGTCTACAATAGCCATCTCTCTTCTCCTGTCTTAGGCGGCAAAAGTCGCAGTCCGCATGGTTTCCCGGCCCGGAAATTTGCCACCGCAATCGTCACTTTGTTGCCATTTTTATGGCACAATTAGAGTATAACATAAAAATGATTTATTGTGAAGATAGGAGGAAGAAGTTTTGAAAAATAAATTTTTAGCCGTTCTTCTCGTGTTTGCACTGTCCTTGGGCATATGTACATCGGCAGTGCCTTCCAAAGCGGCATCATTTCCCGTTAAGTCTCTGAAACTTCGTGTCGGTTCGATCTATACGCTGCGTCCGACCGGGCTCTTGGGAGCTGTGACATGGAGTTCTTCCAAGAAATATGTAGCCAGCGTCACGCAGTCAGGAATCATCTCAGCAAAGGATCCCGGTACGACCACGATCAAGGCTAAAGCCGGTCTCACGACACTTTCCTGCAAGGTTACCGTAAAAAAGAAGTCAAAGAAAAAAGGCGGCAAGTATAATCCTGCTTCTCTTCCTTCAAAGAAAACCAAGGGCTATGACTTCACTTTCTATATGGAGGAGAAAAAGGTCGGCACGTTCAATATTCAGATTGAACGCTTCGCTTACGGTGAAGAGAGCGCCCGCATGGCACTCAACAACTCTTCCAACCCGAAGCCGTTGTCGACGCAGCAATACCTATTTTTCTCCGTCAGACTGAAGTATAAGTCCGGTACACAGACCATCCGGATGTCAAATGTATTCAACTATTACAGGAACATCTTCGGAGCTTACGGTGCCAAACAATTGATTCCGGTTAACTACGGATACGGCTTTGGCACGCATGAAAACATCAGTACCGTTAATATCTCACCGGGCAATACGATCACGGCAGATGTTGCCATCCTGGTAGAAAAAGGCTTTACGCCTGTCACCTTCCGTCTGCAGACCGGACCTAAGTCTTATACCTGGATCAAGTTATGATAAGGATATGACAACGAAAAACTCCCTCAAGCCATGATGCTTAAGGGAGTTTGTTTTATTTATGGGAATCGATCCGATACAGTGGTTTTTAGGAACACTGTTCCATGACTCACCTTGTCTGCTTACTGATAACCGTTTCCTTACCATGCGACTTCATAATACTCTGGTTCGGAACATATCCTCTTACGTTGGACAGCGGATATATCATCGAATCACGTCCTATCATGGATCCGGGATTCAGAACAGCGCCACAGCCGATCTCAGCATAGTCTCCGAGAACAGCACCGAATTTGTGCATCTCCGTACGAAGCTTCTGCTTGCCGTAGTGAACCTCAATCAGAGAACGATCTGACTTCACGTTGGAAGTGATCGAGCCGGCACCCATATGCGACATAAATCCGAGAACAGAGTCTCCCACATAGTTATAATGCGGTACCTGAACACCATCGAACAATACGGAATTCTTAAGTTCTGTCGAGTTTCCGACAACTGCTCTCTTTCCGACGATAACATTGCCGCGGATATACGCGCAGTGACGGATCTCAGCCTCCTCATCAATGATAAGCGGTCCATTCAATTCAGCCGTATCAGCCACTTTGGCGTTCTTCGCAACCCAGATATCCTTCCCCCGTTTTTCAAAACGACTCGGAGGCAGATGATTGTTCCCCATGTCCAAAATAAAATCATGGATTTCCGGAAGCACCTCAAACGGATACCGTTTATCCGCAAACAGGTTGCTCGCAATCGTGTGTCTCAAATCCAGCAGATGAGTCGTCTCCAATGCGCGGATTCGCATTTTTTTATCCATCATTTTTGTGCACCTCCCTTTGTTTTGGTCGACTTCCCTTTTTTGTTATTATAATACACCGAAACTTTACTGTAAAAACGTTGTAGTTTTCCGGTATTGTTTCCCTGTTTGGCCTGATCCACCATGGTACGAATATAATCATTGAGAGTGTCCATATAGACCTGCTCTTTCATCTCTCCGTCAGCCACCTGTGTCAGTCCCATCTCCCATCCTGCTGTCATCTTCGGCGACAACATCGCCGGCATCGCATAGTACACGATTCCGTAGACCAACTCACCTTTCAGTGCGGGCGTGATGATCTGCGTTTTTTTGTTCAAAGATAAATACCCGATATTAAACAGCTTTTTCAGTATCTCCGCTCGTGTTGCCGAGGTGCCGATACCACTTCCTTTGATCTGCGCTCGAAGTTCCTCATCCTCGATCAGCTGCCCGGCGTTCTCCATGGCAAGGATCATAGATCCTGAGTTATAACGCTTAGGCGGTGATGTCTCACCTTCTTTGATCTCGTGACCATCAAGCGAAACAACCGTACCCTTTTTGATCTGATCAATCACTTCCCTGAGATCAACATTTTCTCCCTCATCATTCTCTTCGGAATCGTCGGTCTCCGCCTCCTCATCCTTAGGCTTGGTGAAACTGAACTGATTGACCGGTAAAAATCCGTCCTCCACCAGCACTTTCGTGCCAGTAAAAAAACGTTCCGTATGGTCTCCGCACTCGCAGGCAACGCATACGCTGAGTCGCTGGTACACAGCCGGCGGATAAAAAATAGAGAGAAATCTTCGTACGATCACTTCATACATTTTTTGATGAAGTTCACTCATGGATCCGAGCGATCCAACAGCCGAACCGGTCGGAATGATCGCATAGTGATCCGTGATTTTTTTATCATTTACATATCTGGTTTTTTCCAAGCCTTTGTAACTTTCATGCTCAGCGATATATTTGAGATACGGCGCGGCCATCGGATAATTTCTTAGGCCGTTTAAGTTGTTGCCGATCTCCTTGGCAACCGCAGTAGAAAGAACACGCGCGTCGGTACGCGGATACGTAACCAGCTTCTTTTCATACAGGTCCTGAACCACCTGTAATGTCTCATCCGGACTGATTTTAAACAGTTTCGATGACAAGTTCTGAAGCTCCGCCAGATTGAATAATAATGGCGGATTTTTCTTCTCCTGTTTTTTTCGTACGGACTCGATCACACCGGTCTTCCCCAGCGAATCCGCGAGCGCTTCAGCGTTACTTTTATCGCGAAAACCGTTCTCTTTATAAAGGATCGATGATAGTGAAAAATCCGGTTGCGGTCCCTTCTTTTTGTCAGAAGCGGAGCTATCCTCGCCTTCATTTTTTCCATCGGAAGGGATCACATAAATATCCGGCTCATAGTACCGTGAACCTTCTCTGACACGCCACTCGCCGGGAAAGCCTTTCCCTTCCAAAGAAAACTTCCCTTGCACGCGGTAAAACGGTGTTTTCACAAAACGACGTATCTCCCATTCGCGAACAACTACCATGCCGAGCACACAAGTCATCACGCGTCCGACGGAAACGGAAGTCCATTTTTTATCGCGAAGAATGTCATTCATCCATCGTCCGTAGCGGATTGAAAGGATGCGGGAAAAATTGATTCCCATCAGATAATCTTCCTTGGCTCGCAGATAGGCGGAATCACTGAGATCATCATACGCATCGAGCGGCTTTGCCTCGCGAACGCCTCGTTTGATCTCCTCCTCTGTCTGCGAATCAATCCACACGCGGAATTTTTTCTTAGTCTCCGGCACATGAGCATGCGCGTCAACCAGGCGGTAGATATACTCTCCTTCTCGTCCCGAGTCCGTGCAGACATAGATGGTGTCGACATCGTCCCGGTTCAGAAGGGTGCTCACTACATCGTATTGTTTTTTTGCCGAAGGGATAACCTCATAGAGATAGGTCTCGGGCAAAAACGGCAACGTCTCCTGATTCCATTTGGCCATAGCGGGATCATAAACTTCCGGATAACTCATCGTGATCAGGTGTCCTACACACCAGGTAACCACGGTATCTTCCGACTCCATATAGCCATCACGGGAGGTGCCGTTGACGCCCATCACACGAGCGAATTCCTTTGCCACGCTCGGCTTCTCTGCGATAAAAAGTCTTTTACTCATGGATTAATTAATGTCATATAACGGATACTTGTCTGTCAATGTCTTGACAATTGCTTTTGCTTTTTCGGTATTTGCATCGTGATCGTCAATCAGCATAGCAATTGCTTCCGCTACCTGATCCATATCATCTGTTTTGAATCCACGGCTGGTCACAGCTGCCGATCCAAGACGGATTCCCGATGTAACAAACGGTGACTGCGGATCATTCGGGATGGTATTCTTGTTGGCTGTGATGTTGGCATCGTCAAGCCATACCTCCACCTCTTTACCGGTGAGTCCTTTCTTGACAAGATCGATCAGCATCAGATGATTATCCGTGCCACCCGAAACAATATCTACACCACGGCTCATCAGTCCCTTGCAAAGCGCCTGTGCGTTATCGATGATTCCTTTTCCGTAATCCTTGAATTCCGGTTTCAATGCCTCACCGAAGCAGACAGCTTTCGCTGCGATCACGTGCATAAGCGGGCCGCCCTGTGTTCCCGGGAAGATTGCTTTGTTCAGCTTATGCTCAGTAGCAAATTCCTCGGAAGAAAGGATCATTCCTCCACGCGGACCGCGAAGCGTTTTGTGGGTTGTTGTTGTCGTTACATGCGCGTACGGGATCGGGCTCTCATGATACCCACTGGCAACGAGTCCGGCGATATGTGCGATATCCACCATTAAAAATGCGCCGACTTCATCCGCGATCTCACGGAAGCGCTTAAAGTCTATTTTTCTGCAGTACGCCGAAGCACCGGCGATGATCATCTTCGGTTTGCACTCCTTGGCGATGCGAAGCACCTCATCGTAATCGATAAATCCGGAGTCATCCACACCGTAAGGAACGATGTTATAATAGGTTCCTGAGATATTGGCCGGGCTTCCATGTGAAAGGTGACCGCCGTGATCCAGATTCATACCCATTACGGTCTCGCCCGGTTTTACCAGCGCGAAAAATACCGCCATATTGGCCTGTGCGCCCGAGTGCGGCTGTACGTTCGCGTAGGTACAGTTAAAGAGTTTCTTTGCACGTTCACGTGCCAGATCCTCTACGATATCTACATACTGGCAGCCACCGTAATAACGCTTGCCCGGATATCCTTCCGCGTATTTGTTGGTCAAGGTTGATCCCATCGCTGCCATCACGGCCTTCGATACGAAGTTCTCGGATGCGATCAGCTCGATATGGTCGTTCTGGCGACCGGTTTCGAGCTCCATGGCTTTTGCCACTTCGGGGTCTGCTTTTCTTACTTCATCAAAACTGTACATTTGATTGTCCTCCTCTTGGTATTTGGTTATATCTACCGGGAATATATATTCCCTGATTAGTCACACTTCATCCAACGCTTTTCCGATGTCATGGCGCATATACTTATTATCGAAGTCGATCCACTCCGTTGCCTTATAAGCATTCGCACGCGCCTCCTTCAATGTACCTCCGAGCGCTGTAACACCCAGGACGCGCCCACCATTGGTAAGGATCTTATCGCCATCCTTCTTTGTACCGGCGTGGAATACATAATAGCCTTCTTTGTTATCGAAGTTTTCAAGTCCGTGGATCTCCTTGCCTTTTTCATAATGCTCCGGATAACCGTCGGAAGCGAGAACCACACAAACTGCCGCATTGTCTTCAAATTGAAGATCGATCGTATCGAGTTTTCCGTCTATGCAGGCTTCCATCACATCGATGATATCATTTTTCATACGAGGCAGCACCACCTGCGCTTCCGGATCACCGAAGCGGGCATTGTACTCGAGAACCTTCGGACCCTCTTCCGTCAGGATCAATCCGACAAAGAGTATACCAGTAAAGTCTCTGCCTTCTTTTTTCATTGCGTCCATCGTTGCCTGATAGACTTTATCCTCACAAAACTTCTTGACCTCATCGTTGTAGAACGGACTCGGAGAAAAGGTACCCATGCCACCTGTATTCAATCCCTGATCTCCGTCTTTTGCGCGCTTGTGATCCTGCGCACTCGTCATCGGCTTGATATGTGTACCGTCACAGTAGCATAGAACGGAAACCTCACGGCCTGTCAGGAATTCCTCGATCACAATCTCGTTGCCGGCATCACCGAACTGCTTATCCGTCATGATCGACTTGACAGCATCCTTGGCTTCATCGAGAGTCTGACAGATAAGAACACCCTTTCCGAGCGCCAATCCGCTGGCCTTGACAACGATCGGCATCTTCTGTGTCTCAAGATAAGCCAGCGCCTTGTCGGCATCGTTAAAGTTTTCATAAGCCGCAGTCGGAATGTCGTATTTTTTCATCAGATCTTTTGAAAAAGCCTTTGATCCCTCGATGATCGCGGCATTTTTTCTCGGACCGAATACTCTCAAACCGCGTTTTTCAAATACATCGACCACACCTCCGACCAGAGGATCATCCATACCGATGATAGTCAGTCCGATCTTCTTTTCTTCAGCGAAATCCGCCAGTTTATCGAACTCCATGGCACCGATATCCACGCATTCAGCGATACCTGCGATCCCGCCGTTACCCGGCGCGCAGTAAATCTTGTCTGCTTTCTTACTCTTTTTCACAGCGGTAGCGATCGCATGCTCACGACCACCGCTTCCTACGATTAATATGTCCATAGTTTCCTCCATATCGGGCATCTTATGCCCTTGTTTATCTCAACACCCCTATCAACAATCGAGGTTTAACTCATTCTCTTTCAACAAGGGCTTCCACTCCTATTTTTGCTTAACTACACCGTCAACAATCGTGATCTTATCGTTCGCAATCAGGTCAATCGCCTGCGGCAGGATCTTCCACTCCGCCTGCTCCATCACTCGTTTTTGCAGCACCTCCGGCGTGTCGTCATCAAGCACCTCGACAGCCTTCTGCAGGATGATCGGACCGGTATCAGCACCTTCATCAACAAAGTGAACGGTCGCTCCCGTCACCTTGTTACCACGTGCCAGTACACTCTCGTGCACTTTTAATCCATAATACCCCTCACCGCAATGCGACGGAATCAACGACGGATGAATATTGATCATCCGTCCCTCATACGCCTTAACCAGATTCTCGGGCAGAATAACCAGGTAACCTCCAAGCACAACAAGATCGATGCGCGCCTTCTTCAACGCATCGACCATCGCCTCACCGAATGCATCCTTAGACGGAAACGTCTTGGGTTCGATCACCGCGGTATCGATACCGGCCTCCGCCGCACGTGTCAATGCATAGGCGCCCGGCTTGTTGCTGATCACGAGGACCAGTTCCGTGTTGGTGATGGTTCCGTCCTTCACCCGGTCTATGATTGCTTGTAAATTCGTGCCTCCGCCGGAGACACATACTGCCACACGTAACATAATTGCTGATTCCTCTGTTCTGTAAATAATTCTAATCGATTTACTCTTCTATTAGATGCAAACGACGTGCCGATCATCACTCCGTCAATGTTACACCTCGATCTCCGGTTGTGATCTCGCCGATCACATACGGTGTTTCGCCGGCTGATTCGATAGCCGCCATAGTCTTGTCTACATCTTCCGGATCCACGGCAAGCACCATACCAATTCCCATATTATAGGTATTGAACATAACATGCTCGTCAACGTTTCCGTCTCTTGCCAGCATTTCAAAAATAGGCGGAATTCGGAAACTGCCAACATGGACAACCGCATGCTTGTTCTCTTTGAGCATACGCGGAATATTCTCGTAGAATCCGCCTCCTGTAATATGCGAGCAGGCCTTGATCACGGCGCCGCTCTCACGGATGGCAGAAAGTGCTTTCACGTAGATCTTGGTTGGCGCAAGCAAGGTCTCGCCCAGAGTCTTGTCACTTTCCAAGCACTCATATTTGCTGTTCAACGTTTCCTCATTCATGGAGAACACATTACGAACCAGCGAAAAGCCGTTACTGTGTATACCGGAGCTTGCCATACCGATCAGGACATCTCCGCCACGAAGATTCGCCCCGCTGATCATGTCCTTTTTATCTACGATACCAACAGAAAAGCCCGCCAGATCGTATTCGTCAACCGGATAGAATCCCGGCATCTCCGCCGTCTCACCACCGATCAGAGCGGCTCCTGCCTGGCGACATCCTTCCGCTACACCGCTGACAATCTTCGCGATCTTCGTCGGCTCATTTTTACCGCAGGCAATATAATCCAGGAAAAATAACGGCGAGCCGCCGGCGCAAGCGATATCATTCACACACATGGCCACACAGTCAATACCGACGGTGTCATGCTTGTCAAGAATAAAGGCAAGCTTAAGCTTGGTCCCGACTCCGTCTGTCCCGGACACCAAAGTCGGTTCCTCCATTCCCACAAATGACTTCATCGAGAACGCACCGGAGAAACCTCCGATATCCGTCACTACTTCCGGTCGCATTGTCGAGGCTATGTGTTCTTTCATCAGTTCAACTGCTTTGTACCCGGCCTCGATATCCACGCCTGCCTTTTTGTAATCCATTGCGCTTGTCTCCTCCTTCTTTTTACCATACTCTTTTTCTATTACTAACGAATTATAATTCTTATGAATCATAATCCTTATTTCTTTTTATAGATCTTAAATGTCTTGGACTTCGATCCTTTATAATTACCCTTTCCTTTGATCGTCAGTTTCGCAGTACCCTTCTTTTTATTATTGGAATACGTAATGGTATAGTCTGTTCCTTTTTTCAATAAATACCCGTTACAATACACGGTCGGAACCGGCTTGATTTTCTTTCCGGTATACTTATACTTCTTAGCGATTCCTTTGATCGTTGCTCCGGACAAAGAATCCTTAACGATCTTATAGGTCTTGGAAAATGTCCCCTTATATCCGCTTCCTTCAATAGCGGTAATAATAACTCGACCGGTACCGACATTTTTGGTGTTACCGGAATACGTAACCGTATAATCAACATCCTTTGTCAACATAATACCATCAACAGACACTTTAGGAACCGGTCGGATATACGCATGCGTGTACACATAACCGGTTTTAATATTGGTTACTTTTGCTGAAGCCAGGTCCATCCTCAGAAGGTTATACTGCTTTCTTGCTTCCACTAATGTCGGGTACTTGGTTACCAACGACTTTTGCATTTCAGTCAGCGAATTGTATCCATCCTCCGCCTCCTGAATACGCTTGCCGGACGCACTTGTCACGGTCCCAATCCGCGCGATCAATTGATCAACACGCGAAGCCATATTCATATCATCCGTGAATGTACCATACTCAAGTGCCTGGATATACTGCTCGTAGATGCTGCCAAAGTACGCTCTGGCTGTCTTATTGAGCGCCGCCAAATCTTTCTTGATCGCATCAAGAGCGGCATTGTCATCCGACGTCGGTGAGATCATCAACGCATCCACTCGGGAACGAAGATTCTTGGCCGCGGTCGCGTCTTTATTCAGTTCCTCGACCTGCGCGATCAGTCCCAATGTATTGATATTATTATAGATCGTTGTATTGCTCTTACTTAACGAGTTCAATTCCGTCATAAGCGGCTGAATCATCGTATTCAGACTGTTACACACTTCTTCGTTTTCCAGGTTACAAACATTCTGTATTTTCTTCACATAATCACGGAACGTTTTGTACTCTTCCAACTTGCTTCGATTCCCTACCATCGTCTCAATATCGGTGTTCGGGTATTTTTTTATCAACGCATTGTATGCCGTCTCCGCAATCTGTAAATTCGGTAAAAACTTCCCGGTATAATCGGACATCGTTTTAGGCGGATACACACTTGTTATATTATCAATACGTGTTTCGATATTGGTAACCGTACTGATACCAGACGATAGGCGCTCCACCTTCAGCACATCCGAATCATCGAGCATCTTATATTCTTCCTTATTATTATCCCGGATGTTTGTGTATTTTTCATAAGCCGCAATCGCGTTTTTGATGTCCTGACTGGTTTCCAACGGCTCCGGGATCAGATCCAAAAGACTCATAAACTCTCTTACATCCCGGTACTTGTCGATCAGATCGATCACCGTCGTGCCATAGAGCTTATACGAGTCGCCATAAGCCGAATATGCGTTAACGAAGGTTCTGGCATTACTCTTGCCTCGTGCATTCTCCAATGCTTCATAAGCCGGTATCAATTGATTGTCCATTTTGTCCTGGATCGTACGTACCGACTGTCCGGAAACATAGTTAATATCTTTATATATACTGTCAATGCTTCGGATGTCATTGAGTTTATCGTAGACTTCCTTATAGTCCATCGTCGGCTTACTGAGTGTCGTATCTCCCGGCAAAGATGTCGGTAGCGCCTTATCCGCACTATAAGCAGTGTATTCGATCTCATCCTTAGTAAAAAGCATACGATTGCTGTTATATGTTTT
>JAEEGM010000156.1 GCA_016280325.1 Eubacterium sp. | reverse complement strand
GTGACAACCCGCCGCCCCATCGGCGGAGGTGACATCAACGACGCATACGAACTGCGCCTGTCAAACGGCGAGCATATATTTATGAAGAGTAACCGCGCGTCAAACCTTCCCTTCTTTACTGCGGAAGTTAAAGGCCTTGAGGCCATCCGCGCGACAGGAGCCATCGGTACGCCGGACGTACTTTCCTACGGAACGGATGACAGCGTCGGTGCATTTTTATTGCTTTCCTTCATCGAACCAGGTGCGCGTATCAGCGATTACTGGGAGACGTTCGGGCGCGAACTTGCCACGATGCATCAGGCGCCGCAGGAGAGCTATGGATTCCCGGAGGACAACTTCATCGGTGCGACGCATCAGAAAAATGAACCGCGCGCCACCTTCCTCGAGTTCTTCCGCGACTGTCGGTTGGCACCGCAGTTTCGGATGGCGGATCATTATTTTTCATCGGGCGATCGCAAGCAGGCGCAGAAGCTTCTTGACCATATGGATCGCTTCTATATAGAACCGGTTCATCCGTCACTTGTCCATGGTGATCTCTGGTCGGGGAATCACATGACCGGTACGGATGGCAAGGCTTGGCTCATCGATCCGGCGGTATATGTCGGACACCCGGAAGCGGATCTGGCGATGACGGAACTGTTCGGAAGATGCCCACAAAGTTTCTATGATTCTTATGTGGAGGCGGCTCCGATGCAGCCGGATTATGAGGAGAGAAAAGACTTCTATAATATATATCAATTGCTGAACCACCTGAATCTCTTTGGGACAGCGTATTTATCGAGTGTGAGGGCGATTCTGTCGCGCGTATGAGAATGTCATAAAAATGATATTTAGGGCACGAAAACTATATCCCAACATATGGCATGAAATTAGTAAATAGGTCATCATTACGGTATAATGATCGGCCTATTTTTTATATACTACGAGTAACATAAGAGTCCGTGACTAAACTTAATAAGCGTTTACATTTTAAAATCTAAAGGGAGGTTTTTCACAATGAAAAATGTAAAGAGACTGATGGCGTTTGTAGTAGCACTTGCACTGGTATTTTCGTTCACACCGGTGAGCAATGTGTCAGTAGTATCTGCTAAAAAAGCGTCCACCAAGAAGACGACAAAGAAGGCAAAAGTGACCAAGCTGACGATGAAGAAGAACATGGTTCTCACGGACAAGACCGTCAGCCAGTTGAAGAAAGTGATGGCGAGCAAGAAGGTTAAGACCATCACGTTGAACCTGAAAAAAACAAGCAAACTGTCAATCCAGAGCGGTGACTATTCATTGAAGAAGCTGATCGTCAATGCACCGAATACGACGATCACAAACAAGGCAACCTTTGATAAGGTGGAGATTAAGGCGCTTGCACCGAATACATGGAACGAGAAGGGACGTGCCAACAGCTTCTACATCTCAACGACGACACCGATCCACTTTGTTGTGAACAGCAACCGTCGTGTAGCCGGGATCTTTTTTGAGGATACGAAAAATGAGAAGAACGCAGTTGTTAAGGGTGCGGCAGGAACCAACCTGATCGAAGTCCTCAAGGGTGGTATCAGCAACCTTGTTGTAGGAAGCACCAAGCCGATCCATATGAACGCAAAGGGATCCGCTACGGTAGGAAGTGTATCAATCGAGAAGGCCGGAGCTTCGGTAGGCGTTGTGGCAGAAGGAAAGAGCCACATCAACTTTATCGAGATGGCAAAGAGTGCAAGCTCGGCGTTGACGCAGGTAGGAGTAGAAGTTAAGGGGAACGCGGTTATCGATCGCGTAATAAATAAGGCATCGGGCGCCGATCTCAAGGTAGAGGCAAACGGAAATGGATCATTGGCTGTGCTTGAGCTGGTGGGCGCCGCATCGGCAACACTCGGCGGTGAGTCGAAAAAAGAAACGCAGATAGATCTGAGTTCTGCGGATACGAAAAATGCGTCCGTGACGGTAGAAAAAGAATCAACAAAAATCGTGGCTGCAACCGGCCAGGATGTTTCCGGTATCATTGAAAACAAAACGGAAACGGTCATCCCGACAAGTGAGAAAAAAGACACAACAGGAAATGACGCTGAGAAGTCTGCCGGAATCGGCGAGGGCAAGAAGCCGGGTGAAGGCGGCGGTAACGCAGGTGGCGGCGCTGGCGGTGGCGCAGGCGGCGGCGGGAATGAGAGCGCAAATGTTCAGACAAACACTACTGTAACAATTGCAAAGAATGCCGATTATAATGGTGGTGAACCGAAGCAGTGGGATATCGGATCTGATATGATTCCGAGGGATGATGCCAGACTTGAAAACCTGGAGGCACAGGTTGATCTTACTGTGAAGTCGATGGATGCAAAAGCTGCCGGATCCCAAGCGCTTTTGTGGGCAATGTCCGGAGGCTCACCGAGTGAATGGATAGATCCGTGGGTGGATGGCTCAAAGGTAGATCTTGAAGCAGGAAAAACGGTTACTGTAAAGCTTAGTTTGAAGAAGTATCGTGACGCTGCTAAAGCGCATGAGAATGCAGCCTATCATAATAACTATCCGACACATTTCAAGGTTCGTGTATGTAATACAAATGAAAGCAGTATCGGCGGTACTGTTGAGTTGAAAATCAGCGCGTTACGTGTTGTAGAAAAATCAGCGCAGACTGCTGAAGAGAGTAAAACAGTAACGATTGAGAAACATGTAAATCCCAATAACGAGAATGAAGTATGGGGATATTACGGGGAATTGGACGACAACTATTGTTCTACGGTATCCAACTTCCCGACGACGAAAGGAAACCTTGCAAAGAAGGTGCTTCGCGTTCCGGTTACTGTTACAAAAATCGAGAACCAGCCCGAGGATTCAGCGGTATTCGTTGGCCTTACAGGAAATTGCGACCCTGATTATAACGGATACTACGGAAGTTTTGATTGGCAAACACCTATTACCGAAGGGACAACAACTACCCTTGAGTTCTCCTGCTCGTCTTACTATAACACAGGTGACAGTAAGGGCAAGATCCCAAATGTAGTAAGAATCCGTTTTGCATCCGGTGATACTCCTAAAGCAACCGGTACAAAGGTCACTTACACGGTAGGTGAGGTAGAACTGGTTGAGAGAGAATCAGAGGATGACTTGTATGATGCATCGAATTCAGAACCCGGATCCGAACCGGAGGGGCCCGGAACAGGTGCGGAGCAAGGCAATATCGATGATGGATTTACGGATGGTGCCGTAAAACCTAATGGCGAATTCAGCATCAATCTGGAAGAGTCATATACTCTTCCAAGCGGCACTTCACTTCGGGATAAGTACTTGAAGGTAAGCGTAACAATAAAGGATATAGCGTGTGCTGAGGAACCTGTTGCAGGAAGTATGCCGATGGTCAACATGCAGGTTTTCAATGAAAACTGGGGAGATTGGCTGGGTAAATCCTACCAGGATTTAGATTTGTCGAATGAAAAAACATATGAGTTGTCGGTTGATATGAATCATTTCTATGATGAGATGAGAGGGAATACACCTTCAAAACCGGAGGACGGAGTACATCCTGCTCACTATCAGTTGTTTATTACTCGAAAAGCCGCATCAGCAATGACTTTCAAGTATAAGATTAACAAAGTGGAAGTAGTTGGTTATGAAGACAAGAGTGTGAATGGAGACGGGGAATTCAGTATAAATTTGGAGGAAATCTATTCATATCTTCCTTCGGCGGAGTCACTCAGAGGAAAGAAATTGAAAGTATGTATGAAGACAAAGAATGTTGAGTGCGCGGTTGCTCCGACTGATGCAGATAAGCCAACAGTAAATCTTCAGGTATTTAATCCCTCCTGGGGTGACTGGTGGGGAGAGTCATATCAGGAATTAGATTTATCGAATGAAAAAACATATGAACTTACCGTCGATTTTGACAAGTTTTATGATGAGTTGAGAGGAAATCCGGCCTCAAAACCGGCAGTTAATGTACACCCGGCACATTATCAGTTGTTCATCAATCGGAAATCGAAATCTGGGATGACGTTCAAATTGATGATTGAAAGCGTTGAGATTGTTGATGCGTAATCAGTTGAGAAATCCGGAAATAAGAAAATAGTAATGTTTATAAAACATAGGGGGATATCATGCGTATTAAAAAAACCATTAGTGTAGCACTTGCAGCAGCACTTATCGCCACCGCACTTCCTGCTGGTACAGCGGACGTTGCGGACGCAGCGAAGAAAGCAACCAAGCCGTCATTAGTTGGAACAACAACCATCGAGGCCGGCAAGACAGGGACACTGACTGTCAAAGCAGGAAGCTACAAAATCAAGAATATCAAGTGGACATCATCGAGAGAGACCGTTGTTGTAGTTAAGAAAAACGGAAAGAAAGGCGCCAAAATCTCAGGTGTACTTGCCGGTGAGTCCACGATCAAAGCAAAGGTAAAAACCAAGAAAAATAAGAACGGTAAATCCAAAACCTTTACCTTGAAAACCAAGGTAAAAGTCAAGGAAGCATCCACTTCGAAAGAAGACACCAAGGCAGCAGCCAAGGGATCGAAAAAATTAAACAAAAAAGGCTACAGCCTCAAGTGGGAAGAAGAATTCGAAGGCGACAAGCTGAACCGTGACGACTGGAATGTTGAGCTCCATGAGCGTGGTTGGGTTAACGAAGAGAAACAGGAGTACGTTGACTCTGAGGAGAACATCCAGGTTAAGGACGGTGCGCTTCATCTCAAGCCGAAAAAGACCGGTGACAAGCAGTACACCTCCGGTCGTGTCAACACACAGAACAAGCACGATTTCAAATACGGTATTTTTGAAGCAAGAGTAAAAATGCCAAAGGGTGCAGGTTATCTTCCGGCATTCTGGATGATGCCGACCGATGAGAACCTCTATGGCCAGTGGCCGAAATGCGGTGAGATCGATATCGCCGAGGTAATGGGTCAGGATACCAGCAAGCTCTACGGGACGATCCACTACGGCGAGCCGCACAAGCAGTCACAGGGCACCTATGTATCAAAGAAAACGGAAAAAGATTTTTATGACGATTATCACACCTTCGCTGTAGAGTGGGTACCGGGGCGCATTACCTGGTATGTGGACGGCGTTAAGTACTATGAGACACGCGACTGGTACACCGCACAGAACGGTGGAGAGCATCTGACTTTCCCGGCACCGTTTGATCAGAAGTTTTACATGATCCTTAACCTCGCGGTAGCGGGTTCATGGGTTGGTGACACGGACGATGCCACAGACGCTGACATGGAGAATCAGGAATTTGCGATCGACTATGTACGCGCTTACCAGAAGCCGGAATCCGAATACGATGAGGATGTTACGGCGGTGTCAGATTCTGAGGGAACCAAGCTTCGTGAGCCGGATAAAAACGGAAACTACATCGTGAACGGAGATTTTTCAAAGAAGGAAGATCTCGTCAAGGATGAAGGTTGGGCATGGAAGACCGCTCAGAATGGTGAGGGCTCGGCAACAATCGGAAAGAATAAAGTAACGATGAAAACAAAAGCTGCCGGCGATGTGGATTACAGCCTCCAGTTGGTACAGAATGATCTTCCGATGGAAAAAGGTGCTTCCTATCAGCTTTCTTTCGATGCGAAGGCATCCGAAGCACGCAAGATGAAGGTTGCTATCCAGGGACCGGATCAGGGGTGGATCGCGTATCTCTCACAGCAGACCGTGGACCTGACCACCGACATGCAGACATTCACTTATGACTTCACGGTAAGTCAGTCGACCGATCCGAACGGTCGTCTCGACTTCAACATTGGAGCACTTGGATCAACAGCGGATATCGAGTTAACGAATGTCGTATTGAAAAAGACCGGAGCTGATGCAAAGAATAAGAAGACGGTTGGCGTTGATGGTAACTATGTATACAACGGCGACTTCAACAAGGGAACTTCCCGCCTCGGTAACTGGGAGATCCTGGATCGCGACAAGGCTTATGTCTCGGTAACCAATACCAACAATCAGCATCGTCTGAAGGTGGTTGCACCGGAAGGAACGACCAAGGCACATCCGGTTATCCTCGAGCAGAGCGAGATGGGACTGTTGCTGAAGGGAACCTACCTGTTCTCTTACAAGGCATACAAGGAGAACGCGGGCGAGGACGACACATCACTTCGATTTGCTTATGGAAACATTGATTTCACACCGCAGGTACTGACGAGTGAGGAGAAGACCTACACGGAGCAGTTTGTACTGGATGAGGATATCGCTCGCGAGGATGCTACACTTTCGATCCTCTTCACAGAGCCGGGAACTTACTATGTCGATGATGTATCGATGACGGACAACGCACTTCTGAAAAACGGATCCTTCAATGCCGGAATGGCAAGTTGGAATCTCTATGTGAATGCACCGGGAGATGCAAGCTGTGTTGTGGATTCACTGAAAGAAGATAACGCTTTGGACGTATCAATCAACGATACCGGAAGCGATTCCGATGACTGGTATATCCAGTTGAACCAGGAGAATATCAACCTGGAATATGGTAAAAAATATCGTCTTACTTTCAAGGCGAAGTCGACGGTTGACAGAAAGATTCAGTTCCGTCTTCTTCACAACGGTGAGAGCGATAATATCTGGGATGCGATTTACAGCGGTGGCAACGAAGAGCCGACACTGACCAGCGAGTACCAGACATTTACTAAGGAATTTACAATGGAATATCAGACCGACGAAAAGTCCCGTTTCAATATCACGATGGGATCGGTCGGTGGAACAAGAGTAAAGGAACCGCATCACATTTTTATCGATGATGTGGAACTGGTGGAAATCAGTTAAGGGTGGTAATTAGTTAAGATTTGATATATTCGTTTCCCCTTTAGAAGAATCCCCTATGCGTGAAAACGCGTAGGGGATTTTTGGATTTTCTGAAACAATTAATCTGAAATAATCTCAAAAATGATAAAAAACATCAATTTACCGTTCGGTCATCCAGATCGACCGTTCGGTCAAAATCTATTGAAATCAAAAAATAATTGCTCTATAATCCCAAACATAGGCTGGCGTCGGAGAAAGAATACCACATTTAGATAGCTGGCTTTTGATAAACGAAAGAAAAACAATGAATCATGAAACTAAAAACAAAAAGCAAAATAAGGAGGGGACGCGTATGAACATGAATTCCATGAAAAGAAGGAAAAAGTTTCGTAAACCGATCGCCATACTGACGGCAGCGGTACTGGCTTTTGTGATGGTGCCACAGACTGTGGCATTCGGCCAGGTGGAAGTGAAGGAGGATGGCGAGATCCGGGTGACCGCCGGGAAAGACGAGATTGTGAATGAGACTCGCAATACCGATATTGTGGCTCAGAAATACGGTCTGTATATCGAAAGCAACGGAAAGGTTACCTATACTCTGAATGGAAATGTAGATGCCGCAAAGGAAGGAAATGTCAGTGCGATCCGTATGAGCGGTACAAACATTACGCTCAAGACAGGGGATGTCACGGCAACCAATGGAAGAGCATTTACTGCAGAGTTTGCCGGAGGCAAGGTGACACTTGGAAATCTTAAGTCAAAGGGTGGCATCTCGGCTATGAGTATCGGTAAAACGAATTCCCTGGAGCTGACAGCCGGAAATATGGAATCCGAGACGTCAAATTACCTTACGAACCAGTGGTACGGCTCGGCAGAGGGCGGAAATGTAACAGCGAACTTCGGAGATATCACCACGACAAAAGGCGGTTGCCCATTGGCACTCACCACATCGAGAGAGGGAACCATGAATGTAAAGGCCGGCAAACTCAGCGCGTATAACGAGGCCGGCCTCTCAATCACCGGCAGCTCCGACGGAAAGGCAGTTGTGAATGTAGGGGAGATCGTGACCGCCGGTGATGATTTCAGAGCCACAGGGATCTATACCTCCGGCGGAACTGCGGATATCGATGTGACTGTGGATGGAAATATTACTTCGGGAGGAAGGTCTCTGTCACTGGGAGACGGAGGAACCTACAAGATATTCGGTGATGTAACATCAAAGGGAAAGGATTTTGCAGCGTTCAGCAACTGGAGTAACTATAGTGACACGGACGTGCTGGTCACGGGAACCGTCACGGCGCCAGGTCATGGATTTGAAAATGTCAGATTACAGGAAACGACGAAGTATACTCTGACGCTCTGGAAGCTCGTATGGGGCGAACAGTCAGATGCTTTCCACGGCGACGATGAGAATGAGACCTTTGCCAAATCCGTAAACTATATCGTAAAAACCACGCAGCCTTCGGTCGGTTCCTTCAAGGTGGTCAAAGCAGACGGAACCTCGGCGCTGGATACCAAGACTTATAAGCATGGTGATAACGATGAGGTCTTTGAGGTGGCTCATCAGGGAGACAGACTCTACATCAAGTCCGATGCGAAGATCGTCAAGGCTTACAATGGTTCGGGCGCAGACAAGGTAGAACTTCCGAAGGATGACGCAGGCAACTATTTTTACGACGTTGTTAAGGGCGGTGGTATGGAATTCTCCGTTGAACTTGAGGGGGCAGAGCCGACCGCTTCTCCGGATCCTTCTGCTTCACCGGCACCGACAGCAGAGCCCGGTACGGATCCGACACCGGCACCGACGGTAAAGCCGACCACCAAGAAAAAGAATCCGATGACCGTAACCGTGAATCGCATCTACGGCAAGGCAAAGCACACCGTTACGGTTAAGAAAAATAAAGCATTCAATATTAAAAATGCCAAGGGAACCCTTTCCTTCAAAAAAATATCCGGAAGTAAGCGTTTTACCATCAACAAAAAGACAGGTGATATCCGGATCGAACAGCACCTGAAGAAGGGTAAAAAATACTTCATGGTTGTGCAGGTAACCGCGGCAGGTAACAAGACCTATAAATCCAAATCCGTCAAGGTTGAACTGAGGATAAAAATTCATTAAATATAGTAACGTAAACATGTTGTTTGGAAAGAGAGGTATGTATGTCAGATACGGTTGTAAAAATTGAGAATCTCGTAAAAAACTACGCAGAGCTTCGTGCTCTGGATCATCTGGATCTGGAGATCAAGGAAGGTGAAGTATTTGGACTTCTCGGGCCGAACGGATCCGGGAAAACGACGACGATCAGTTGTCTGCTTTCACTTTTGGCATTTGATGAGGGAACTGTGGAGGTCTTCGGCAAGCCGATGACGCCGACTGCCTACGAACTGAAATCAAGGATCGGTGTCATACTTCAGAACGTTGCTGTTTTTGATGAACTGAATGTCTATGAAAATGTGGATATTTTTTGCGGTCTTTATATCAAGGACAAGGCCCTTCGCAAGCAGTATGTTGACGAGGCGATCGAGTTCGTCGGGATCAAAGATTTTGTGAAGTTCCGCCCGAAGAAACTTTCCGGCGGTCTTCTTCGCCGATTGAACATCGCGTGCGGTATTGCGCATAAGCCGAAGCTGATCATCCTTGATGAGCCGACCGTGGCAGTCGATCCTCAGAGCCGCAACAAAATTCTCGAAGGTATCACCGAACTGAATCAGCAGGGCGCAACGATCATCTATACTACCCACTATATGGAAGAGGTGGAGCAGATCTGCTCACGCATCGCGATCATGGACCACGGGAAAAAGATTGCGGAAGGTACCAAGGATGAATTGAAGTCTTCCATCAAAAATACGGAGACCATCTACATCGAGATGGATAGTGCCGAGGATTCACTGATCGCTGCGATGAGAGCAATCCCGAATGCGACGGACGTTACTTTTGCGGACAAGAAACTTGCGATTGCCTGCGAGGGTGGTCGACATAATCTCGGACTTGTGATGGATGAGTTGAAGAAAGCCGATGTCAGCTTTGGACGCGTTTACTCAGAGCTTCCGACACTAAACGATGTATTCCTTACGATCACAGGTAAAGAACTCCGTGACAAGGACGAGAGAGCGGATGAGGAACCGGATCCGAAGGCAAAAAAGAAATAATAATAAAGGAGGATTGCGTATGTTTTTTCGAAATATAGGCTACGAGATCAAACGCAACTTCCGGGCCAAGGAAGTGCTCATCTGGATGATCATTTTCCCGATCTGCCTGGGCCTCTTTTACAAGTTTGCGTTCGGAAATCTCGGTAAAGAAGGTGCGGCAACGGGAATCAAGGTTGCTGTTATCGAAAACACGGAAGACAAGTTCTTCCACATGTTCTACGATAGAAAAGAAACCGCGGAAGGTACGGAAGACGCCACGGCGGAGGCGGAAGGAGATGCGAAGGATGATACCGCGGAAGCTGATACCTCAGCCGACGGCACTAAGACCGAAAACGGTCTGGACAAGGCAGCGGCTATGCTGGATCCGACGTTCTGCTCGGAAGAAGAAGCTTACAAGCTGTTGAATGACGGCGATGTTGTCGGTGTGATCGTGATCGACCCGCTCCCCGGTCAAGAGGCCAAGAAACCTTCCGGTGAGACGGATTATATGTCGGATTTCTTCGGCTCTGATTGGGATCAGTTGAAGGACTTTACCCAGATTAAGGACCGAATCAATGCAGCGGATTTTTCTTCCGTACCGGCTGTCACGGACACATCCACACTGGTGGATACGATGATGTCTTCGTACATCTCCGAGACAAATGTCTCGTTAAAAATCAAGAAAAACGGCTCCGAGCAGAGTACGCTGAAAAGTTATGTCGATATGTTCATCAATATGAAAAAGATGGCAAAGGATATATGGGCGTCTAACTCCGGTGGTGAGAAGAGCGAAGCGCTTGACAACATCGAGGATGTGATGAACGGTGCGAGTATAAAAACAACGCCGCTTACGGAAGGAAACAAGGATCCGCTCGCGATGTATATGTACAACCTGATCGCGATGGTATCAATCTTCGGTTCGCTGGCTGCGATGCATATCGCAATCGGTAACCAGGCCAACCTCTCCTCGATCGGTATGAGAAGATCCTGTGCCGGGACACCGAAGTGGAAGGTGGTTCTTCCGGAGCTTGTCGGGACCTACATCACGCACAGTTGCTGTGTGCTTCTGTCAGTAACCTTCCTGAAGTTCGTACTTCAGATTGATTTTGGCGATAAGCTTCCGCTTGTCTATCTCACCGGTGTCTGCGGTGCAGTGATGGGTGTGTCGCTCGTCTTCTTTGTCGGTGCTATCGGCAGACTCAGTGAAAGTGCCAAGACAGGACTCATGATGGCAGTCAATATGTCGCTCTGCTTCATGAGTGGATTGATGATCGATAGTATTCGCGCGATCTTCTCCGTTCAGATTCCGATTGTAAACGCGCTGAATCCGGTTGCGGTTGTCACGGACGCCATGTATTATCTGAACATGGATGCCGACCTCAGTCGATTCTATGTGAAGCTACTGACGATGGGCGGATTTACAGTTGTATTTATCGTCCTTGGAATTCTTATGACAAGGAGGAAGAAGTATCAAAAACTGTCTTGACAGGCAATTTTTGATACAGCATTTTGCACGGAGCGTGCAAAAAAATGCCACGGATGCCACACGAGAATCTAAAATTCTTGTGGACAATCTGTTGCTGACGCTCCAGAAAGAGAGGACGTATGCAAATCTTTAAACTATTTTTCAAGGTGAGCCGATCGAAAATCGGGATCGGAATCCTCTATACGGTTATATTTTTTGCCATCTGTTTTCCGATGGTAAATGCCAGTGAAGAAAAGGTTGATTTTCAAGACACCTCCCTGTCTTTGTATATCCGCGATGAAGATCAGACGGAGGCCAGCAAGGCTTTAGTTGCGGAACTGGCAAAGAAGCATCATATTACGGACAAACAATTAACTAATCAGGAACTGATGGATGCGATGTATTATTCCATGATTGATTACTCCCTGGTAATTCCGAAGGGGTATGCCGAGCTCCTCGGTTCCACGGATAAAGAGTCGCTGAAAAAAGAACTCTTCGAGGAATTCCATCTGCGCGATGGCTTCGCGACAGCGATGATGAGTGTGTATCTGCAGGAGTATATCCGCAATACCCGCATGGCAATAGCGATGGGCGATGATGTGATGACGGCGGTTAACAAAGCAGCCGACAGAGAAGAGACCACGGTGGAAGTCGTGCAGGATCCGCAGGATGAAATGTTCGATGAGAACTTCACGACGAAGTTTGCCTGGTTCTTCCGTATGCTGTTATACATTATGATTGCGGTTATCATTAGTATGCTCGGCCCGATCCTGATCACGATGAATGGTGAAGAGCAGAGAAAGCGTATCGAGTGTTCGAGAACCTCCGTATCGTCCTATGTGACGCAGGTATTCACGGGAAGTGCCGTTTTGGTTGTGATCGTATGGCTGATCTTTTTGGCCGGTGGTGCCGCTCTTTACGGTGGTATGTACACCGGCGTCAACAGTTGGCTGGCGGTGCTAAACTCGTTTATATTCTCATTGTTTGTGACGATGTTTACAATCTTTTTGTCCACCTTCCGACCATCCAATACCGTGATGAGTATGATGGCGCAGGTGATGGGACTCGGCATGGCATTTTTATGCGGAGGCTTTATGCCGCAGACGATGCTTGGTGAAGGCGTACGGACTGTGACGAAGATCCTGCCGGGCTTCTGGTACGAGCGCGCGAACGACCTCCTATGCGGAGACCAGAAGGGAACGCATGGCGACGTGTTCATCTGTTTCGCAGTGCAGGGAGGATTCATCCTATTGTTCCTGATCCTGACGATCATCAAGTCGTCGATGCATCCGAAGGCAAAAGTGAAGAAGAAAAAGTGATGAAGAAACAATAAAACTGTAACGCAGCATTCCTCTCATAGAGAGAGTCTAATGATTTATATGATACGAGAGGAGGGTTCGCATGCTGAAAACGATTTTAAGAAGAGCGATGATCGGTTTTTCCATCGGCATCCTACTTGGCGATGTGATCGCGATGATGAGTGGATCCCTCTCCGCGGAGGAACTGGTGCTGGTGTCCGATGAACTGATGGATACGACCGGGAATCTGGCAATCGCGTTTCTTATTCAGACTCTGGTGTCCGGACTGTACGGTGCCATTGTCTTCGGTACGACCGTTTTCTATGATATTGAAAAATGGTCGCTGGTCCTGGCTACCGCATTCCATTGCCTGACGGTAATCGGACTTTTCGTTCCGATATCGCTGTTTCTCGGATGGGGCGGTGACGATCCGATCACTCTTCTGATCATGATCGGATGCCAGATTGTCGCATTTTTTATCATCTGGCTGATCATGAACGCGATCTATAAAAAACAGGTAAAAGAACTGAATGAAATGCAAAAACTGTTGTTGCAAAAACAAAAACCAATGGGATGACCTATACCGTTCGTTCCCGAAAAGCTACCGTTCGGGGAATATGACTTGAAAAGAAGTTTTTTGTATGGTATAGTTTGTTCATACAAAACAAAAACAACCACAACGAGTGGGAGTTGTTTTTGAAATCAAACAAAGGAGGAAACAAGCATGAAAAAATCACTTAAAAGAACCGTGAAGAAAGTAGCTGCCGTTTCTCTGGCAGCAGCAATGGCGTTTAGTGTAAGTCCGATGGTAAAGGCTGACGCCAAGGTAAAGGCCCCGACGCTCACCCCGAAGACGGTGGTTATTGTCAAGGGTAATAGCAAGACGCTGAAGGTTAAGAAGGGTACCTACAAGATCAAGTCCATCAAGTGGACATCGACCAAAACAAAGGTGGCTACTGTCAAGAAAAAGACAAAGCTTACCGCAAAGGTAACAGCCAAGGACTATGGTGTTGCTACGATCAAGGCGGTAGTTACGACCAAGAAGTCGGCAAAAAAAACCAAGAAATATACCTTGAAGCGTAAGGTTGAGGTTATCGAGGAAGGTGAACCGGATGAACCGGATATGCCAACCGATACCTGGTTTACTGTGGATCCGAAAGTCGAGCCGGATGGTGTTGTAGACAAGTTTACCATCATCAACGAAGGACTTGTCGGAGCCAGATATACGCCGTTCATTAAGCTAGGAGCATATATCGGATCGGACGGTGTAAACAAATGGAGAGTGCTTGCAAAGAAAACTCTTACAACAGCGACACCGACATCTTCTTATGTACTCGTTGAGATTTCCGAGAATGCGGCTGCTGAGACACATCTTGACAAGGTTGTCGAGACCGGTATCGAAGCGCTTCCGGAGGTAGGTAACGACGGTGGATGGTCAGAGGCAACGGATCCTACCATTGATAGTGAAGTGCTTGCCCGTATCGATGGAACATTCAATCCGGCCGGCCTGGTAGGTGGAACATACTATGATGTAATCGGAATGATCGGTAGTCAGGTTGTTGCCGGTGTGAGATACAAAGTTATTGGTGAAAAACACTTAGCAGGTGTGCAAAACCCGCCTAAGACCTATTTCATTCTGGATGTCGTAGTTGGTGCCGATGGAACGATCACTCCGGATTGGGAGGGCATGATCAACATCGGTATGGAAGACAAAGCACCGTCGGATCGTGTAGCCTTTACTCCGAAAGGCTATGAAGGGGTGACCATCAAGGAAGTAGGTCTTGATAAGGTGAACGGCGTTACCTGGAATGCATATGCGATCTTCGCTAACGCTTCCGACAAGGACGTGGATTTCGATACCTCGAAGTTCGAGTTTGAGCTTCCGGATGGAAAGAAATACACTCTTATCCCGGGCACATGGGAACTGCGCAAGAACCATACTTACATTCAGTGGGCAACCACCGCTCTTAAGGATGATTTCAAAGCGGCATTGAATGTCGGCGACAAGGTAAAAGTTTACTATGACGGAGAAGAATTCGGATGGATCACAGCTTCTCAGTGGCCTGAGGTTTGATCTCTGTGTGACAAGATAACAAATAAGATGAAAACAAGTCCTGAAGCCGTTAGGCCTCAGGGCTTGTTTTTTCACTCACTTCGCCGCTTCGTACCTCCTGCCACCCGCTTTCTAACCTTGACAAAGTATCCAAATTTTGATACAGTAGAAGTATCCAAAAATGGATACCAAATGATACATAATGGATATGCTGATTCTTCATGTGCTACAGGAAACCGACATGAGGGAGGGATGACTATGACATTGGAAGAGATGAAGAAACTCCGGAAGGAGAAAGGATTTACCTATCGACAGATCTCAGAGGGATCCGGTGTGGCGCTCGGAACCGTGCAGAAGATCTTCGGGAAGACGACGACATCGCCCCGTTATGATACGATGAAGAAGCTCGATAGTTACTTTGTCAGTGAGAGTGCTCACTTTGGCGTGGATGGGGCAAAGAGAAAAAGGCGTTCCAAGGCACGAAAGGGCGATGACGACAGGCAGGGACACTATACGACGGATGATTATTTTTCGTGGCCGGATGAGGAGCGTGTTGAGCTGATCGACGGTGTGATCTATGATATGGCGGCGCCGACGTATGCGCATCAGATGTTCCAGGGTGAGATTTTTGCGCAGCTGAGGGAGCAGATTCGCAAAAACGGAGGGGGATGTCTGCCGATGATCGCACCTGCCGATGTGAAGCTGGATGGTGCGGATGATGATCGTACGATGGTTCAGCCGGATATTTTTATCGTGTGTGACAAGAAGAAAGTGACGATGGAGCGAACCGTAGGTTGCCCGGATTTTATTATCGAGATACTGTCGCTGTCGTCGAGAAAAAAGGACACGTTTATCAAGCAGAATAAATACCGCTCTGCCGGCGTCCGGGAGTACTGGACGGTGGATCTTCGGGACGAACTGGTCACGACTTATTTATACGATGAGGCGCGTGTCCTGCAGTATAGTTTGGAGGAT
>JAEEGM010000020.1 GCA_016280325.1 Eubacterium sp. | reverse complement strand
TGCTTCGAATGACCGGAATTCCGACACGGTGGCGATCGAGTGCTGTCATAAGACGAAGAGCGGAAAGTTTACAAACGCGACATATGAGGCGCTTTTAGAACTGTTGACCTATCTGTGTATCCGCTATGATCTGGATCCGGAGACGCAGATCATAAGGCATTATGATGTGACCGGGAAGATGTGTCCGAAGTATTACGTGAAGCACGAGGATAAATGGGAGCAATTAAAAAAGGACGCGAAGGCACGCGTCAAGAAGACGAAGAAGGAGTTGGAGTAACCATGAAAAAACAGGATTATTTGACGTGGGATCAGTATTTTATGGGTGTTGCCAAGATGTCGGCGATGAGAAGCAAGGATCCACACACATCGGTGGGGGCCTGCATCGTCGGTGAAGATAATAAGATTCTTTCCATGGGATATAACGGGATGCCGAGAGGGTGTTCGGACGAAGAATTCCCGTGGGGCAGAGAAGGCGATGATCCGCTTGAGACTAAGTATATTTATGTTTGCCATGCGGAGTTGAATTCCATTCTGAATTATTCCGGCTCGAGCGCGAGACTTCGTGGAGCGAAGATCTATACAACGCTTTTTCCGTGTAATGAGTGTACGAAAGCCCTGATCCAAGCGGGCATCAAAGAAGTTATCTATCAGGATAACCTTTATCCGGATTCCGCCTCGGTGGTTGCCGCGAAAAAAATGATGAAGGCCGCCGGTATCACTTACCGTGCGTATGAGAACACTGACCGAGAAGTAGTTATCAAGTTGTGATAAGTCCGGCCGCATAGCGGGCGTTGATACACACGACCGCCCGGGCTCCGCTTGCGCCATTCCCGAACGTAGCGGTGCACGCGTGGAAAATACCCACGCTGCGCACCGACGTTCGCGACAGGCCCGGGCGGCCCGCGTGTATGCAAGCGCCCTATGGCGGCCTGCTATGTCACATGCCGCGCTCAAGCGACGTTTTCCAGCCTTTTCGCATCAGTTCCGGGTGCCCTTCCAGGTGTGCGAAATCATTGAAACGTTCTAAAAAGAAGAAGTCCCGCTCCGGATCATAGATCAGTTCCGTAAGACTTCCGTTTTCCATATCAATCCCGAACTTCAATTTATCCTTCTGATCGGCACCGAGGATTGCCGCGCAGACGGAACGGATCACGCCGCCGTGCGTCACGATGACGACGCGGTTCTCTTCCCGTTCGCAGACATTTTTAATCACGGGCATGGCCCGACGCACCACATCAGCACCGCACTCGCCACCGACGGGGAACGGGATGTCCGCCTCGTGCTTTCTGCGTTCGGCCTGAAAGGCACCGTAGAGCGAACGGATCTGTGTGTCGGTCTTTCCGGTGAAGCCGCCGAAGTGGATCTCCTCGATATCCGGGAGTGATTCGACGGGGAGGTGCAAAAGATCACCGATGATCTGTCCGGTTTCTTTCGCACGTTTCAGTTCGGACGTATAGACCTTTTCAATCCCATAGTTTCGCAGACGTTCGCCGGCAAGTCTTGCCTGCTCACGCCCCTCTATACTTAATTCCACATCGACGTTGCAGAGCTTGCTGTCCTGCCTTCCGTGACGTATCAAAAACAATTCTTTCATCATACAAGAATCCATCCTTTACTTCGTACGGCAATCTTACTCATATGCACGGCTGTTTGGTAGTCATAGTAAAATGTTACGTAGGTTCCGAGTTTGACATATTACTTTGACATATTACTGCGGAAATTCGCGATCGCTGTACCAGTATTATAATCCCTGGATCAGATTCCGTCAAATATTTTGCGGATGACCGGAACATAGGTCTTTCCGATCGGAAGCTGCTCGTGGCTGTTTTTCAGCTCGATGATGGATTGGGCCGCGTTGACGCAGCGGATCTGATTCCTGTTAACGACCGTCGAGCGATGGATCTGAATGAAGTCTGTTGTGTATGTTTTCATGATATCCGAGAGGTGGAGTGCGGGCACACCGATCTCGGAAGAGGCGGTGTGGATGATCGTGTTCCGGTTGAGACATTCCACGTACAGGATATCATCGATGCGAACCGGATATCTTTTGGCGCCGTTTGATACCATGATGGTTCGAACGGGCTTGCCGCTCTTGTCATTTTGCAAAGCGAGACACAGGATGGTCAAAATATTCTGTGTTGTGATCGGCTTGATAAAGAAATCATAGCCGTGGTATTTGTGAAAGGCGTCCCATTCGAGTTTATGATCTTTGGACAAAAACAGAATGGGAGTCATGCATTGTCTCGGGATGGAACGGATATCGGAAGCGAGTTCCATTCCTTTTTTTCCACGACCTTCGAGGTCGATGATGATCAGGGAAAAATCCTCAAAGGCCAGTATCCGATGGATGCGTTTCATATTGCGGGTGACGATCAGATCCCTGTAAACGATCGGCTCGGTGTTTTCGCTAACGGGGAGTGTGCCGTATACCAGTATTTTTGACATGATGATACCTCCTTTTATTCAATGGCGACCAGAGAACGACAGTAATGAAACAACTCCCGAACGGCCTGGAATCCTGCTTCTTCTGTTTCCTGAGGGGAGACCGCATTGTTCATCTCGCGGACCTCGCCGGTCAGTAAATACAGAGGATCAATATTCAGGAATTCATGTAAAAGGACAAACTTGTCGGGCGTCAGGATATGTACGCCTTTCTCCAGTCGACGGTAGTTTTCCGGCGTGCATTTAAAAAGTCCCGCGAGCTGATCCACGGACAGGTTGGCCTGGAGTCTTGCCTCCTTAAGGCGCTGTCCGACCTGTTGATTGAGTGATTCGTTCATGATGCCTCCTTTCCGATCCGGGATGGATCCGGTTGCTGAAAAAGTGTAGTGTGCCCATTCTACAAAAACCGGTTGATAAAGACAATTCCGATTTGTTCTAAAAATGGCCACATTAAGAACGAAAAAGAATATTCTATGGGAAAAACAGCGAAAACAATTGCTATAATTGCAATTGTAATTATTAACCATTTTTTAATGACGGATTGGAGGTCGACTATGAGAAAAGACGTAGCAAAAAACAACGCTGTAAACAAGGTGATTCATGAGTATTCAAGATGTATGGCGAGCCGTCTGAGGCGGTACCGCGTACAGCAACTGGGGATGACACAGATGGAGTTCGGCGAGCGATGTCTTTTATCACAACGCATGATCAGTTATATCGAACGAATGGAAGACTTTCAGCATTTCGGGATGATCCAACTGATCTGTATCGCGTTCGGCGCAGGAGTTTTCCCTTCGGATATCCTGCGTCAGGTGGAATTGGAATTGTTAGATAAGACGCCTTCGCTCATGCGGAGATTTTTCAGAAAAAGAAAAGCGTATGAGAGAACGAGAAAGCAGTGGACCGGAAAGGTGGATAGTATTCCGGCTAAGCTTTTGGAAGCGCTGTTTCGGATCATCTGGATTCTGAATTCCAAGAAGCCCGGTGAGATGAATAATGAAGATCTGGATATGATTCGCAAGCTCCTTCGTAAGCACATGTGAGCAATATGTGAGCATTTTTCAAAAAATGCTTGACACAGAGGCTTTTGTGAGATAGAATACGAGAGTATCTGTTTATGAAATATTAAGAGATGGAGGTGTTAGAATTGGCTAATATCAAGTCCGCAAAAAAGCGTATCCTGGTATCGAGAAAGCGTGCTGATCGTAATAAGTCCGTACGTTCCCGCATCAAGACTGCCGTTAAAAAGGTAGAAGTTGCGATCGAGGCCGGTGATAAGGCAGCTGCCACAGATGCTCTGCGTGCTGCTGTATCTGAGCTTGACAAGGCGACCAAAAAGGGTATTTATCACAAGAATACCACGGCTCGTAAAGTGTCGCGCCTGACCAAAGCTGTTAATGCTTTGAACTAACATTCATCCGTTATATTCCCTATAGCCGGGGTCGTTCCCCGGGAAACTATGAATGATAAGCCTGTCGGAGTGATCTTCGGCAGGCTTTTGTCTTGCCAAAACAAACTATTTATGGTATAGTGGTTAATGTGTGCGCACAAGATGATGACTTTTGGATGCGTACAAGCCGGATGTTGGTACTCCGGAACGGAGGGGAAGTGAGATAAATACCGTGAATATGGATTTTCGTGAATTGATCAATAGTCGTGTGGCGATTTTGGACGGGGCGACCGGGTCGAACCTTCAGAAGGCCGGTATGCCGGCCGGGGTGTGTCCCGAGCAGTGGGTGCTTGAGCATCCGCAAGCTTTTGTTGACCTTCAAAAGAGTTATGTTGAAGCGGGAAGCGACGCGCTCTATTCGATGACATTTTCCTGCAACCGGATCAAGTTATCCGAATACGGTCTGCAGGATCAGATGCGGGAGATGACGAAGAAGCTGGTGGCACTCAGTCGGGCTGCTATCGAGGAAGCGAACGTCTCCCGGAATATTTTTGTGCTCGGCGATATCTCGATGACCGGCAGACAGCTCAAACCCATCGGCGATATGGAGTTTGAGGAACTGGTCACGATCTATCGTGAGGTAGTTTCCTGCATGGAAGAGGCCGGTGTCGATGGATATGCGATCGAGACGATGATGAGCCTGCAGGAGTGTCGTGCCGCGCTGATTGCGGTGAAGGAACTATCCGACAAGCCGGTCCTTGTGACGATGACCTATGAGGCGAGCGGACGCTCACTCTTCGGGACCGAGCCGGGCACGGCAGTCAGCGTTCTGCAATCAATGGGTGCGGACGCGGTCGGACTCAACTGCAGTATGGGGCCGGACACGATGGTTCCGCTGGTGGAGAGGATGGCGGAGTTTGCGACGGTGCCGCTTGTGGTCAAGCCGAATGCGGGTGTGCCGACGCTGATCGACGGAAAAACACAGTATGACCTGGGTCCTGATGAATTCGTAGAGCAGATGAAACCACTGATCGAGGCGGGGGCCGGCGTGGTCGGCGGGTGCTGCGGAACGGATGTGAGATATATCCGGGGCCTGCATGAGTATCTGAAAAATAACCCGAAGGCAGTATCCGCGGATACCGCCGGGAAAAAGAAAAAACGAGTGCTCACGACAGAGCGCAATCTGATCGAGATTGATTCTGACGGGCTTTTTACCATCGTCGGTGAGCGTATCAACCCGACCGGAAAGAAGGCCCTTCAGGCTGAGCTTCGCGAGGGAAAGACCGATATGGTACTTGACTTTGCCGAGAATCAGGTTGAGAACGGGGCTCGTGTGCTTGATGTCAATATGGGTATGAGCGGGATCGATGAGAAGGCAATGATGCTCCGGGTGATCGATGAGTTACAGATTGCCGTGGATGTACCGCTTTCGCTCGATTCGAGTGATCCTGAGGTGATCGAGGCAGCGCTTCGTGTCTATCCGGGACGTGCGCTGATCAATTCGATTTCGCTGGAACCGGGAAAGGCTGAGAAGTTGCTCCCGATCGCGAAAAAATACGGCGCGATGTTTATCCTGTTGCCGTTGACGGAAGAAGGCCTGCCGAGGGATATTGCCGAAAAACACGACGCGATCGACAGACTCTGTCAGATGGCATATGATGTCGGACTTTCCGATGAAGATATCGTTGTGGACGGTCTGGTGGCGACGGTTGGTGCGAACAAGCAGGCGGCGCTCGATGTTCTTTCCACGATTTCTTACTGTAAAAATGAGAAGCACCTGGCGACCATCTGCGGTCTGTCCAATATCTCGTTCGGACTGCCGGAGAGAGCCTTTGTCAACACGGCATTTTTGACGATGGCAATCCGTGAGGGGCTGACGATGGCAATCGCGAATCCCGGTCAGACGATGCTGACAAATGCGGCCCTGGCTTCTGACCTGCTCTTAATGAAAAATGGATCGGACACAGCCTACATCGAGGGCGTACGAGCGCTTGAGACGGTACAGCCCGGGGCTCAGGCAGAGACGAAGACACCGGCAACCTATGCGCTTAGCGGAAATGAGAGCGAAGTGTTCATCGCGGTGCTGAAGGGTAAGAAAGCCGGCCTTAATGAGGCGATTGATAAGCTGCTCGCGAGCGGAAGACATCCCGGTGGTATCATCAGTGATGAACTGATCCCGGCGATCAATAAAGTCGGCGAGCTGTATGAGAAGAAGGTATTTTTCCTGCCGCAGCTGATATCGGCGGCAGAAACGATGGAACAGGCAGTTGCCTACCTCGAGCCGAAGCTCGCGGAAGAGGGGAGCCGAAGGAAACTGGAGACTGTCGTGATGGCAACCGTCGAGGGCGACGTGCATGATATCGGCAAGAATCTGGTGGTTCTGATGCTGAAAAATTACGGCTACAACGTGATCGATCTCGGGAAGGATGTGCCGGCCGAGACGATCATTGATACGGCGGAGAAGGAAAAAGCCGCTGTCATCGGACTTTCGGCGCTGATGACGACGACGATGACGGCGATGCCGGAGGTGGTGAAGCTTCGTAATGAGAGGGGGCTTGCTGCCAAGGTGGTGATCGGTGGCGCGTGCGTCACGGAGGATTACGCCGTGGAGATCGGCGCCGACGGCTACTCGGATGACGCCGGCGACGCGGTCCGGCTCGTCAACCGTTTGCTGGATAGATAGTTTTCAGGCGGTCGCGCAGTCGGTGCTTTTCTCACGACTCGCAGCTACGCTGTCTCGCTGTGAGAAAACACCTGCCGCGACCGCGAGAACACTGGCACATTATTCTGAAGCAATACGGCTTTTCCAGACATCCCGCGCGAGCGGCAGTAGTTTTCATCCGAGGAGGCCTTCAATGGCCGAGCGAGGATGAAAAGCTACGACCGCGCTCGCGCTGCCAGACTAAAAAAGGTGGTAACTATGGAAAACAAAAAGTATTTAGCAGGCGTGGACCTCGTCGTGCCGGTGTATCGGCCGGATGAGAAGTTCGAGCGGCTGATCGAAAAGATCGGCGACCAGACCGTGAAGCCCGACAAAATCTTTCTGATGCAGACCCTCATCGGCGATGATGAAGCCGACGAGAAGCTGACGGAGAAGCTTTTGGCAATACCGAACGCAGTGGTGACGACGCTTCCGAGGGCGACTTATGATCACGGTGGGACGAGAAACAAAGGCGCGTCCATGTCGGAGGCGGCGTTTGTTCTCTTCATGACGCAGGACGCGGTACCGACAGACGAGCATCTGATCGAAAACCTGATGAAGGCGATGGAAGATGAGGAGATCGCAACGGCGTATGCCAGGCAGCTTCCGAACGATGAGGTCGGACCGATCGAGACTTATACCAGGGAATTCAACTACCCGCCCGAGAGCCGGATCAAATCCAAGGAAGACATCGGGGTGCTCGGGATCAAGACGTATTTTTGTTCCAATGTCTGCGCGCTGTATCGCCATGCGGTTTATGATGAACTCGGCGGCTTCGTGCGTCATACCATTTTTAATGAAGACAGTATCATGGCGGCCGGGACGATCGGTGCCGGTCACAAGATTGCGTATGTTGCCGAGGCGACCGTGGTGCACGCTCACAAGTACACCTACAGACAGCAGCTTTCCAGGAACTTTGACCTGGCGGTATCGCAACGACAATATCGGGAGATTTTTGATGCTGTGCCTTCGGAGTCAGAGGGCAAGCGCCTGGTAAAAATGACGGTTAAGCATCTTATGAAGACCGGACGGTGGTATCTGCTGCCGGATCTGGTGTTCCAGAGCGGATTTAAGTATATGGGTTATTTTCTCGGGAAGCGGTATCGCCGCCTGCCGAAGTGGATGGTAAAGCGCCTGTCGATGAACAAGGCGTATTGGGAGAAGAAGTGATGGATAGAATTGTGGATACACCGGTTGAGATTGTCGTAACGACATATAACGGCGAAGCCTATATCGCGGAGCAACTGGATTCGCTTCTTTCACAGAGCCATACGGCGATCCGAATCCTTGTTTTTGACGACGGATCGACCGACGGGACGGAAGCGATCGTTCGCGACTATGCCGGCCGTTATGAGAACATCGTCTGGCATAAAAATGAGCACAACCTCGGATACACGATGAACTTTTTAAGAGGGTTGAAGCATACGAAAGCGGACTATGTGATGCTCTGCGATCAGGATGACATATGGAAGCCGGATAAGGTGGAAACAACTTTGAAAAATATGCTGGATGCCGAATCCGGCGACCGTGAGACACCGATTTTGGTCTTCACCGACGCAGAACTCTACGGAAGTAGAATACCGAAAAATCAGAGTTTTCACAAAACGACACATTTAAACACAAAAAAGGTTGACTTAGGCGCCGTTTTGATGGAAAATAAATGTATCGGGTGTACGGTTATGGTAAACCGCGCATTACTCGGTCATCTGGAGCGTTTGCCGAAGGCAATACGGGTGCACGATTGGTGGTTGGCGTTGATCGCGGCCGGTTTCGGACGTATCGTATATCTCGATGAGATGACATTGTATTATCGTCAGCACGATCACAATGAGATCGGCGGTACCGAGTACACCGGCTATGTAAAGAAGCGTCTGGGCGCTATCGGTGCGCAGCGTGAGACGGTGCGTGAGACGTACCGGCAGGGAGCAGCTTTTTATAAGCTTTTTATGGCGGAGCTTCCCGAGGACAGAAGACGGGTGGCTGAGGTGTTTGCTCATATGGAACATACACCTTTTATCAGACGTCGTGTCAACATGTTTCGATATGGCTTTAAAAAAAGCGGAATGATTCGAAACCTGGGATTGTTTTTACTGATGTAAGGTAGTGTGGGGTTATTTTTAAAATGAGGAGAATGTAGGAGGACCTGTATGGCTTATCAGGATATGGATGCGGAAACTGCGGCGCAGAGCAAAGCGCTTGCCAGAAAAAAAGCAAAGCGGAAGCGAGCGCGTAAGGTTATCTTTCGTGTGTTTCTGGTTTTTGGAATCCTGCTGTCGGCGGTTGTCGGCTTTATGGTGGGAAAGGTTAAGCACAAGAGTGACAAGGCGCTGGACGCCATCAACTATGATACGAACAAGAAACTGGAGCAGGTCGATCTCTCCAAGTACAAACTGGCGGCAGATACGCAGGTGGTGAACGTGCTTTTGGTCGGCGCGGACAAGAACCTGGATGAGCAGGATGCCAAGGGCGCGGAGCGACGGTCGGATTCCATGATGATCGCAACGCTTGACATCAAGCACAGTAAGCTGAAGCTGACATCTCTGATGCGTGATATGTATGTCGCGATCCCGGGGTATGGTAACCAGAAGTTGAACGCGGCGTATTCCCGCGGCGGAATCAGTCTCTTGTATGAGACGATCGCGCAGAACTTCGGTATCCGAATGGATGGTTACGCGGAAGTGAACTTCGACGCATTCGTTAACGTCATCGATAAGATCGGAGGCGTGGAGGCGAACCTGACAAAGTCTGAGTCGGAAAACCTGAATTCGACCAACTATATAAAGCGTAAAAAATACCGCAACACCAAGGTTGGAAAGCAGATATTGAACGGGTATCAGGCACTTGGTTATTGTCGTATCCGACATGGTAAACGTCAGGCGAACGGACGGTATCCGGGCGTCTACACGGCAAGCGGTAAAGGGGATGACTTCGGTCGCGTGGAGAGACAGCGACTTGTCATCCAGGCATTGATCACCAAGGTCAAAAAGCTGTCACCGATGCAGCTGCTGGATCTGGCGGCTGAGGTTTTGCCGAGTGTGACAACGGATATCTCGCAGGATGAGATTTACAGTTATCTGGTGACGGTAGCGACGATGGGAGCCACCAAGCTTCATCAGTTCTCGCTTCCGAAGGACGGAACCTACTCCAATCAGACGATAGGAGGCCAGTCGGTTCTGGTACCGGATATCGCACGAAATAAGGCAGCATTGAAAAAGTTCATATTTAATTCTTGACATAATTCTTGACATCTGCCCCGCTGATTGGTAGAATGGTATCTGTTGTTACCGTTCACGATTGGCGGGGTGTCGATTTGTCTGCGGTAATAACTATCGTGACAGAGAGGTGAACGCAATGAGCAAGGTCGTTTTGTCCATCCGTGTGAACAACACGTCAGGTGTTCTCAGCAGGGTGGTTGGTCTTTTTTCCCGACGCGGCTACAATATCGATTCCGTAACGGCCGGTGAGACGGAGAATCCGAAGTATTCACGCCTGACTGTGGCTGTGACCGGTGATGACATTATTCTGGATCAGATTCAGAAGCAGGTACGTAAGCTCGAGGATGTCAAGTCGGTGGTGGTTCTCGCCGGAGATCGCTCGGTATATCGTGAGCTGGCTCTTGTCAAGGTACGTGCCACGAGGGATGATCTGCAGACGATCAATGCCATCGCAGATATTTTTAGAGGGAAAATCATCGATGTATCGGATGACTCGATGATCATCGAGATTACGGGAAACCAGGCCAAGGTCGATGTGTTGATCGAGCGCATGGAAGGCTATGGGATCGAAGTGCTCGAGCTGGTCAGAACCGGTATTACCGGTATGGCGCGCGGGCGTGTGGAAAAATGATAACCGCCGGAAAACCGGATAGGCTATATATCAAAACTTTAGTTTTTTTTAGGAGGTAGTGAATCATGTCAGAAGCAAAAATTTTCTATGAGAGCGACTGTGATCTCTCGGCTCTCGACGGCAAGACAATCGCCGTTATCGGTTACGGAAGCCAGGGCCATGCACAGGCCTTGAACGCTAAGGAGTCCGGATGCAACGTCATCATTGGTCTGTATGAGGGTTCCAAGTCATGGAAGCGTGCCGAGGAGCAGGGATTTAAAGTATATACCGCGGCTGAGGCTGCAAAGCAGGCAGATGTCATCATGATCCTTATCAACGATGAGAAGCAGGCTGCCCTTTACAAAGAGTCCATCGAGCCGAATCTTGAGGCAGGCAACATGCTGATGTTCTCACACGGCTTTAACATTCATTTCGGACAGATCGTTCCGCCGGCTGATGTCGATGTAACGATGATCGCACCGAAGGCTCCGGGCCACACGGTTCGCAGCGAGTATCAGGCAGGAAAGGGTACCCCGTGTCTGATCGCTGTTCATCAGGACGCAACCGGAAAGGCTCAGGAAAAGGCTCTTGCATACGCGCTGGCAATCGGTGGCGCTCGTGCCGGTGTCCTTGAGACAACCTTCCGTACGGAGACTGAGACAGACCTGTTTGGTGAGCAGGCGGTTCTTTGTGGCGGTGTATGCGCTCTGATGCAGGCCGGATTTGAGACATTGTGTGAGGCAGGTTATGATCCGAGAAACGCTTACTTTGAGTGTATCCATGAGATGAAGCTGATCGTGGACCTTATCTATCAGAGTGGTTTCGCGGGAATGCGTTACTCCATCTCCAATACCGCTGAGTATGGTGACTATATCACAGGTCCGAAAATCATCACTGAGGATACCAAGAAGGCTATGAAAAAGGTTCTCGCTGATATTCAGGACGGTACCTTTGCCAAGGATTTCCTCCTCGACATGTCTTCCGCAGGCGGACAGGTTCACTTCAAGGCTATGCGTAAGAAGGCAGCTGAGCATCCGTCAGAGATCGTTGGTGAGAGCATCCGCAAGCTGTATAGCTGGAGCTCTGAGGATAAGTTGATCAATAACTGATTGGTTTTTATGAAGGCGCGCAGACTTTCGGCCTGCGCGCCTTTTTTGAGGTAAACGTATGATTAAACTGATTATTTCCGATATCGACGGCACGTTGGTTCCCGACGGGAGCGGTGCCGGTGTGATGAATCCGGAATACTTTGACGTGATACGGGATCTGGCTGCAAGAGGCATCACCTTTGTCGCCTGTTCCGGCCGTCAGTTCGTCAGCATGTACAAAATATTTGAGCCGGTGGCGGACAAGATCTATTTCATATGCGAGGGTGGCGGTTTCGTCAGCAACGGGAAAAGAGAGGTGCTTCACAGTGCGGTTCTTGACCCGGAGGACGTCCGTGAACTCATACAGGACGCCAGGCAGATCCCGCAGCTCGATATCATGGTGGCCGGGGTCAAGAGATCCTATTGCCGTTCCGAGGATTCTGAGTTGTATCGCTGGATGGTGAATGACTACGGCTTTGATATCGAGGCGTTACCGGATATGGATAAGGGTGTCGACGACGATGTAGCGAAGGTTTCTCTGTATCATAAAAATGCCGTCGAGGCACTGACCAGGGATACGTTTGTTCCCAAGTGGGAGAAGCGTGTGAAGACGGTGCTTGCCGGCATCCAGTGGTTAGACTGTGTTTCGCCGGAATCCGGCAAGGGCAACGCGGTGGCATTTTTACAAAAACACCTGGGTGTCTCGAAGGAGGAAACGATCGTGTTCGGCGACAATCAGAACGATATCGAGATGTTCGACTATGCCGGATGCTCGTACGCGGTAAATGGAGCCAGGGAAGAGGTGCGACAGGCGGCGGATGAGATCTGCGCACCGATGGAAGAGGATGGTGTGTTACAGGTCTTGAAAAATATTTAGAAGTGTAGTATAATATATATTCAGTGTTGAAAAAGACGGCCGGTTATCGGCTGAACGAATACCGGACGGGTGAATGAAAGGAATTTGGATTCATGGAAACGCAGATCATACATGCCTTTTACGGCAGAGGAAAGGGTAAGACCTCTGCGGCATTGGGACAGGCACTTCGCGATGTTGGCGAGGGAGAACGTGTAACGATCATTCAGTTCTTGAAGGGAAAGAGCGGCGATGACTTTCGATTGCTGGAGCGATTGGAGCCGGAGGTACAGTTTTTTCGGTTCGACAAGTCGGAGAGTGTCTATCGCGATCTTTCGATCGAGGAAAAAGAGGAAGAGAAACAGAATATCCTGAACGGTGTTCACTACGCGCGCAAGGTTATCGAGACCGGCGAGAGCGATATCATCGTACTGGATGAGTTGCTTGGCGTTGTGGATCTGGGGATTTTGGATATCGAACAGGTCAAGGAACTGCTGACGATGGAGGGAGATTACCGAAAACTCTATGTGACAGGGAACAATCTTCCGGAGGAACTGACACCGTACTTTAACGTGATTAGTGAGATTGATCTGAAAAAAGACGAGATGGTCTGATAAAACTGTTGCCGCATAGGGCAGAATGGAGGAATACTATGGCAATTTTTGAAGGAGCCGGTGTAGCGCTTGTCACACCGATGCGTGAGGATGGAACCGTTAATTATGACAAACTGGAAGAAATCCTCGAGATGCAGATTGAGGGCGGAACCGACGCGATCATCAGTTGCGGAACGACGGGAGAGGCTTCCACACTTTCTGAGAAAGAGCATATTGAATGCGTTCGCTTTACCTGCGAGAAGGTAGCGGGACGAATTCCGGTGATCGCCGGAACCGGGTCGAACTCGACGCATACGGCAGTTCAGCTTTCCAAGGAAGCTGCCGAAGCAGGAGCAGATGGACTTCTTCTTGTGACACCGTATTACAATAAGTCCACACAGGGCGGCCTTAAAGCGCATTTTTGCTCGGTGGCCGATGAAGTGGATATTCCGATTATTCTGTATAATATTCCGGGACGCACCGGCGTTAAGATCGAGGCGGCAACGCTTCTCGAGTTATGGAAAAATGTACCGAACATCGTCGGCGTTAAGGACGCGACCGGAGATGTGGCTGAAACTGTCAAGGTGCTTTCACTATCCGACGGCGGTATCGATGTGTACTCCGGGAATGACGATATCACGGTACCGATGATGAGTGTGGGAAGCAAGGGTGTGATCTCCGTGCTTTCCAACATTCTTCCGAAGGAAACACACGACATGGTACAGGCATGTCTGGATGGAGATTATGCGACAGCAGGCAAGGCTCAGCTTACGTATTACGATCTGATCCAAGCGCTGTTCTGTGAGGTGAATCCGATTCCGGTTAAAAAGGCGATGAACCTGATGGGACTGAATGTGGGACCACTTCGTTTGCCGCTTACGGAGATGGAAGAATCGCACGCGGCACTCCTTCGTTCGGAGATGGAGAAAGTGGGAATCAAGGTTCAGTAAGAGTATAATTGTGTGAAGGGAGGAACCTATGACACGTGTAATTTTATGTGGATGCCTGGGCGCGATGGGGCGCATGATCACGAGTCTTGCCGCGGATGACGCAGCGGTAGAGATCGTTGCCGGAGTGGATATCCGTGCGGATCGTGATGTAAAGTATCCCATTTTTGATACGATCGGAGACTGTGACATCGAAGCGGATGCGGTGATCGATTTTTCCCGTCCGGAGTTGTTGGCAGATATCCTGAATTATTGTGAAGAGAGACAGATCGCTGCCGTACTCTGTACGACCGGTTATGATGAGGATCAGGTGGCGGATATCGAGGACGCGGCTAAGCGTGTGCCGATCCTTCGTTCGGCCAATATGTCGTTGGGGATCAATGTCCTCATGCAGCTTTTGCAGAAAGCAACCAAGGTCTTCGGCTCCGAGGGCTTTGATATTGAGATTGTGGAAAAACATCACAATCAGAAGGTGGATGCGCCTTCGGGAACGGCGCTGGCGTTGGCGGACGCTGTTAATGAGGCGGCCGGTGACGCCTATCATTATGTTTACGATCGCTCGGATAAACGTGAGAAGAGAGACGCTAAGGAAATCGGAATTTCGGCGGTTCGCGGCGGTACGATTGTCGGTGATCATGACGTGATCTTCGCCGGAAGTGATGAGGTGATCACGTTTTCACACCGTGCGTACTCCAAGGCAGTATTCGGTAAAGGCGCTCTTTCGGCGGCTAAGTTCATGAAGGGCAAAGAGCCCGGTCGCTATGACATGAGTGACGTGATCGAGGCGCAGACAGCGTAGCCTGGTAGTGTGAAAAATCGCAATGGAGGATGCAGATGAGCGGAGATATCGCTGAGGTTATCGTCAATATCTCTGTGGATGCCCTTGACAGAGCGTTTGAATATCGGATTCCGGACTCATTGACCAGCCGGATCACAGAGGGGACGCCGGTGGCTATTCCGTTTGGGAAGGGTGACCGTGAGATCACCGGTTATGTGGTCCGGATCAAGGATGACAGTGAGTGGGACCGGGACAGGTTAAAGACCATCCTCCGTGTGGAAGAGGGGGATATCCCTGTAGAGGGGCAGTTACTTTCTTTGGCGGCCTGGATCCGTGAGCATTACGGATCTACGATGAATGAAGCGATCCGGACGGTTCTGCCGATCCGGGAACGGGTTAAGTCAGTGGAGGAACACTGGCTTAATTTTGTTATTTCCGAGGAAGAGGCGGAGGTTCGTGCCGAGGAAGCGGAAGCCAAACACCATATCGCAAAGGCAAGGCTGATTCGAGGTCTTCTACAGGACAAAGTGTTGTCAACCCGTGTGGCGAGAGAACGTTACAAGGCGACCAAGTCGGTGATCGACAGTCTGGTAAAAGCCGGTGTGATCGAGGTGGTGGACGAGAGGATCGAGCGAAGGCCCGAGGAGATATCAGAGACACCTGAGAATAGAAGAGAGCCCGTGGAACTGACGGATGAACAGCAGGAGGCGGTGCGGACATTTTTATCGGACTACGAGGCCGGCGAGACGCACACGTATCTTTTGTACGGGGTGACCGGATCCGGGAAGACCGAGGTTTACATGGAGATGCTCCGGCGGGTGATCGATGACGGACGTCAGGCGATCGTGCTGATCCCGGAGATATCGCTGACTCACCAGACGGTGGAGCGGTTTGCCGCGCAGTTCGGTGATCGGGTGACGGTGCTTCACAGTCGGATGTCGGCCGGTGAACGTTACGATCAATTCATGCGGGCGAAGAATCATGAGGTGGATATCGTCGTGGGACCGCGTTCCGCGCTGTTTGTTCCCTTTGACAGACTGGGATTGATCGTGATGGACGAGGAACATGACGGCAGTTATCAGAGTGATAAAACACCGACCTATCATGCCAGAGAGGTGGCGATCCGGCGGGCAGCCGGGGCCGGCGCTTCGGTCGTATTGGGAAGTGCCACGCCTTCGGTGGAAAGCTACCGTGAGGCGATCGAAGGGCGTTACAGGATGCTACGCCTTCGAGGCCGTGCGACGGGGGCCAGCCTTCCGAGGGTACATGTAGTGGATCTCAGGAAGGAACTGGAAGCGAAGAATCACTCTATTTTTTCAAGGCTGCTAGCTCAAAAAATAGAAGAACGGCTTGCGTCCGGTGAACAGACGATGCTATTCATCAACCGCAGAGGGTACGCGGGATTTGTTTCTTGCCGTAGCTGCGGATATGTGATAAAATGTCCTCATTGTGATGTGTCGATGACGGAGCACGGGAGGAGATCTCATCCGCATCTGGTCTGTCATTATTGCGGACATACGGAACCGATGCCACAGACCTGTCCGTCCTGCGGATCCGGATTTATCGCATCGTTTGGCCTTGGAACCGAGCAGGTGTGCGAGATGGTGGCAGCGCGGTTTCCGACGGCCAGAGTGCTTCGGATGGATGCGGATACCACGAAGAATAAAGGCGGCCACGAGCGTGTTCTGGCGCCGTTTCGCAAGGAGCAGGCGGACATCCTCGTGGGAACTCAGATGATCGTCAAGGGACACGATCTTCCGAAGGTAACGCTTGTCGGGGCGATCGCGGCGGATCTGAGTATGTTCCAAAGTGACTATACCAGTTATGAGAAGACCTTCGCACTTCTGATGCAGGCCGGTGGGCGTGCGGGGCGTGCTGACCTTCCGGGTGAGTTTGTGATCCAGACCTATCAGCCGGAGTCGTACTGCATCGAGGCAATCCGTAAAAATGATCCGGACGCTTATTATGAACAGGAGCTTTCCTACAGGCGCCTGACCGGATACCCGCCGTTTCAGTCGATGCTGAAGATCCTGGTTTCCTCGGAGAATCTAAAGATGGCTGAGGAATTGGCAGAGAGGGTGGCGACAGAGATTGATCGGCTGGCGTTGCCTGAGGTCACTCGGATCGGACCGGCACCGGATCGGCTGTCCTTTATCAAGGACCGGCACCGGATCGCGTTGTTTATAAAGAGTAAGGATCCGAAGCATATAGATAGGATCATTAAAACCATAGAAAATGATACGAGTCTTGAACCGCTGATGCGGCATTGTTTTATCAGTTACGGGCGCAGCCCGCAGTAGAAAGGAGACCGAAGATGGCAATCAGAAATATCCGTGTTTACCCGGATGAGATATTAGGCAAACCCTGCAAGACCGTGAAGGAGGTCAACGATAAGTTGAAGCTCCTCATTCAGGACATGTTTGATACCATGTATCACGCGGACGGTGTTGGATTGGCAGCTCCACAGGTCGGAATTTTGAAACGTTTGGCGGTGGTGGATGTTTCGGAGGATCAGACCGAACCGATCGTGATGATCAACCCGGAGATCCTGGAGACTTCCGGTGAACAGCGCGGAATGGAAGGATGCCTTAGTGTGCCGGATAAGGCCGGTATCGTGACGCGCCCGAATTATGTAAAGGTAAAGGCATTCAACGAAAACATGGAAGAGGTCATCCTGGAGGGGGAGGAGCTTTTGGCTCGCGCGTTGATCCATGAGATTGAGCATCTGGACGGCCATATGTATGTGGAAGTCGCCGAGGAAGGCAAACTCTACGATCCGGATGAAGTGAAGGAAGTAATGGAGAGGGAAGGTTTACAATGAATGTAGTTTTTATGGGGACGCCGGATTTTTCCATTCCGGTGCTTGAGGGATTGATCGAGTCGCCGAAGCATACGGTGACTGCCGTGATAACGCAACCGGATAAGGCGAGGGGGCGAAGCGGGAAACTCACGCCGACACCGGTACGAAGTGTGGCGGAAGAATATGGAATCCCTGTTTATACACCGGCTCGTGTCAGGGAGCCGGAATTCATTGAGGAACTGAAAAATATCCCCTGCGACGTGATCGTCGTGATCGCTTTCGGACAGATCCTACCGAAGGAGATCCTTACGATGCCGCCGTACGGATGTGTCAATGTTCACGCATCGCTGTTACCCAGATGGCGCGGCGCGGCGCCGATGCAGTGGGCTATTATCGAGGGGGATGCCGAGACCGGTATTACTACCATGCAGATGGATGAAGGCCTTGATACCGGGGATATGCTCCTTAAAAAAAGTGTTTCGATCGAGCCGGATGAGACCGACGAGAGTCTTTTTAACAAGTTGGCACCGATCGGACGCGAACTGCTGTTGGAGACACTTGACGGACTGGAAGCCGGGACGATCCGGCCGGAAAAACAGAACGAAGATGAGAGTACCTATGCGAAACTTCTGAAAAAAGAAATGGGACGCATAGATTTTTCATGGGAAGCCGTGGTGATCGAGCGCTATATACGTGGGATCAGCAACTGGCCGAACGTATACTGCACCTGGAAAAACAAGACGCTCAAAGTGTGGAAGGCAAAGGTGATTGATGAGGACAGTGGTATGGAGCCGGGTGTCGTAAGTAAGGTTAATAAAAAGAGTTTCCACGTTCAGACCGGACGTGGTCAGTTGGAGCTTTTGGAGGTTCAGCCGGAAGGAAAAAAACGGATGGACGCGGCCAGCTTTTTGAATGGAAATCCACTTGTGGCGGGTGAGTCGAAGTTTGAGTGAAGGGGGAATTCCGGTTGAGACCGGAGTTATGAGAGGGACGGATTGTGATGCGTGAGAAGGTCTATGAGCTGGTATATGCCGTGATGGAAGAGGGCAAACACAGCGACGCTATTTTTCATAGTATCCTTGACAGAGACCGTCTCTCCGGCAAGGAGGCTTCGGCGATCAAGCGCGAAGCGTATGGGACGATCGAGCGGACCGTGTTGCTTGATGCGATGATCCGACGGTTTTCCGACCGGCCGGTGCGAAAGATGGATGCCGATGTGCGTACGCTTCTTCGAATCGGTTTTTATGAACTGGAGTTTATGGACAGCATACCGGTGTATGCGTCCTGCGATGAGATTCAGTCGCTGGCAGATGATGCCGGCAAGCGCGGGTTTATTAACGCAGTGATGAGGGGATATGTCAGAGAGCAGGAGGAGCCGCCGATCGAGGATCCCTGGAAGCGTCTGGAACCCCATGAAAAATATGCCATTCCGAAGGACCTGTGGAATGTCCTTGTGGGCGGCTACGGCAAGAAGACGACCGCGAAGATGGCGCGGTATTTTTTGGAAAGACAGGGGGAGGTCACTCTCCATATTGATCCCAATAAGATTTCCGTGGGAGAGTACGCGAGTCGCCTCACGGTCCCCTACGAACCCGGACGGTATATGAAGGATACATTGATCCTTCACGGCAGTCCGGATATCACGTCCCTGCCGGGTTATGATGAAGGCTTGTTCTACGTACAGGACGAGGGTTCGCAGCTTCCGGTCGCGGTGGCCGGGATTCGCCCCGGTAACCAGGTGGTCGATGTCTGCGGTGCGCCTGGCGGTAAGTCGGTCCATGCGTTAATGTGCCTGAAGGGATCGGGCGTGGTCAGCATACGGGATTTGAGTGAGAGAAAGCTGTCCCGTATCCGGGAAAATATTTCGCGTATGCGGTTTGTCAATGTGGAGATCAAACTTTGGGATGGACGCGAGGAGGATGTCTCCTGGCGTGACAAGGCGGATGTATTGCTTCTTGATGTGCCGTGCTCGGGGTATGGGATTATCGGGAGAAAGCCGGAACTTAGGTTTCGTTCGCCGACGCAGGTCGGGGAACTTGTGCAGATTCAGAGGGAGATCGTAAAGGCGTCGGTTCCCATGTTGAAAAATGGTGGCGTACTTATCTACAGCACGTGTACGCTGCATCCGGCGGAGAATGAAGAGAATGCCGCGTGGATCGAGGAGGAACTGGGGCTTGTACCGGAGAGTCTGGATCCGTTTTTACCGGCGTCGTTAATTTCGCAGCAGACGGCGAGAGGGCGGTTGCAGGTGCTGCCGGGGATTCAGCAGATGGATGGGTTCTTCGTGGCGAGGTTTAGGAAGATGTAATAGGTGGTGTGCAGTTTGCAATAGGGGATCTGATCCGACGGTTCCGCTCGGGACATCGCTTTCGCTCATTCCCGAACGTAACGGTGCATGGCGCCAAAATACGGCGCCTACGCACCGACGTTCGCGACAGGTCCCTCGCGAAACGGTCGGACAGATCCCCATAAGGAACATTAGGACCCCGGATTATTTCGTATTCCCGGTAGGATATAGAGAAAGGGCAGATATAGAGAAAGGGCATTAGATGAGTGGACGTGAGCAACTTAGAAGCCTGGATAAAAATAAAATGGTGGATCTTGCGCTAGAACTGGGCGAGAAGCCGTTTCGGGGGAAGCAGCTTTTTGAGTGGGTGCATGGGAAGAGAGTTGCCACTTTTGACGAGATGACGAACCTTTCCGCGACGCTTCGGGAGAGGCTTAATAAAGAGTTTGTGTTGGATCCGCTCAGCGTTATAAAAAAGCAGCAGGCGGCGGATGGAAGTACCGCGAAGTTTTTGTTTGAACTGCCGGATGGTGAGAGGATCGAGAGTGTCTGGATGCGCTACCGGCACGGTGACAGTGTCTGTGTTTCTTCGCAGGTCGGCTGTCGGATGGGGTGTTCTTTCTGCGCTTCGACGATGGATGGCCTGGTGAGGAATCTGACACCCGGTGAGATGCTCAGTCAGGTATACGATATTGAGCGGGAGATGTATGGCAGAGGTTCGGACGACTTGAATGGTTCGGACGCGGCTCGGATAACCGATGGCGCTGGGAAGTCGTATGACGGTAAGTCGCACATCAACAGCATCATCGTGATGGGAATGGGAGAACCCTTTGACAATTATGACAATCTGATCTCATTTTTCAGACTGTTGAACGATGAGGAGGGACGGGGCTTAAGTGCCCGTCATATCACGGTTTCCACCTGCGGCCTTCCCGGTGGGATCAGACGGCTGGCAGAGGAGGGATTACCAGTTACATTGGCGCTGAGTTTGCACGCGCCGAATGATGAACTCAGGAAACAGATCATGCCGATCGCCAAGAGGTATTCCCTGAAAGAAGTTTTTGATGCGTGTCAGGATTATTTTTCCAAAACCGGACGAAGATTAACTTTCGAATACAGCATGATCCGGGGTGTGAATGACAGCAGGAAATGTGCGGAGGAATTGGCGGAAGTAAGCCGGAATCTGCAGAAAAACGGGATGCCCGTGCATATCAATCTGATCCCTCTTAACGAGGTGAAGGAGCGCGGACATGCCAGAGCCGTGAAAGAAGATATCGATTCTTTTCAAAAAATACTTGAAAAAAATCGAATAAATGTTACTATAAGAAGGGAGATGGGAAGCGAGATCGATGCAGCATGCGGTCAGCTTCGCAGAAGATATACAGAAGGAGGTTAAGACTGTGGAATCGTTTTCGATAACAGATACAGGCCGAATGCGTGATAGTAATCAGGACAGTGTTTTCTGTGATGAGAATGCGATTGGCTCTTTCCCGAATCTGTTTTTGGTAGCGGATGGTATGGGGGGGCACAATGCCGGCGACCTTGCGTCGAAAACAGGTATTGAAGCCTTTGTGGAGAGTATTCGTGAGTCCCATCGGCGAACGCCGATCAGTGCGATGGAGGACGCTGTGGAGACGGCTAATAATGCCATCCTGAAAAAGTCCTTTGAGGATCCGCACTATAGTGGTATGGGGACGACGTTAGTCGGTATGATGATCGAGGAGGATACGGTATTTATTGTCAATATCGGAGACTCCCGTTTGTACCGGATTCGCGGAAGCATCGAGCAGATCACAACGGATCATTCTCTGGTGGAGGAGATGGTCATGTCCGGTGAGATCGGCAAGGATCAGATGCGGACGCATCCGAATAAAAATATCATCACACGCGCGTTGGGGACAACGCCACACCCGCGGCCTGATTTTTTTGATATCCGGGCACGAGAGGGGGATGTGTATCTGCTCTGTTCGGACGGTTTGTCCAACATGTTGGATGACAGAGAGATAGAAGCACTTATCCGTGAAGAGGAGAGACCGCTTTCCGAGATCGGAAAGGATCTGATTGACAGAGCCAACGAGGCCGGCGGCAAGGATAATATCAGTGCCGTACTGGTTAAAATCTAAGGAGAAAGAAAGACTGATAGCAGGAGGTAAACTATGATCGTTAATATCGGAACTATGATCGGCAATCGTTACGAGATTCTGGAGAAGGTAGGAACCGGCGGAATGGCCGATGTATACCGCGCCAAGGATCACCGGTTGAACCGGTTTATCGCTTTGAAGGTATTGAAGACGGAGTACAGCGAGGATACCAAATTTGTGTCCAAGTTCCGTCAGGAGGCACAGGCGGTTGCTGCCATCACGCATCCGAATATCGTCAGCGTGTACGACGTCGGCGAGGAAGAGGGCATGCACTACATCGTGATGGAGTTTGTGGACGGCATCACGTTGAAGCGCTATATCGAGCAGAAAGGAAAACTCAAGGTCAAGGAGGCAGTCGGAATCGCGTTGCAGATCGCAGCCGGTTTGGACGCGGCACATGCCCATAATATTATCCACCGGGATATCAAGCCGCAGAACATCCTGATTTCCCGTGACGGAACAGCCAAGGTTTCCGATTTCGGTATCGCCAAGGCTGCCAGCTCCAATACGATCACGGCAAATGCCATGGGTTCGGTGCACTATATCTCACCGGAGCAGGCACGCGGTGGTTTTTCCGATGAAAAGAGTGATATTTATTCTTTGGGTGTTACGCTCTACGAGATGCTCAGCGGTACGCTTCCGTTTACCGGAGAGAGTGCTGTCGCTGTGGCTTTGGCTCACATCCAGGAGGATGCGACTCCGCTTGCGGCGATCGATGCTACGATCCCGAAGGGGCTCAGCAATATTGTCGGCAAATGTATGCAGAAGAAGACTGAGCTGCGTTATGCCTCAGCGGCTGATCTGATCGCCGATATGAAAATGTTTTTACAGGATCCGTCCGGAGATTATGGTATACTGAGACCGATCTATGCCGATTCCGAAACGATCTTTATCTCGAATAATGATGTTGAAAAATTGAAGGAAGCAACGCCTCACAATGGGGTTAATGTTCCCCGCCAGGAAGAGGAAGAGGAAGAAGAGGATGTGGATCCGAAGCTTGAGAAGGCTTTGATCATCGGTAGTATTGCCGTGGCTACGATCATTTTTATTATTCTTATTTTCCTGCTTGGACGGTTTATCGGTCTGTGGGGAAGCAGCAGTCCGGATGATGTAACTGCGACTCCGACACCGGAAGCAACAGCAACGGTCGATCCGGCAACGGTTCCTGAGGGAATGATCCTCGTACCGGATGTCTTCAACGAGAGCCTGGAAGAGGCACAGACAATCCTTGAAAACGCTAAACTTAAGTATAAGATCGAAGAAGTAGATAATAACGAAGTGCAAAAAGGATACGCAGCCGGTACCGATCCGGAGTCCGGAACAACTGTTCCTGAGGGTTCCGAAGTCAAGCTTTTGATCAGTAAGGGACCGAGCAAGTCCGGTCTGATTTCCGTACTCGGTGAGACGGTGGAGCAGGCCACCTCCGATCTTGAGATGGCCGGTTATAAAGTTGAGATCGGCTCTGAGGTATATAGTGACACGATCGAGAAGGGTAAGGTTGCGGAGACGACTCCGAAGGCCGGTTCCCAGACCGAGGCAGGTGCAACAATCACACTTCATGTAAGTAAGGGTAAGGAAGATAAGAAGGTTAAGATTCCGTCGCTTCTCGGAAAGACGCGTGAGGAAGCCAAGGAACTGATTGAGAGTGCCGGTCTGGTGCTCGGCAAGACCACCAAGGCGTACTCCAGCTCCTACGAGGCAGGAGAGATCTGCGTACAGTCACCGGCGGCCAATAAAGAAGTTGCAGCCGGTACCAAGGTGAACATCACGGTCAGCAAGGGTGAGGAGCCGAGTTATACCTATGTTGGTTCGGTAACGATCGACAACGTATTTGAGTACGATACCGATGATCCGGCCAAGATTAAGTTTGTCCTGGTTCAGGGCAACTATAAAGCGACAGTGGCGTCCGTGACACTCGGTTATGATGACTTCCCGTATACACTTTCGCATGTCACCGGAAAGAGTGCGGAAACCGGTACGATTCATGTGTATAAGGCCGGAGAGGATGTCGCTCAATATCCGATTTCATTCAGGAAAGAGAAGGAATAATGAGTTCGGATCCGAAATTGATTGGAAAG
>JAEEGM010000155.1 GCA_016280325.1 Eubacterium sp. | reverse complement strand
TGGCCTATACCTACGAAGGAAAGCCTGTAACAGCAAAGCAACTTCATGCGGTAGGTGCTATGGCTGCGCTTTTGAAGGATGCGATCCGTCCGAACCTTGTTCAAACACTGGAGCACACACCGGCATTGGTACACGGTGGTCCGTTTGCGAATATCGCACATGGCTGTAACAGTATTCGCGCGACCAAGACAGCTCTGAAACTTGCCGACTATGCAATCACGGAAGCCGGATTCGGTGCTGATCTCGGTGCTGAGAAATTCCTTGATATCAAGAGTCGTATCGCCGGCCTGCATCCGGATGCCGTTGTTCTGGTATGTACGGTTCGTGCGCTCAAGTATAACGGCGGAGTTCCGAAGGATAAGCTGAAGGAGGAGAATCTGGAGGCTTTGAAGACAGGAATCGCCAATCTGGAAAAACATATCGAGAATATCGCGAAGTTCGATGTTCCATGTATTGTAGCTTTGAATCATATTCTGACGGATACGGAAGCAGAGATCGCTTATGTCCGTGAGTTCTGTGAATCCAAAGGGGCAGAGTTTGCGTTGGCCGATGTATGGGCTGACGGTGGTGAGGGCGGACGCGCACTTGCTGAGAAGGTGGTTGAGACCATCGAGAATCGACCAAGTGAGTATCACCCGCTTTACCCGGATTCCATCTCGCTGAAAGAGAAGATTGAGACGATCGCAACCGAGATCTACGGGGCCGGATCTGTCGAGTTTTCTGCGGATGCTCTTAAGCAGTTATCCGTACTTACGGAACTCGGCTTCGGTCACTTCCCTGTATGTATGGCGAAGAATCAGTATTCTCTTTCTGATGACAAAAATGTTCTCGGACGTCCGTTGGATCATGTGATACATATCCGGGAAGTCTACGTCAGTGCAGGCGCCGGGTTTGTCGTGGCGTTGACCGGTACCATCGTAACGATGCCCGGCCTTCCGCGAATCCCCGCAGCTGAGCATGTGGATGTGGACGAAAAAGGCAGGATTCGTGGTCTGTTCTGATTGCAGGAAGAACTCGAAACGGATTTTGTTGATCGGATAAGCAACTCTGTAAACCGCTAAAAGAAAGGAGAATCCATATGAAACGATTCGTAAAAAATGGAACGCGTGCATTGGCTTTGGTTCTGGTACTGGCATGTACGTTATGCTATGCGCCGTCATCGGCTCGCTACGCATTCGCGAAAAAGAAGAGCGGTGTTGTAAAAAGTGTCAAGATCACCAATGCCAAAAAGGTGAAGAAGCTCTATAAGGGCAGGAAAGCTACTCTAAAGGTAAAAGTTACTGTTAAGGGCAAGGTTTCCAAGAAGGTAAAGTATACCTCGTCAAACAAGAATGTGGCAACCGTTTCCGCCAAAGGCCTGATCAAGGCTAAGAAGATCGGAACTACCAAGATTACCGTTACATCAGTTGCGAATAAACGAAAAAAAGCAAGTGTAACAGTCAAGGTTGTGCGGGTTCCGATCAAAAGTGCCGTTTTTCAAAACGCGGTGTTGATTTTTGAGAAGGAAGACGAGACTCTGGCTAGTCCGTTTACGCTGGCACTCGGACAGTCCGATGATGACGGTACGGTATATAAGCTGATTACGAATCCGACTTCATACAAGGCTTCGGATTTTACCTGGTCATCCTCGAACCCGTCAGCGGTATCCGTAAGCGCGAAGGGAAAGATCAAGGTTTCCTCATATTGCGATACTGGTGTTGAGATCACGGCTAAGGCCAAGAGTGACGCGACCGTCGTGGCTTCCGTAACCCTGTATTGCTATCAGAAGCCTGCGGAAGATGCCGTTGTGAAAGGGCTTTCTTTCGATAATCCGAACCTTACATTTTCCTGTTCCGAAGACGACTATAATGATTCATCCGAACCTATGGTAATACAGCTTACGGACACGGATGATGACGACAACATCTATCAGTTGAACAAATCACCTGCGGACGCGGATGCTTCGGATTCTGACTTTACCTGGAAGTCGTCCAATCCGAATGTTGTTAAGGTCGACGCATCCGGTAATGTTACTGTCGTAGGCTTCGGTGCCGCAACGGTTTCCGTTGTTTATAAGAAGTATCCGAAAGTCAACGCCACCGTTACCTTCACCATCAAAAACGCGGATGCTGATGATGACTATGACGACGATGATGATGATGACTATGACGACGATGATGATGATGAAGACGATGAAGACGATGAAGACGATGAAGACGACGAAGACGATGAAGGCGATGACGACTACGATGACTATGACGATTACGAAGATTATGATGACGGAGATGATTGGGAATAACGTCCGGTTAGTCGTGCAATTGTAAAAAATAAACCCATCGGGGACGTATCTGTGCTCGATGGGTTTTTTATTTATGTCTTATGTTATCGATTTTTTCTGTGCCAGCGTTGCTCACAGTACATGCAACGATATACACGGTTGTCACGGTCTGTCAGCTTGAAGCGGTGTGGCAATTCCTGTTCGACAGAAGTGATACAACGTGGGTTCTTGCATTTGATAATATTGGTCACGGTTTCCGGAAGTGTCAACACACGTTTTTCAACGATGCGGTTATTTTTAATCACATCGATCGTTATGTTTTCATCCAGGACACCAAGTACCTCCAGGTCGATAGTGATCGGGCCCTCAATCTTAATGATATCTTTTTTACCCATCTTACTGGAGCGGGCATTTTTAATGATGGCGACGGAAGCGTCGATCTTTTCGAGGTTCAGATAGTTGTAAATCTCCATGGCGCCACCGGCATGGATGTGGTCGATCACCACACCTTCCTGTAATCCGCCAATTCTCAGTTCTCCGTTTTCCATTTTGTTTCCTCCCATTTTATGCGATACTTCCCGCCTCTCGAAGCAGCGTCATGATCAGCGCCATTCGAACATACACACCGAATTCCGCCTGTTTAAAGTAGACAGCACGCGGATCGTTGTCAACCTCCGTAGCAATCTCGTTAACACGAGGGAGAGGATGAAGCACCAGCATATCGTCCCGAGCAAGTTCCATCTTTTTCTGATCCAGAATAAAACTATCTTTCAAACGGATATAGTCTTCTTCGTTGAAAAAACGTTCACGCTGTACGCGTGTCATATACAGGATATCAAGCTTTGGCATGACGTCCTCGAGAACCGCGACTTCCCGGTAATCGATCAGGTTGTGATCCAGGATGTCTCTTCTCAGGTAATCCGGAATACGAAGCTCATCCGGTGAAATCATGATAAAGTGGACATCCGGATAGCGAACCATGGCCTCAACCAGACTGTGAACGGTTCGACCGAACTTGAGGTCACCACAAAGCCCGATAGTCAGACCACTGAAGGTTCCTTTGAGTTTACGAATGGTCATCAGGTCCGTCAACGTCTGCGTGGGATGATTGTGACCACCGTCTCCGGCGTTGATCACCGGAATACGAGAGTGCAGGGAGGCAACGAAGGGGGCTCCCTCCTTGGGATGTCTCATCGCACAGATATCAGCATAGGACGAGATCACACGAATCGTATCCGATACACTTTCTCCCTTGGCCGCGGATGATGAATCGGCCGAAGAAAAACCAAGCACCTGACCACCGAGATTTAACATCGCTGATTCGAAGCTTAGTCTGGTGCGTGTACTTGGTTCATAAAAACAGGTTGCTAACTTTTTTCGATGACAGGCATCCTTGTATTCTTCCGGTCTGTCATAAATCTGTTCTGCCAACGTCAACAGGTTATCGAGCTCATCAACGGACAGATCCAAAACATTCATTAAGTGTCTCAGCATAGGGCTCCTCCTCAACTTATACACCGTTTTGTTTAGTTTACTACAAAATATTGGATGCGTCAACAGTTTTCGGGATGGTTCGTAAACTATTGACGGAATCCATTGTTTTGTGGTAAAATATCAAATTGGGTTAGTTTGTATCATATGAAAGGAGTTACCAATTATGATTACTTTAAGAGAGGGTGGCGCATATTTTATCGACGGTGAACGTCTCGTCGGGGAAGGAGACGGAACAGTCGGCAGTTATAATAAGGAAGAAGCCAAACAGGGTACGATGGCGTATCAGATCCTGCAGGCACATAACAAATCCGACGATAAATCAAATCTGAATATAAAATTCGACAAGCTTACTTCGCATGATATTACGTTTGTTGGAATTCTTCAGACAGCGAGAGCATCGGGGTTAGAGAAGTTTCCGGTTCCCTATGTTCTGACAAACTGTCATAACAGTCTGTGCGCTGTTGGTGGGACAATAAATGAGGATGATCACATGTTTGGTCTTTCCTGTGCGAAGAAGTACGGAGGTATCTATGTACCGCCTCATCAGGCTGTCATCCACCAGTTTGCCCGTGAGATGCTGGCAGAGGGCGGAGCGATGATTCTTGGATCCGATTCCCATACCCGTTACGGAGCACTTGGAACAATGGCTGTCGGAGAAGGCGGCCCGGAGATCGTGAAGCAGCTTCTCGAGCAGACATATGACATCCCGATGCCGGATGTGGTTGCGATCTATCTGACCGGAAAACCGGAAGTCGGAGTCGGTCCTCAGGACGTAGCGTTGGCTATTATCGGTGCCGTTTTTGAGAACGGATACGTCAACAACAAGGTTATGGAGTTTATCGGACCGGGTGTCGAAAACTTAAGTGTTGATTTTAGAATCGGTGTCGATGTCATGACAACGGAGACTACCTGCCTGTCCTCGATTTGGCAGACAGACAGTGCTGTTAAGGATTTTTATCAGATTCACGGACGTCCGGACGCATATCGTGAACTGTCACCGAATAAGGTGGCGTATTATGATGGTGTAGTTGAGGTGGATCTGTCCAAGATCAAGCCGATGATCGCGATGCCGTTCCACCCAAGCAACGTTTATACCATTGAAGAGGTAAATGCCAACCTGGAGGACATCCTTCGTGATGTTGAGAAAAAAGCGGCGGTCAGTCTTGACAATAACGATATTGAGTTTAAACTTACCGATAAGATTCACGATGGACGTCTCTACGTCGAGCAGGGTGTGATCGCCGGATGTGCCGGCGGTGGTTTCGAGAACCTGTGCGATGCGGCAGATATCCTTAAGGGTAAGTTCATCGGTTCGGATGCTTTTTCACTGAGTATTTATCCGGCCAGCCAGCCTGTCATGATGGAACTCGTGAAAAACGGAACCGTGGCTACCTTCTTAGAGGCTGGAGCGACCGTGCGTACCGCATTTTGCGGACCGTGTTTCGGTGCCGGTGATGTACCGGCTAACCGCGGCTTAAGTATCCGTCATTCGACGAGAAACTTCCCGAACCGCGAGGGATCGAAGGTGACAAACGGTCAGATTGCTTCCGTTGCGCTGATGGACGCACGTTCCATTGCGGCAACTGCAGCTAATAAAGGATATCTGACACCGGCGACGGATCTGGATATCCACTTCAGCAAGCCGAAATACTACTTTGACAAGAGTATTTACGACAATCGTGTATTCAATGGTGTCGGTAACGCGAAGCCGGAAACGCCGATTCAGTTTGGCCCGAACATCGTAGACTGGCCGAAGATGTATCCGCTGACAGAGCACGTTCTTCTGAAAGTGGTTTCCATGATCCATGATCCTGTAACAACAACGGATGAGTTGATCCCGTCCGGTGAGACTTCGTCCTATCGATCGAATCCTCTGGGACTTGCCGAGTTTACTCTGTCCCGCAAGGATCCGGCTTATGTCGGCAAGGCCAAGGAGGTTCATAAGGCTGAAGTGGCCAGAATTGAAGGAAACGACCTGTTTGCTGCAGATGATAAGTTGGAAGCGGTCTACCAAAAGCTTCAGAAATCCTTTGATGTCAAGCCGGAGGATACGGAGATTGGATCCGTGATCTATGCCGTCAAGCCGGGGGACGGCTCCGCCAGAGAGCAGGCAGCAAGCTGCCAGCGTGTACTTGGCGGGCTTGCCAATATCGCGCGTGAGTACGCGACCAAGCGCTATCGCTCGAATCTGATCAACTGGGGAATGCTTCCTTTTGTTTATGATGGTGATCTGGTGTTCGACAAGGATGATTACATTTTTGTAAAGGATATTCATAAGGCAATTACGGAAAAGATTGATGAAGTGAAAGCGTATGTGGTTGGCGACGACTTAAAGGAGATCACGCTTCGTCTCGGTGCTCTAACCGATCATGAGCGTGAGATTATCAGTAAGGGTTGTCTGATCAACTATAACAGAAAATGATGACATTGTCGTAAAAGACGCATTGAGAGGTATTTTGATATGAACGATCAGTATATGATGGCACATCCGGATCATGCGATCATCCCCGGTGATGAAAACGACATCTTCGCAGGGAGCAAGGAAGAGTTTGATCGCATGATGATGATGTACAACGGCGCAATCCGTGAGGTAAAAACCAAGCTTCAGGTACTCAATGATGAGTTGTCCATGACCAGAAATCGCAACCCGATCGAGTTTATTGAAACGCGTATCAAGACGCCTCAGAGCATCGCGATCAAACTGCAGAAAAAGGGATTGCCCCTGACCGTGGATTCCGTTAGGGAGAATCTGAATGATGTAGCCGGCGTCCGTGTGATCTGTGCGTTTCTCGATGATATCAATCAGGTGGCTGAGATGCTTGAGGCGCAGGATGACGTGTGTATCATCAAGACCAAGGATTATATAAAAAGGCCGAAGAAAAACGGTTACCGGAGTTTGCATCTTATCGTAGAGGTGCCGGTATTTTTCTCGAATGGCAAAGAGCGCGTGCGCGTGGAGGTTCAGATCCGTACGATCGCGATGGACTTTTGGGCAAGTTTGGAGCATTCGGTTAAGTACAAGAAAAATGTCAAGGATGCGGAGGATATCTTCTGGGAGCTGAAAGCTTGCGCAGATGTTATCAACCGGACGGATATTCATATGCAGTTCATACGTGATAAGATCGCATACATAGAATAAGAGGAGAATAATCTAAACAAGGGAGAAGAGTTATGGCTGATATTATCGACGGAAAAATGATATCAAATCAGATCAAGGAAGAGTGCCGTGAAACGGTTGAGAAGGAAAAGCTTGAGAGGGCGCTGGCAGTCGTTCTCGTGGGAGACGATCCCGCCTCTGCGGTGTATGTTGGGAATAAAAAGAAGGCTTGTGACTTTTGCGGTGTCAAGTCTGTATCCCACGAACTTCCGGCAAGTACGACCGAGGAAGAGCTTCTTGAGCTTGTTGATAAGTTAAATCGGGATGATAGTATTAATGGCATTCTGGTACAGCTTCCTTTGCCTTCACATATCGATGAGGACAAGGTGATACGCGCCATCTCGCCGGATAAGGATGTGGATGGATTTCATCCGGAGAACGTCGGGAGGCTCAGCATCGGACAGCCCGGCTATGTTTCCTGTACACCGGCCGGTATTATTCAGTTGTTAAAGCGTTCCGGTGTCGAAATAGCCGGAAAATCCTGCGTTGTAATCGGGCGCAGTAATATCGTCGGTAAGCCGATGGCACTTTTGATGCTTCGCGAGAATGCAACCGTGACGATATGCCACTCGAAAACCAGGGATCTTCCTGCCGTATGTAAGCAGGCGGATATCCTCATCGTCGCTATCGGTCGTCCGAAGATGATCGATGCGTCCTACGTAAAAGAAGGAGCTGTTGTCATCGATGTTGGTATCCATCGTCAGGAAAACGGCAAGCTTTGTGGCGATGTTGATTTTGACAGTGTTGAGCCGGTGGCGTCGAAGATTACGCCTGTACCCGGTGGCGTCGGTCCGATGACCATCGCTATGTTGATGCACAATGTTGTCTATGGCAATGGGGCTGATGCGGATATGCCATGGATTGCGATATGATACGTAATCAAGAATCTGATCTCGCTGGTTGCAAGTATGCAATTTGACAAATACATAATATGCAGTTAAGTGCCGGCGGCAGTGATCGAATTATCCGAGGAGACTTCTCAGGGATCGACGAGGAAATTCGATCACGACTGCGTCCGGCACATGTAAATGGGAGTAGTTTATTGTATAACATATTTTTTGCCTCACTGGGTTGTGATAAGAACCTGGTGGATACTGAGAAAATGATGGGGCTTTTGAATCGCGACAAGTATGCCCTGACCGAGGACGAGAGCGAGGCGGATGTGATCATTATCAACACCTGCGCCTTCATCCTGGATGCTAAGCAGGAGAGTATCGAGACCATACTGGAACTCGCCGCCATGAAAATCGAAGGACGATGCAAGGCCTTGATCGTGAGCGGTTGCCTGGCGCAGAGATATCGGGAGGAAATCCGCAAGGAAATCCCCGAGATTGATGCTCTTGTCGGGACGAATGCTTATGATAAGATCAATGAAACCATAGATGAGGTATTGGAGGGGCTGTCACCCGATGTGATGCAGGAATCCGGCTATATGCCGGCAGGGCTGCTTTCACGTGTCCGTTCGGGCATGGGGCCGTTTCGGTATTTAAAGATTGCCGAAGGATGCGATAAGCACTGTACTTACTGTGCGATACCTTCCATGCGGGGGCCGTATCATTCGGTGCCCATGGAAGAACTTATCGAAGAAGCAACGATGCTTGCTTCTGACGGTGCGACCGAACTGATCCTTGTTGCACAGGAGACGACGCTGTACGGTATGGACCTGTATGGAGAAAAACGTCTTCCCGAGCTGCTTCATAAACTGGCAAAGATAGACGGCATCGAATGGATTCGCCTGATGTATTGCTATCCGGAGGAGATTACCGAAGAACTGTTATACGCCATGAGGGATGAGCCGAAAGTATGCCATTACCTGGATCTTCCGATCCAGCACGCGGATGACGAGATTCTTCGCAGAATGGGACGTCGTACGGATCAAAGGCAGCTTCGTGAAGTGATCGGAAAGATCCGTGAGGTCCTTCCTGATATCTCGCTGAGAACCACCCTGATCAGTGGCTTTCCCGGTGAGACTCAAAATCAGCACGAAACGTGTCTTGCATTTGTAAAGGAAATGAAGTTTGATCGCCTTGGTGTCTTCCCGTATTCCGAGGAAGAAGGCACGCCCGCGGCAGAGTTTCCCGACAAAGTAGCGGAAGAGGAAAGAGTTGCCAGGGCGGATGCGATCATGAAAACGTCCGAGGCGGTTATTTTTGAAAAGAATCAGGCCCTGATCGGAAGAGAAATTCCGGTTCTCGTCGAGGGATATCTTCCTGAAGACGGCTGTTATGTGGGACGTACATACCGTGACGCTCCGGATATTGATGGGTTGATTTTTTTCGAATCTGAGAAAGAGTGGTTGACATCCGACATCGTTCGGGTTACGATAACAGAAGCGCTTGGATATGACCTGAAAGGAGATATCAAATGAACCTGCCAAATATGCTAACCATATTGCGCGTCATCATGATCCCATTGTTTGTGATCGCGATGCTCTGCGACTTTCCTGCCTGGTTTCCCAATCCGGACATCGTGGCCGGGTGCATTTTTATCGCAGCATGTATCACGGATTTTTTTGATGGGTATCTGGCAAGGAAGTATAACCAGATCACAACCTTTGGAAAATTCATGGATCCTCTGGCCGACAAACTCCTTGTTTGCGCGGCTTTGATCTGTTTTCTCGCTGACGAGCATCCGGAGATCCCGGCATGGGTGGTGATCATTATCATTAGCCGTGAGTTCATCATCAGCGGATTCCGTCTGGTGGCAGCTGAAAAAGGCGTTACGATCGCTGCCAGCTGGTGGGGAAAGGTGAAAACCTGCGGACAGATGCTGATGTCATTACTTCTGATCTTTCACTTTGAGCATGAGGTGTTTCGGGTAATCGACGCGTTTGTCGTATATGCGACGCTCGTAATGACTGTGATTTCTCTGGTGGATTATATGTGGCGAAACCGGGATGTCATGAAGGATATCGAGTAAATACACTATTTGTCAATAAAGTGACAAAATTACATACTACAATATAAAGTGCCGGAAAATGTGAGAAAGAGGTATGGTGATGAGTTTGAGAAAGCTGACCGGAATGCTTTGTATAGTGTCAATGGCCGTTTGCCTGACTGCTTGTGGTGAGGATTCTCCTAAGAACACGGAGGAACCGGAAGCAACTGAGGCTACGGCTGTTTCGCCTTCAGCGGCTGCTGTTGCCAAGAAGATGGAGACGATAACGGTATTCACGATTGACGCTTCTACGATGTCCATCCTTCCTTCTCGTGTCAAGAAAAAAGAAGACGATGACTCCCTCGATTATTTGGTGACTCTGGTTCTTGACAATCTTGAGGATGACGAGATTGTGATCGACCATGTCGAACAGGACGGTGATAAGGCAATCATTGTGTTTGACAGCAATAAAAAGCCCGTGTCCGACTGTGATGAAGAGATGGAGGATCTGATCCTTGAGTGCTTCTCAAACAGTATTCTTGACAATGCGGAAGGAATCCACAGTGTGATTTTCCGGACAGACAAGGGCGCTTATGTCAGCGCTTATAAAACGATGAAGGAAGATGAAGTGTATGCTTCCCGCTGATATTGACGTGATCGTTGTCGGTGGTGGTGCTGCCGGCATGATGGCAGCTGTTGCTGCAGCGGATCAGGGCGAGAAGGTTCTTCTGCTTGAGAAAAATGAGAAAACAGGGAAAAAACTATACATAACAGGTAAGGGACGTTGCAATTTTACGAACTCTTGTGATGTTGAGGATTTTTTTTCACAGGTCGTAAGTAATGCAAAGTTCCTTTATTCTTGTATATACGGGTTTTCCAACCGGGATGTGATCGACTGGTTTACCGCTGAGGGACTCCGGGTTAAGGAAGAACGCGGCGGACGGATGTTTCCGGTATCGGATAAATCCTCGGATGTTATACGGGTTCTCGATAAAGCATGCCGCGATCGACATGTTCAGGTCGTACTCCATGCGGAAGTGAATGATTTGCTGACAACGGAAGACGAGAACAGGGTAATCGGTGTAAGCCTCTCCGACGGCAGAAAAATACACGCAAGGCGCGTAATTCTTGCAACCGGTGGTGTTTCCTATCCGTCAACCGGGTCTACCGGAGACGGGCTCAGGATGGCAGAAAAACTCGGACATACGATTGTTACGCTTCGTCCGGGATTGACAGGGCTTTCAACAAAAGAGACGGATATTCGGGAACTGCAGGGGCTGACACTCATTAATACATCCCAGACGGTACGTGAGGTCTCGGGAAAGAAAAAACTGCTGGAAGGCTTTGGCGAGATCCTTTTTACGCACTTTGGCGTCAGCGGTCCGACGATGCTTACCGTAAGTTCCAAACTGGGCGATCGATTAAAAGAATATCCGCTTTTACTGACATTGGATATCAAGCCGGCGCTTTCGGAGGAAGAACTCGATAAACGTGTGATACGTGAGATCGAAGCGGACGGTAAGAAGTCCATCGGAAACCTCGCCGGGCGGTTACTTCCGAAAAGTCTGATCCCGGTCCTGTTGAATCGATGTTATGTCGATCCACAGAGGAGAGGTTTTGATCTGACCAGAGATGAACGACTTCGTTTTGTAAAGGAGATGAAGTCATTTGCTATAACATTAACCGGCGTTAGAGATTTCAACGAAGCGATCATCACACGGGGAGGAATCTCCGTAAAGGACGTAAATCCGCAAACGATGGAGAGTAAAATTATATCCGGATTGTATTTTGCGGGAGAAATACTTGATGTGGATGCACTGACCGGCGGGTACAATCTTCAGATTGCCTGGTCAACCGGTGTGGCGGCAGGAAGAGCTGAAAGATAAGAAAAGCCTGATGGCATGGAGGTATCGTTATGATCAATATTGCAATAGACGGACCGGCAGGGGCCGGCAAGAGTTCAATCGCGAAACTTGTTGCCCGGGAGATGGGCATTGTATACGTAGATACAGGGGCGATGTATCGTGCCATGGCTTTAGCATGCTTAGATGCCGGCATCGATCTTGATGATGAAAGCAAGGTATCAACCACGATAGAGAGTGTATCGATCGAAATCCAATATGAGGGTGGCACGCAGCATGTGATCCTGGGTGGTAACGATGTTTCTACGACAATCCGGGAGGAGAGAGTCGGCAAAGGGGCTTCTTCGATTGCCCGTTATACTGCGGTTCGCGAGCGTTTGGTAGCACTTCAGCGTGATCTTGCCGCCAAACAGGATGTCATCATGGATGGCCGGGATATCGGGACCGTCGTGCTTCCGAATGCGTCTTTAAAGATTTTTCTTACGGCCAGTTCCCGCGTTCGTGCGAAAAGGCGCTATCTGGAATTACAGGAAAAAGGCGAAGACTGTGATCTGGATGCCATTGAAAAAGATATCATCGCCAGAGATGAGCAGGACATGAACCGTGAGGTATCTCCTCTGAAACAGGCAGAGGATGCAGTGCTTGTAGACACTTCCGATATGACGATCGAGGAGGTTGTCGCAAAAATCAGGAGTTTGGCGGATGGAGATTAAGATCGCAGAGCACGCAGGGTTTTGTTTTGGCGTGAAAAGGGCTGTAAACAGCGTATATTCGCTGATTGAAAAGGGCGAGAACCGTCCGGTATATACACTCGGCCCTATCATACACAATGAGAGGGTTATCGAAGATCTGGCTGCCAGAGACGTTCATGCGATCGAAGATATCCGTGAACTTACCGAGCCTTCCATCGTGATCATTCGTTCACACGGCGTGCCGGAATCCGTGATTCTCGAGTTGGAAGCGTCGGAACATACCATTTTTAATGCTACCTGCCCATTTGTCAAAAAAATCCACGACGTGGTGAGAGAACACAGTGAGGCCGGTGAGGAGATAGTCATCATTGGAACCGCTTCACACCCTGAAGTTATCGGGATTCTCGGCTGGTCAAGGTCGGGCGGGACCGTGGTCGAAACCTATGAAGAAGCGGAGCATTTCTCCCCCAAGAACCCCGCCGGAAAAGTGTGTGTAGTAGCACAAACAACATTTAATTCGAAAAAATTTCAAGATTTTGTTGAAATTTTCTTAAAAAAAGAGTATGATATAAATGTTGTCGATACGATTTGCCAAGCGACACAGCTCAGACAGGAGGAGGCAAGGCGCCTTTCTTCCGAGTCAGACGCTATGCTGGTGATCGGCGGAGCGGATAGTTCCAACTCAAGGAAACTGTACGAAATCTGCAAACAACAGTGTGAAAACACTTTTTTTATACAGACAGCGGATGCGATTGGACAGATATCGTTCGACGGATCCAGCGCCTTAAGCATTACCGCAGGGGCATCGACCCCAAATACTTTAATTCAGGAGGTTTATGAGGCATGTCAGAAGAAATGAGTTTTGAGCAGTATTTAGAGGAGGAGGCGAATTTCAAGCAACCGCACAAGGGCGAAGTTGTTGAAGGGACTGTTATTGATGTCAAGGATAACGAAATCATCCTGAATATTAAAGCAAAGTCTGACGGTGTTTTGACCAAGAATGAATACAGCAACAACCCGGATGTTGACCTGAAAAGCGAAGTTAAGGTTGGCGACGAGCTTACGGTTAAGGTCGTTAGTGTCAACGACAGCGAAGGCCAGGTTATGGTTACTTACAAGCGCCTTCAGCAGGACAAGGTCAACAAACGCTTTGAAGAGGCATTTGAGAACAATGAGATCCTGACAGGTACCGTTACGCAGGCTCTTAAGGGCGGACTCAGCGTCAGCTACGGAGAGGGAAGAGTATTTATCCCGGCAAGTCTTGTGTCTGACATCTACGAGAAGGATCTTTCCAAGTATACCGGTAAAGAGATTCAGTTTGTACTGACCGAAGTGAACGTTCATAAGCGTCGCATCATCGGTGATCGTCGTCAGCTGATCGTTGAGGAGAAGAAAAAGAAGCAGGAAGAGCTTCTCGGACGTATCGAGGTCGGCATGATGATCGAGGGTACCGTCAAGAATCTTACGGATTTCGGTGCGTTTATCGATCTCGACGGCGCAGACGGACTTCTCCACATCTCCGAGATGTCCTGGGGACGTGTGGATGATCCGAAGAAGCTTTTCAAGGTTGGCGATACCGTAAAGGTTAAGATCAAGGATATCAACGATACCAAGATCGCCCTTACCATGAAACTGGATGAGAACAACCCGTGGAAGGATGCGGCTGAAAAATACGCCGTTGGTAATGTGATCACCGGAAAAGTTGCACGTATGACTGATTTTGGTGCGTTTGTTGAACTTGAGGAAGGGATTGATGCCCTCCTTCATGTTTCACAGATTGCGATCGATCATGTAGAGAAACCGTCTGATGTACTGAAGGTAGGTCAGGAAGTTACAGCTAAGATCGTTGATTTCAACGAGGATACCAAGAAGATTTCTCTGAGCATCAAGGCTCTTGAGATCGAGAAGCAGAAGGCTGAGAATGCTGCCAAGGAAGAAGCTGCTGCAGAAGAAGAAGCTCCGGCTGCTGAAGAAACAGCCGAGGAAGTAGTTGAAGAGGCTCCGGTTGCTGAAGAGGCTCCGGCTACTGAAAAAACGGCAGAAGAGGAAGCTGAGGAAACAGCCGAAGAAGCTGCTGAAGAGTAAAAATAAACACTAGTGTGAGGGTAACATGGCAAATACGTACGAGGATTTTAAAGCCAATTTTCTCCGGATGTCCGGAATTGATCTGAATTCCTACAAGGAAAGTCAGATGAAGCGTCGTATCGATAATTTTTATGTAAGACGTAAGTTTTCCGGGTATGATGATTTTTTTCGAGCATTATCCGCTGATACGGAGATGCAGAAGGAGTTTACAAGTTATCTGACTATCAACGTATCCGAGTTTTATCGCAATCCGCCCCAGTGGCAGACGGTGGAAAAGGACGTATACCCAACCTTGTTGGATCGTTTTGGAAAGCGTCTGAAGATATGGAGCGCCGCGTGCTCGACCGGAGATGAACCGTACACATTGGCTATGCTTTTAGCTGAACATGTGCCTCTGATGCAGGTAGATATCCTGGCAACGGATCTTGACAAGGATATTCTTGAAAAGGCACAGGAAGGCTGCTATGTTGAAAAAAGCATTTCCGGACTTCCCAAGCAGTACCGTGACAAGTATTTCGAATCCGATGGTAAAGGTAATGTCCGAATCTCGGATGATATTAAAAAGCGGATCACGTTCAAGCATCACAACCTGCTAAAGGATCCCTATCCTCGCGGAATGCATTTGATCGTGTGTCGCAACGTTATGATCTATTTCACGGAAGAAGCCAAGGATCAGATTTATCAAAAATTTTCCGATTCGCTGGTGGACAATGGTATTTTCTTTGTCGGAAGTACGGAGCAGATCATAGGCCCGGCCAAGTATGGGTTCAAGAGTGCACAATCCTTTTTCTATGAGAAAACCAAGGAATAGACAAATGAGACCACCCCGCGAGGCTTTGGGGTGGTCATTAATTTTTATGAAGGAGGCCTGAAGATGGACGTTACAGTAGCTTTAGATGCTATGGGAGGTGACTACGCACCGGTTGAGACGGTGGCCGGCGCGATCGAGGCAGTTAAGGAGTTTCCCCAGATCAAGGTGATCCTCGTCGGAATGGAAGATCAGATCCG
>JAEEGM010000154.1 GCA_016280325.1 Eubacterium sp. | reverse complement strand
GAGATCCTCTTGTCCGAAGTGGGTAATCGCTCGCCATGTAGTAAATGTGGGTGAGGGAGGCGATGGCACTTGGTGATACGTTCTGCGCTCGCTCTGAAACGCTGTAGCGTTAACGACGCTCGCGCTAGAAGTATCACCAAGCGCCAGCCGACTCTACGTAAAGACACATATTGTCAACATGGCTCGCTTGAAATAATGATACGCAGCAGGCGGGCGGATACTTCTAGCGCGAGGCGCCTACGCCCCGGCATCTCAGAGCGAGCGCAGAATGTATCCGTCCGACTGCGGAACATAATTAAAAAACTGAAAGAGAGGTTTGTTCTATGCATATCGTAGAAGCATTTGTAGAAGTCATCGTAGCCGGCTATCTGCTACTAATGGCTGTGATCGATTTTAAGGAAAAACAAATTCCGATTTGGCCGGGAGTGCTATGCCTGATCGCGGTAAGTACGGCGAGACTTGTGATTGGCGTTAACCCTGTCGGGATCGGTCTTGGAATAGGCGTAGGACTCTGCCTGTACGGCGTGAGCAAAGTGAGCCGGGGAAGCATCGGCGAAGCGGATGCTCTGGTCTACGCAGTGACCGGCGCCGCGATCGGCGGGATGCGAAACCTGGAGTTGCTATTGGTCAGCCTGATGCTGGCTGCCCTGGTGGGACTGTGTCTGCTTGTTGTAAAAAAGGTGGGATTAAAATACAAGATGCCATTTGTCCCTTTTATATTCGCGTCTTACGGGATGGTGATGTTGTTATGAAAGAAATGCTACACATGAAAAAAGAAGGTTATTATACCGTAGAGGCGACGTTTATTATAACAATCGGAATCGTTGTTCTGGTAGCGGTACTATACACCGGACTATATGTGCATGACCGTGTTGTGACAGAGTCTGTCCTTCAACGGCAGACCACTCGTTGGATCCATCAGACAGAAGGAAAAAAATGGGATGAAGAGGTATTCAAAAAGAAGCTGAAAAAGGAATTAAAAAAACGTTTATTTATCTTCTCTCTTCAGTATGTGGATGTCGAGGATGGGCTGACAAAAAAGACAGTAAAAGTCGGCTGCCATCTGCCGGTTTCTTTCAGTTTTATAAAACGAATATGGGGAGGCGAAAGCGGTCTGAAGGAAGAAACGGTTCGTGTGGCGGAAATATGGCCTGCCAAGTGGAAATGGGACGCGGATGCGGCACGGGGTGAGACGGACAAAAAGAAGGGTTCCGGATAAGGAGATGAGCGGATGATAAAAGAAACATGGAATGACAGTACGGGAAGTTATATTCGGATTACGGGGGATGAAAAAGAACGGATCGCCGATAGGATACTGAGTGCGCATGTAGTGGATGGGATACTGCCTTTAGATATCGAGATAGTTAACGGTCATCGCGAGTATGTGTATGAAACCTCCGGATATCAGAACCTGGGTTCTGTACTGGATGAGAAACCGTTATCAAAGGAGAAGTGGATCTCGCTCTTGGAACAGCTTGTAAAAACAGGCAGTCATCTGGATGAATATCTCCTGGACAGCGAGCATCTGATGCTGGATATGGAAACGGTATTTTTAACCGGTGATAAACCACAAGTGTCGCTGATCTATATCAGTGAACATCGAAAAGATCTTTCCGAAGCACTGTCCCGATTGGTTGAGCAGGCGATCAAATATCCGGAATACGACAGAGCCTCAGCGGAGTTTTTGTACCGGTTACATGCACTTGTAACAAGAGGCAATCTGACGAGGAAAAGTTTATTGGAATTTCTTCGAGAAGAGGGGGACGGAGCGGAACAGCCGACGGAGGAAAGAAAAGATGCAGAAGTGACGGATGAAACGAGAACGAAGAAAAACAAACGTCGCCATCAACGACCAACGAAGGAAGCGAGTCAAAAAGAAACAAGCCAAAGGGAAACGAACCCAAAGAAAACAAGTCGAAAAGAAGCGAAGCAGAAAAAGGAGTATTATCTCCCCGTGGGTATCCTTGTCGCCGGATTGCTGATTCCCAGCATCTGCCTTCGGTGCGGATGCTTTCAAAACGCGGTGTCGGGAAGCCTTGATACGAAGATGGTTGTGATAGCCTATCTGTTTTTCCTGGCGGTGGCTGGGATCGGAGCGTACCGCTTGTGGCCGGCCGGACGGCCGGAGGTGATATGGAGTGAGGAGGATGAACTGACCCTTTGTCTTTTGCCTGGAAGAAGTGATTCCGATGGCAACCTCCGGGTGATGCCGGTTACAGTCTTTCCTTGGCGGATCGGGAACGATGAACGACATGTCGACGGCTTCATCGACAGTGATGGTGTCGCGCCGGTGCACGCCAGACTTGAGAGGGAGAGCCGGTCCATTTTTCTCATAGACGAGGAATCGCGCACGGGTACGACGTTAAATGGAAATCGGCTGACTCCGTGGGAGCGGCAGCGTGTGAAGGACGGTGATGTTATCGGGCTCGGTTCCGCCTCATATATCGTCGAGATATCCGATTGACAGCCTTTCAAGGAAGCGGTATAATATACCCATGAATTGAAAGGTGAAAAGGTTATGAAGATACAGGCAGGTCACAGTGAACG
>JAEEGM010000153.1 GCA_016280325.1 Eubacterium sp. | reverse complement strand
TTGCCAACACGTCGTTCCTCTTCCAACTGGCGTCCGCTGCCTTATCGAGGACATTCACATAGTTATAAGCTCCCGAAAGAATCATACCGTCCCTCCTTTCTCATTTTTGACCTTGCATTTTTGACTCACAAAAAAGCAAAGGCATCATGAATCATCACAATTCCCTTTGCGTTTACGAATTCCATTTCTCTTTATAGATACGCTCAAACTCATCGTAAGCGATATCGTTCAATACTTCAATCTTGGTACCCTTGACACCGGCCGACTGTGTCCGGATCAATCTGGCACTCTCCAACTTGCGAAGCGCGTTTACCATAACCGAACGTGTCACATGATACTCAGCCGCGAGCTTCGAAGTGATCACCTGTCCGCTCATCCCGCCGATGCTGTGGATCACGGCCGCAACAGACCGCTGCTCAAGCTCTGACAGGGTACGGATCGCTGAAGAGATCGCCTCGCGCTTGTTGGTCTCTTCGCCACTCTCCGCCAGAAGCGAGGTGGTCATCACCAGACCGATGATCATGTTGCAATACTCACACAGGATGATATCATCGATGCGATAGGTCTTCTCTTCACGGTACAGGAAAAATGTCCCGAGTCTTTCACCGTCCACCATGATCGGTGCGATCATAGCGGTCAGCCCCTCAGCCTCATACTCATCGAGACCAAGCGTCTCAAGATTCACATTTTCCTTGGTAGAGAGTACGCTTAAAAAACGGTCATTCAACCGTTCCTCTACCAAAGCGCCTAACTGTATATCCTTGAAGCCGTCAATCTCACGTACTTCGGAATTTTTGTATAAACCGAGGAGTTTCCCCCTCCTGCTGACCACATAAACACTGCTGTTGAGAAACTCGCCCATCATCCGGCAGATATCGGAAAAAGCGACCTTCTCACCCGACGTCTCGGCCAACAGATGGTTGACCTTACGTGTACGATCCAAAAGTTCTATACTCATATCAGCGTAATACCCCTTGTATACCAGTCATTTTATCATAAAAAACGTTCCTTGACAAGACCTGTTTCGATCCCGGACGACCGCTGTTTTATTCGTCCTCCGGCTTCTTTTCTTCCAGATAACCACAGGTCTCATCCGCACAGGCAAGCTTGTTGCCTTTGGACAGAAGCATGTTACCACACTTCGGACATGTCTTATCTGTCGGTCTCTGCCATGTCATCACATCACACTCCGGATTGTTCTCGCATCCGTAATAAGGACGTCCCTTGCGGGTGCGCTTGATGACAATCTCACCGCCACATTTCGGGCACTTCACGCCGATCTTCTCATAGTACGGCTTGGTATTGCGACACTCCGGAAATCCGGGACATGCCAGGAATTTCCCGTGCGGGCCGTACTTGATCACCATGTTTCGACCACAGTTCTCACATAGTATATCGGTCACTTCGTCGTGAATCTCAACCTTTTCCAACGCTTCTTCGGCCTTATCAACGGATTCTTTCAGGTCCGGATAGAAGTTACGGATGACGGTCTTCCACTCAACATTTCCCTCAGCGATCCCGTCAAGCAACGCCTCCATCGTAGCAGTGAAGTTCACATCCACGATTCCCGGGAACGCTTCCACCATGATCCGGTTGACCACTTCGCCCAGTTCGGTAAGGTAGATATTTTTCTTTTCCTTGGTAACATAACGTCTCGAGATCAATGTCGAGATCGTCGGTGCGTAGGTACTCGGACGTCCGATTCCCAGTTCCTCCAAAGCCTTTACCAGCGATGCCTCCGTATAGTGAGCCGGCGGCTGTGTAAAGTGCTGTTCGTCACGAAGCTCCTTGAGTGCAAGCTTGGACGCATCCTTGAGTTTCATCAGAGCCGGATTACTTTCCACCTTATCCTCTTCACTCTGATAGACGGACAAAAATCCCGGGAAAACCAGTTTGGAGCCGGCCGATGTAAAAATGTGTCCCTTGCTCGTGATCCGTACGGAGATCGTCTCATACTTAGCCGAACTCATACGGCTTGCCACGAAACGTTTCCAGATCAACTGATACAGGCGGAACTGATCTCTGGAAAGTGAGTCCTTCACCTCTGCAGGCGTCAATTCTACATATGTAGGACGAATAGCCTCGTGCGCATCCTGAACGTTCTTTCCCTGCTTCTGCGTCTGCTCCTTCGCGATCACGTAATCATCCCCGTGAACCTCGGAAATATAGGACTTGCAGGCTTTATCCGCCTCGTCGGAGATACGTGTAGAATCCGTTCTCAAATACGTGATCAGACCGATGGTTCCGTGTCCTTTTACCGACACACCTTCGTACAACTGCTGCGCGATCTGCATCGTCTTTCTCGTGGCAAAATTCAACGTCTTGGCACACTCCTGCTGGAGAGTGGAAGTCGTAAACGGAAGTGGCGGTTTCTTCATTCGCTCACCGCGCTTGATCTCCTCGATGCTGTAGGTGGCATTTTTCAACTCCTTCAGCACCTGCTCGACTTCCTCCTTGGAACCGAGCTCATCCTTTCCGTCCTTGCCGTAATACTTGGCAGTCAGAGGCTTCTTGGTTCCATCCACGACAAAATCCGCTTCCAGGCTCCAGAACTCTTTCGGGATAAACTCATCGATCTCCCGTTCTCTGTCTGCGATGATACGCAGTGCTACCGACTGCACACGTCCCGCACTGAGCCCGCGCTTCACCTTGGCCCACAGAAGTGGCGAGATGGAGTATCCCACCATGCGGTCAAGCACACGTCTGGCCTGCTGCGCGTCCACGAGTCCCATATCGATGTCGCGTGACTCCTTGAGTGACTGACGTACCGCATTTTTCGTAATCTCGTTGAAGGTAATTCGGCTCGTCTTCTTCGGATCCAATGCTAAAGCCGCGCAGAGATGCCATGAGATTGCTTCTCCCTCGCGGTCCGGGTCGGTTGCCAGAAAGATTTTGTCTGCCTTCTTGACTTCTTTACGAAGTGCCGCTAAGAGTTCGCCCTTTCCTCGTATGGTGATATATTTCGGTTCAAAATCATCCTCCGGTGAGAAGCCCATCTGACTTTTCGGCAGGTCACGAACATGACCGTTGGAGGCCATAACTTCGTAGTTTTTGCCCAAAAACCGCTGGATAGTCTTCGATTTCGCCGGAGACTCGACGATGATCAGATTCTTTGACATGATGATTCCCTCGTTTCATTTTGAGTTTCGCTTGATAGCATACAACAAAAATCTCGTCGATGCAAGAGGATTTTTTCACGCGAGTCGACAAAATGTCTGACAAGCGACCGATTTTTCTTGACTTGAATGACATTAAAAAAATTTTGGGCTACCCGCACGGGTCGGGCTGTGTCCATATCCAACCGGGACATACGCACGGGTCGGACTGTGTCCATATCCGACCGGGACATCCACACGGGTCGGAGTGTGTCCATATCCGACCGGGACATCCGCACGGGTCGGGCTGTGTCCATATCCGACCGGGCCCGCTTGCGCTTAATTCCTTGCGTCACGTTGCACGCACGGACAGTACCCGTGCTGCGCAACGACGCAAGCAAAATGACCCGGTCGTGATATTGGACACACCCCCTCCCCGTGAAGTAAGTTAAATGACTAAGTCAGGATACTGAACACACCCCTCCCCGTGAAGTAAGTTAAATGATTCAATTGGGATACCGGATACATCCCCTCCCCTGAGATTACTCAATTCATACTCTTATATAGTGATCACGTGACGTTTCCCTGATGTATCGGTTCTTCTTCAACGACATTACGAGGCGAAGGGTGTTGGCGTAACTTCCCTGCATCTGTTCTGCGAGCCACGCGAGCGATACCGGCGTCGTGCCGATCAACTCGAGAAGTTGTTGCTCTTCTGCTG